>JAISZI010000063.1 GCA_031269335.1 Puniceicoccales bacterium
CCCAGGGCGTTGCCCTGGGAAATGCTTGGGGCTTTCCACTCCTCCGCTCCTCCACTTTTTCAGGGGGGGGGATTGGGAGGTTGATTAAGTTATTGGGTTGGAAGTGGTTGGGAGGGAAAATTCGAGGGGGTTGCGCCGCCGGTTGGGACAGTTGTGCGCCGCAGATGAGCGCCGGGGGAGCGCGCCGGGGGAGGAATTTGAGGGGTTGACGGGAGCAGGATTTCTGGCAGATTTATGATATGAAAAGAGTTGTGTCTTTGTTTTTTTGCGCCGCGCTTGCGGGGTCGGCTTTGTTTTCGTTTATTTCGTGGAACCTTCGGGAATCGGGAAAAATTCGGTTGTTGGCTTCCGGTGGGGACAGCGTGACTTCCTACAGGAGATTGTCTGTGGTTGATATGGTTCATTCCACGCACTATTACGATAGGAAGACGGTGAAATACGTGATTGTATGGGCGTTGGTGGGTGGGGTGTTTGGGGTTTCGTCGCTTGTTTTTTTGGGAATTTTGAGGGGTAAAAAGATTGGTGATTTTTAGGTTGAGTAGAAAAAGCCCCACTCTCCTATAAAGAGAGTGGGGTAAACCTCCGCTCTTTCCTCCCTCTTTCCCAGGGCGTTGCCCTGGGCTATGTTGAGGCCGCCCCTTTGGGGTGCGTTCCAAGGCGCGTCTATTTTCTACACGGTGCCTATTTTATACGGTGAAAGCGGCGGCGGCTGTGAGGATGCGGGGAGGGAGGAGGGCTTCGACGCGGACGCCTGTGTCTTCGTGTTTTTCGGATAGGACGGTGGCGGTGGCGCGGAGTTTTCCGAGGAAGTCGTGGCGTTCGTGGGGGATAAAGAGTTGGGCTGGGTATTGTTGTTCATTTGTTTTTTGTTCTAATTTGGCGAGTAGAGTTTCTATTCCTTCGCCGGTGTGTGCGCTGACAAATGTGGCGTCGGGGTGGAGTTCGCGGGCGGCATCGGTGGTGGTGGGTTGTGTGAGGGTGTCGATTTTGTTGAAGACTGTGATGAGGGGTTTTTCGGCGGCACCGATTTCTGCGAGGACGGTGCGAGTTGTTTGCCAGTGTGCGGCGTATTCGGGGGAGGAAATGTCTATGACTTGGATGAGAAAGTCGGCTTGGACGGCTTCTTCGAGGGTTGATTTGAATGCGTCAACCAATTGATGGGGCAGGCGGCGGACGAAGCCTACGGTGTCGGTGAGGAGGAGGATGCGTCCGTTTGGCAGGGTGAGGCGGCGGGTCGTGGGGTCGAGTGTTGCGAAGAGTTTGTTGGCGGCGAGAAGGGAAGTGCCTGTGAGTTTGTTGAGGAGGGAGGATTTCCCTGCGTTGGTGTAGCCGACAATGGCGGCTGTTGGCAATGGAACGCGTTGTCGTTGTTTGCGTTGTGTGGCGCGGTGGCGTTTTACGGCTTCCAATTCCGTGCGCACTTTTGCGATGCGTTTGCGCAGGAGGCGGCGGTCCATTTCGATTTGTGTTTCGCCGGCGTCGCGTTGTGTAGAGCCTCCTCCGCGTTGGCGGTCGAGGTGGGACCAAAGGCGTTTGAGGCGGGGGAGCTGGATTTCGAGGCGGGCGAGTTCGACTTGGAGAACGGCTTCGCGGGTGGAGGCGCGGGAGGCGAAGATATCGAGGATAACTTCTTGTCTGTCAATGACACGCAGTTTTGAATCATTTTCCCAATTGCGTTGTTGGGCTGGGGAAAGGGAATCGTCGAAAATGATGAGTTTGCAGCCTTGGGCGCGTGCTTTTTCGGCTATTTCTTCCATTTTTCCGGCGCCGACGAGGTAACGTGGGTGTTCTTCGCGGATGCGCACGATGGTGGAGTCTCCGACGGTGATGCCGAGGTTGGTGACGAGTTCGTGCAATTCGCTGATCAGTGCACTTGCTTCTTTCGGGCTTTCTCCGGCGCGTTGTAAGCCGACGAGAAAAGCGGTTTGCGCGGCAGTTTCGGCGTTTTCGCCATCTACTTTGTGGGTGGATTCCATAACATTCCTTTGAGCAAAAGCTAAGGTTGATCTCTTTCTTTATAGATTCAATGAAAAAACGATGGAGCGTGTTTTCGTAGAGGAGGCGTGATGTTATTATTCGTGGCGGAGGGCTTCTATGGGGTCGAGGTCGGCGGCGCGGCGGGCGGGTGTGAATCCGAAAATAATGCCTACGGCGGCGGAGAAGAGGAAGGAGATGATATTTATTTGTGGGTTAAAGAGATAGCGCACGCCGATTGTTGGTGCGAGTGTTGCGCAGAGGATTACTGCCAATGCGATTCCGAGCAATCCGCCGAGGCAAGAAAGTGTCACGGCTTCGACTAAAAACTGTAGCAGCACTTCGCGTGCTCTGGCGCCGATTGCGAGGCGGATTCCTATTTCGCGTGTGCGTTCTGTGACCGAGACGAGCATGATGTTCATGATGCCTATTCCGCCCACGAGCAGGGACACGCCGGCGACGGCGGCGAGGAGCATTGTCATGGTTCTGGTGGACTGGGTGACGGCGTTGGTAATCTGGCTGGGGTCCATTATGAAGAAATTATTATCCTGCCCTTGGGCGAGGTTTCGCCGTTGGCGCATGAGGGGGGTGATTTCGTTAATGATCTTATCGGTGCTGACCCCATCGCGCACGGAGATGTTGATAAGGTCTATGTCCTGCATACTGATACGACCGAGGAGGCGCTGTTGAAAAGTCGTCAGGGGCGTGATTACAGTATCGTCTTGATCGCGCCAACCCATTTGTCCCTTGCGTTTAAGAATGCCGACGACTTCGCAGGCGACGGTGCCGATGTGGATATTTTGACCGAGCGGATCGATGCCGGTGTTGGCAAACAATTCGCCGCGAACAGTTTCGCCGATAACGCAGACGGCGGCGCCGGTTTCGACATCAAAATCGTTGAGGGATCGTCCTTCGGCGAGTTCCCAGCGGTTGACGGTGAAATACTCCTTGGTGCTGCCGACGATTTGGGTGTTGCGGGCGTTTTGGAGAAAGCGGGTCGTGAGCGTTGAGTTGCGCACCGGCACGACGGAAATGATGTTTGCCACCTGTGCGCGGATGGCGGCGACGTCACTTTCGGAGAAATTTGGAATGCCGACGGAGGCGGAACGCGGACCGAAGCCAAGACCCGGGCGCAGGATAAGCAAGTTGCTGCCGAGGTTGGAGATCGTGCCTTTGACGGCTTCCGTGGCGCCTTCGCCCAGCGTGACCATCGTGATAACGGCGGCGACGCCGATGATGATGCCCAACACCGTGAGAAAGGAGCGGGTGATGTTTCGCCGTATCTCGCGCAATGCGATGAGGAAGGCGTTAAAAACCATCTGCAGAAAAGATACTGTAGCGAACATTGGCCTGATTAAAGAGAGGGAAAAAGAATGTGTCTTTTAATGAATACTCTGTCGGTGAAGGGTAAGGCGACGCTGGCGTTCACGGCTCCAAGAGGAAGAGAGACGGGAAATTTTGAGGCGTTTTTTGGGCGTCGGGGGCGGGAGTTCTCGGGGAGGAAAAATTCTGCGCGGGGGCGGTTTTGGCAGGGCAAGCAGGCTGCGCAGTGGGGCTGGCGTCAAGATTTGGGGTGGCTCCGCCTCGGAAGACTTTGGCACGACAACAAGGGGCTGGGCAGGTTTCGCTTTTTCTTCTACATCAATAACTTTGCTCGTCGAAGATTCGGATTCGGCGCGGGGAGATTCTGCTTTTTTTTCTGAAACGGGTTTCTCAATGCGCAAGGTCTCCACGATTTCAACTTTCTGAGTTTCGACCCATTCAAATTTTTTTGTCTCGGAAGTTTCTATTTTCGATACGGGAGGCGGCGCAGGTGTTTCCTTATTATCGTGCATAACAATAACTTGCGGCGGTTGAATCACGATGACCGAAGATTGCTGCGCGGCTGCCGCAGGCGTTTCGGTTTCAGGGATGCTTGGTTTGGCGGCGGGTGCTGGTTCCGGCTTCGGCTCTGGTATCGGTGGCGGCGGCGGTGGTGGTGGCGGCGGAAGTTTTGTAATTTCTTTGGGCGGATCTGGATAAATGATATCGAGGACGACGCCGTGTTTGTGTGCAATGCGCACCGCCGCACTTTCTTCCATCTTCTGACTGATAGAGGCGAAGATATTCAATTCTATCAGTTCACCCACGAGACTGTGGATGTGGATGCCCAGGGTGTCGGCAAATTCGCGAACAACAATCGGCGCACGGATTGAAAGGGTGCGTCGGGGCGTCTCGGCTAAATCCTCCGCGTCAGACCCAGGAATCGCCGCCACAGGCGTAGTCGGAACTTGTTCGGGTGGAGGAGGTTCCGGCGTGGCTTCAAGCGGCGGAGGTTCGGGTGAAGGTTCTGGTGGTGGCGCAGGTTCAGGCGTGGGATCGGGAGCGGGATCAGGCTCAGGCGCGGGTGCAACTTGTTCGGGTGGAGGAGGTTCGGGTTTTGGTTCGGGCGGAGTTTCCGGTGGAGGTTTTGGGGTGGCGGAGTCAGCGGCGGCGGGAGTTGCCATCATGGGGACAACGACGGGAACGATTACCGAAAAAGTGTTTGTGGAATAATTAGTTACGGATAGACTTTGCGGCTGAGCGGGCTGTGGCGCGGGCAACGGTTGAGGCGGCGGAGACGCTGGCTGCGGCGGAGGTGGAGATGGTGCTGGCGGCGGCGATACCGGCGGTGGCGGCGAAAACTTTTCTTTTTCTGGAAGGAACACCCTTGTTTGCAGGGAGATAGAAGACGTCGCGTTCGCGGAGGTGTTTTTTACGGGAAGCGGCGTGAATACCGGCGACGACTGCGGCGCGGGAGACGGTGCAGGGGACGACGCAGGAAGCGGCGATATCGGTCGCGGCGCGAAGGCGGGTTGCGCTGGCGGTGGTTGCGGCGCAGGCGCGGGCGGAGTTTCTTTTTCTGAAAAGAACGGTTTTGTTGGCAGAGAGACAGGAGATGCCGTGTTCGCGGAGGTGTTCTTTACAGGAAGCGGCGTGAATACCGGCGACGACTGCGGCGAGGGACGCGGCGCGGGAAACGGCGATATTTGCCGCGGCGGGGGCGTGGGTTGCGCTGGCGGCGGTTGCGGTCGGGGCGGTGGTGGCTGGGGAGATGGTGGTTGTGGCGCGAATGACGGCGGTAGCGACTGGCGCGGCGGTGGCTGCGGTGCGAACGGCCGGGGCGGCGGTGGTGACGCAAATGACGGCGGTGGTTGCGGTGCGAACGGTGGCACTTTCGACGTTCGCGGCGGCACTTGCGGCTGGGGTGGAGTTTGCGGCACTGGCGCGGGCGCGGGCGGATTTTCTTTTTTGGAAAAGAACAGTTTTGTTGGCAGGGAGATAGGAGACGCCGTGCTCGCAGCTTTGTTTTTCACAGGAAGCGGCGTGAATAACAGCGAAGACGGCGAATTGAGCGTTGATGCGGTTTTCACCGGCGGCGGTGCAGGCACCGGCGTTGGTTGTTTCACCGGCGGTGGCACCGGCGGCGCAGGAATCGGCGTTACTTGTTGCGCTGGCGTTAGTTGCTGCACCGTCACCGTCACCGGCGGCGTTGGTTGTTGCGCCGGTGTTGTCGTCACCGTCACCGTTGTCGCCGCCGTCGCTGGCGGTGGGGGCGCGATGGGGGCGGGCGTTGGTTGTGTGGGTGGCTTTTGGTTGCGGGAGGCAACAAGGTTATCCTCCGAAACGAGGCCGTCGGTGATGCGGACGACGCGGTCGGCGTAAGCGGCGACATCGTCTTCATGTGTGACCATGAGAATAGTGATGCCCAGCTCTTTATTAAGGCGCACAAGGAGTTCCATAATTTCAAAGGTGGTGGTGCTGTCGAGGTTGCCGGTTGGTTCGTCGGCGAAGAGAGTGTCTGGGTTTGTGACGAGGGCGCGGGCGATTGCGACGCGTTGTTGTTGTCCGCCAGAGAGTTCGGAAGGTGTGTTTTCCAGTTTGTCGGCGAGGTTGACGGCGCGGAGTGCTTTCAGTGCCTTTTCGCGTCGAACGTGTTCCGGCAATGAACGGTAGATCAGGGGCAATTCAACATTTTCGAGGGCACTTGCGCGGGCGAGTAAGTTGAAGCCTTGGAAAATGAATCCCAGCGAATAACGCCGCAGGAGCGAGCGGCGGTCGGCGTCCAAGGTTTCGATGGAGATGCCTTTGTATTTATAGCAGCCTGAAGTCGGTGAATCCAAACAACCGAGAATGTTCATGAGGGTAGATTTTCCCGATCCGCTGTGTCCCATGATGGCGACAAACTCCCCTCTGCGGATAACAAGGTTGATTCCGCGCAATGCTTGAAAAGCGGCCTCGCCTTGACCGTAAGTCTTGGTGATTTGACTCAACTCAATAAGCGGTTTGCCGCTTTTGGCGGAAGAAATTTCATCTTGAACAGACCCTGACAACATGGCGCGCATTTTGGCGATTTAAGGTGGCGAGGCAAACACAACCTTTTCTTTTTTTCTGCAAGCGCGGGGGTTATTTTGCAGATTGTTTTGCGGGGTTTGCTTCGGTGTTGCGTTTGGGGCGTTCCTGTGGGAAGCGTTTTGGCGAAATGAACACGCTGAACCTGCCAGTCCGTCCGCGCCGTTTGCGCAAGAGTGCTGCTGTGCGTGCCCTTGTCGTTGAGACCATCTTGACGCCGGCGCACCTCGTCCAGCCGCTTTTTATTGTAGAAGGTTCTGAGCCGGAAGCGGTGTCTTCGCTGCCCGGTATTTTCCGTCTGCCGCTGTGTCGGCTTGCTGCTTATTGTGCACAACTTGAATCACTTGGGATAGGAGGCGTGGCTGTTTTCCCGAAGACGGATTCCGCGCTTAAAACCGCCGATGGGCGCGAGGCTCTCAACCCCAGTGCTCTTGTTTTGCGGGCTATTGGCGAAATTAAATCCAGTGTTCCGGCTTTGCCTATTTTTAGCGATATCGCTCTTGATCCTTACACGACTCATGGGCACGACGGGCTTCTTGATGCCGCCGGTGGCGATGTGGATAACGATGCCACCGTGGCAGTACTTTCCGAAATGGCGGTCTTGCACGCACGTGCCGGCGCGGATTTTGTCGCCCCTTCGGACATGATGGACGGGCGCGTGAAGGCGATTCGTGCCGCGCTTGACGCCGACGGACTGTCTTCCACCGGCATTATGGCGTATTCGGCGAAATATGCTTCTGCCTACTACGGTCCTTTTCGCGATGCCGTGGGCAGCACTCGCGCTCCCGATGCGCCGCCCATTTCAAAGGCGACCTATCAGCTCAATGTTGCCAATCGCCGCGAATCTTTGCGCGAGCTGCGTCTCGACGAAGCCGAGGGTGCCGATATTTTGATGGTGAAGCCCGCCGGTCCGTGCCTCGACATTATCCGTGATGCACGGGAAAACACTACTTTGCCCGTCGCCGCCTACCAAGTTTCCGGTGAATACGCGCAACTCCTTGCTGCTGAAAAACTTGGCTGGCTTGACTTGCGGGCGACCCGCGACGAGTCCCTCGCGGCTATCCGCCGTGCCGGTGCGGACATTATTTTGACCTATTTTGCCGAGGCGTGGGCGAGAGATCGTTAAAAAAAGCTGCACGGGCGGGAACCGTTTTACTCCTGCTTTTGCATTTCGCCCGCCATAGCGACGGCATTCACGATGTTTCGGGATTTATTAACCGTTTCCATATACTCGGCGTAGGGGACGGAGTCGGCGACGAGTCCCGCACCTACCTGAATGAAGGCTTTGCCGTCTTTAAGCAACGCACTGCGTATCGTGATGCACGAGTCGTGGTTTCCCGAAAAAGAAAAGTATCCCAACGCGCCGCCGTAGGGACCGCGCTGCGTCTCTTCCAATTCGGAGATGATTTGCATGGCTCGCACCTTAGGCGCACCGCTCAATGTGCCCGCCGGAAACGTAGAACGAAAGAGGTCGAAGGCACTTTTCCCGTCTTCGATTCGCCCCTCTACATGCGAGACGATGTGCATGACGTGCGAGTAGCGTTCGATGGTCGCGTAGTCCGTCACGCGCACCGTCCCAATTTTGCTTACGCGCCCGATATCGTTGCGGGCGAGGTCAACAAGCATCAGGTGTTCGGCACGTTCTTTTTCGTCGGCGAGCAATTCTTTTTCGAGTTGGCGGTCTTCATCTTCCGTAGCACCGCGAGGACGAGTGCCGGCGATGGGGCGGATTTCAATGGCGTCACCAGTGAGGCGCACATTTACTTCTGGCGAAGCACCAACGAGTTGGAAACCGGCGTCGCTTTCTAATATGAACATGTAGGGCGAAGGGTTGGTGTGGCGCAAGACTCGATAAATGTCGAGGGCGCGGGCGGAAAATGGCAGTTCAAAACGTTGCGAAAGAACAACTTGGACACAGTCGCCGGCGTGGATGTATTCGCGCGCCTTTTGCACGGCGTTTTTGAAGGCTTCGCAGGTAAAGTTGCCGTTAGGCGGTTCCGTAGGCGCGACTTCGACGAGGGTGGCTGGAGCGAGCTGGCGTGGAGTTTTTAGGATGTTGAAGAGGACATTGAGATCGACGACCGCTTCTTCCCACGCCGTTTCGGGGGAACGGGCTTCGTTTGGAAATGCGTTAACGCAGATGCGAATGAGTTGGCGGGCGTGGTCAAAGATCACGACGCTGTCCATGATGAGAAAGTGCAGGAGGGGCGTCCCCAATTCATCTTTTGCGGCAGGAGGCACAGTCGGCTCGACACAATGCGTGTATTCGTAACTGACGAAGCCGATGGCACCGCCAAAGAAAGGCGGCATGTCGCTCGCAGCTTGGACGACACGGCACGGGGCAATGACTTTTTCTACAAGAGAAAGTGGGTCGGCTGGCGTGGGCAGTGTTTCTATTCTGCCGTCACGGTGGGTAATGGTAGCGCGGTCAGCCCAAGCAGTGATGATTTGCTTAGGGCGGGCGCCAGCGAAGCTGTAACGCCCAATACGTTCGCCGCCGGAGACGGATTCTAATAGAAAAGCAGGACCGCGTGCCCGCAATTTTGCATAGACCGACACGGGCGTTTCGAGATCCGCCATCAAGTCGGTGCACACGGGGACGACGTTACCTTCTGCGGCAAGCCGCTTAAATGTTTCTTTGTCTGGAAAAATCTTCACGACACAGGAGGCTTAACTCGAATCGCGAACCACTCAACGCATTTCGT
>JAISZI010000109.1 GCA_031269335.1 Puniceicoccales bacterium
CACGCCAAGCACCTTTTCACGAAAATCCACCCTCCCTCTCCCGCCCCAAAATGTCCCCTCCTCCACCCCCGCCGAACCCAAAATCACCCCTCGTCAAGTAAAAATTTTCCACCCCCGCCTCCAAAAAAATGCACTGCGGCGGCAGTGAATCTGACACGGCTATTGCCCTGCCCTTGTTCGGGAGCAAGCTCCGCGTCTGAAAATCGTTTTACACACAATGAGCACCGAGAAAAACACCACCCACACAGGCGGCGCGCCCGCGATTAGATCTGACGACGAACTCAGGCAGGTCGCCCTTGCCCACATCGCTGATACCCGAATCGGACTCCTCGCGATCACCCGCGAAGACGGCGTCCCAACCATCCGTCCGATGGGTTTCGCTCCGATAGAAACTGGCGCGGCAGACGTCTATTTCACGGCACCGACGGCGTCGGAGAAGGCGCGTTCGCTGCGTCTTCACCCGCGAGTGAACCTTTTTCTGCAAGGTCCCCTCAGCGACATCAGCGCCTACAAGGCAGTCTCGCTCGTGGGCGAAGCGGTTGAGTTGGCGCACGAATCCGCTGAGTTTCAAACCGCCGTTGCCGCGCTTTCCGCCCGTATGCCGTTTTTCAAGGCGAGGGCTGAAAAAGGCGATCTCTCCGCGTCGGCAATCTTCCGCGTCCGCACGGCGGAGCTTCGGCTCTCCGATTACGCGCAAAAAACCGGTCTTGCACTCGTGCCGCTATGAGCCGAGATGCCGTTATTTAGGCAATAGTGTCGCTTTTTAGTTTTACCCACGGGCAGGCTTCATTTTTTTCGACGCCAATGAAGAATACCGAGATTCAACCGCTCGTTGGCATTGTTGTCGGGAGCCAATCCGACTGGCCTGTCATGGAATACGTCGTCAAGACGCTTGCCGACCTTAACATTGCCGCCGAGGCGCGTGTGTTGAGTGCGCATCGTTCTCCGCACGCGGTATTTGCATACGCCGAAAACGCGGCGGCGCGCGGCATAAAAGTCATCATAGCCGGCGCAGGCATGGCGGCGCATCTTGCCGGCGTAATAGCGGGGTTGACGCCGTTGCCGGTGCTCGGTGTCCCCTTGGAATCGCCCCAGCTCAAAGGGCTTGATTCGCTGCTTTCGACCGTGCAAATGCCAGGCGGAGTGCCAGTTGCCACTTTCGCCATCGGCAAAGCCGGTGCCATTAACGCCGCTGTGTTCGCCGCGTCTATTCTCGCGCTCGAAGACAAACAGATCGCGAAAAATCTTGCGAATTTTCGCGCAGCCCAAACGCAGAAAGTCTTGGAAACTCCGTTGCCGTAGCGGCTTATGAGCACAGGCATCCTTGAGCGTAAGAAGAAAATCCGCGCCGCCGTGAAGGCACTTCAATGGCGGGTGCCGTCAGCAATGGCTGGCGCTGCAGAGGCGTTGTTGGCACAGCTTAACACCTTGGCTGCGTGGCAGATGGCGCGGTGCCCGAGCGTTTACGTCTCAACGAACGTTGAGGCACCGACGAACGCCGTGTTGGCAAACTGTTTCGTGCGCGGGCTTTCGGTGTTCGTGCCGCGTATTTCGGGACACGACATCGCGCTACATCCCGTGCGGCACCTTTCCGAACTCGTCCCCGGTGCCTTTGGAATTTTGGAACCGCTGCCAAATTCACCTTCCGGCGCATTGGAAGACGTGGACTGCGTAATTGTCCCCGGCGTCGCATTTGACGCCAATGGACACCGCGTTGGGCGGGGCGGCGGCTACTACGACTGTTTGCTCGCGCGCTTGCCGCAGGTGCCGCGCATCGCGCTTGCCTGGCAATGGCAAATTTTCCCGGAGGTTCCCTACGGTGCCGGTGACGAACGCGTGGACTGGATTGTCACCCCGGAAGGCGTGTGCTCGTGTGAACCACGGCTGGGCGGCGACGCTTTTTTACGCTTTCCCCGGCACGGCTAATTTTTAACTTTGCCCGCATGGACTCCTCCGCCCCGCCCGATCCGCCGCGAAGCCACGATATTATCATCACAGTATCGGAGGCGGACATAGACCAGAACCGCCATGCGAACAACATCGCCTATCTGCGGTGGATACAAGAAGCCGCAACCGCGCACTGGGAATTCGCGACACCGCCCAGCGTCCGGGCAGAATACTCATGGGTGGTGACGCGCCACGAAATCGACTACAAGAGACCCGCGTTCCTCGGCGATCTCCTGCGCGTGCGCACCTGGGTCGCCACCATGTCGGCGGTATTGAGTGAACGGCGTTGCCTCATTTCCCGCGTTGCCGACAACGCCCCGCTTTCCGCGTCGCGCACGCTCTGGTGCGCCATTAATCCCGCCACCGGACGCCCCCGCCGCATCGCCCCGTCCATTCCCCGCCTCCTCCTTGTCAGCATGGACGACGACCCGCCAAAGTGAACTTCCGCAAAAAGGTTTCTCGCCCTGCGCCCGCCGATCTTCTTTTTTCAACACCAATGCCAATTCGCCACCTCGACTCCCTCCAAGGTCGCTACGATGCCATTGTCATCGGCAGTGGTCTTGCCGGAATGACGGGCGCACACAGACTCGCACGGCGAGGATGGCGCGTCCTGCTGCTCGAACACCACCACCAGCTCGGAGGGCTGGCAACCGCCTTCAAACGCCCCGGCGGACACGTCTTCGATGTCTCGCTGCACGGTTTTCCCTACGGAATGGTGAAGTCTTGCCGCAAGTATTGGTCGCCGCAAATCGCCGACTCGATCCGCCAGATCAAGTCCGTTCGCTTTATCAACCCCGATTTTCAAATTCAGACCTCCTTTGACAGCACGGACTTCACGCGCATCCTCATCGAAAAGTTCCGCGCACCGCCCGCGTGTGTCACGGCGTTTTTTGAATGCCTGCGCACGATGAACTACTACGACAACAGCACACTCACAACGAAGGAGCTTTTCGAGGAATTTTTCCCGGAACGCCCCGACATTCACCGTCTTTTGCTCGAACCGATTGCCTACGCCAACGGCTCCACCTTGGACGACCCCGCCATCACTTTCGGCATCGTCTTCGCGAACTTCATGAGCAAGGGCGTCTTCATTTTCCAAGGGGGAACGGACACGCTTATCGCGGAAATGACGGGCTGCCTGCGTGCGGCAGGCGTCGAAATCCAGCGCAATTGCCTCGTCGAAAAAATTTACCTCGAAACGGACGCCAGCGGTATCCCTCGTGCGGGCGGTGTCCGTGTGTGTTCACGCCGCGACGGCGGTTCACGCGACATCGCGGCTGCTGCCGTGCTCTCCAACGCCGGCATCAAAAACACCGTGCTGCGCCTCGCGGGTGCCGAAAATGTCCCCCAAGAACTCGCCTCCGCCGCCAATGCCATTCGCGTAAATAACAGCTCAGCACAAATTTACATGGGCGTGCGCACAGCGGAAACGCTCCCGCGCACGGACGACCTCGTTTTCACCTCCGGCGCAAAACCTTTTTCGAGCAAGGAGCTGACCTCCCTCCACACCACGAGCCGCACCCATAGCTTGTATTACCCCGACACGCGCCCGCACGCCCGTTCGCCACGCTACGCAATCGTCACCTCGCTCAACCAACATTGGGCGGACTGGGCGGCAATGGACGCCGACACCTACGCCACGCACAAGGCACGCCTTACCGAGGAAGCCTTTGCAAGTCTGGAAAAACTGTTTCCCGACATCCGAAGCAAAGTTGATTGGGTCGAAACCGCCACCCCGCGGACAGTCGAACGCTACACGCGCCACTGGGAAGGCAGCTCTTTTGGGACAAAGTTCGAGGGGTTAAAAGTCTCCATGGAATTGCCCGAATTCGTGCGCGGGCTGTTCCACGCAGGCTCCGTCGGCATCATCATGTCGGGTTGGTTAGGCGCCATCAATTACGGCATAATCGTCGCCGCACGCATGGACGCCTTTCTCGAAAAAAACGCCGCCCGCTGATTCGCCCGCATCAGCGCGCCGGTGCCGTCTCTGCGCCTGTTTTCGCTTCTTCCTCCTCGAAAATCCCCAGCGGTGCCAGTGCCTGTATCAAGCGGATAAAATCTTCGTTAGCAACGGCGACGGGCAAAGGTTTGTTCACCGTGATGCGCACGAACATCTGCTCCCTGCGCTGATTCAGCCCATATTTTTTCAAATCCGCGATTATCAACGGCAAACGGTCTAATCGCCCCATTAGCCCGCTACGAAACCCGAGTTCCTGATTCTCGTAACGGTTCACGCCCCCGCCGACCAAATGCCAGAATATCACAGGCGTCCGCACCCGCTTCCCCTCCTTATCCGCCATCGAATACAGACCGTATTCCAGCGGCTTCAACCGCCTCCCGCCTAATTGCAGTTCCTGTCCGTAAAGACGAGCTTCGCGCTGCCAACCAGCGTTCACCCAGCAAGAATCGGGGTTGTGCACACCAGCATCGGTCGTCGAAACCTTGCCAGGTTTCCAATACGCAACGTAAACCGTCACATCCATGCTCCTACTCCGATATAAACGCGAAAGCCACGCATCAAATTGAAGCGCGTTACTGACCAATTCGCTCATCACCTCGTTCGGCGAAAGCGGCAAATCCTGCGACACCCACCCGCTCACCTCGGCGGGCACCAATTCCGCAAGCGGACGCGTCAAGCGGGGTTCAGCCTTCGTGAACAAGGCAATGTAAGCGATGAGACCCACAACCAGCACGACCACCGCGGTTCCCGTAAACAAGAACTTCTTTTTCACGCCTACCCGTCTTCATGATTTCGCCCGCCCTGTCGAGACATTTGACAAAAAAACGCACGCCCGCAAAAAAACAAAATCCGCTTTATACTAACAAGTTGCACCGCAAATAGACGTTTTCGTCGCATTACTTTACTTTCTAACTGAAAATAGCAATTTTCACTTGATTTCTGAAAAAAAGGCGACATCGTCCGAGGGAGAATCACATACTTTTTCCGTTTTGACGGAACAAAAACACCAAAACCGAAGGAAACGTCATGATACACCACTTCAACAAGCGGAACACACTCGTGTTTTTTCTATCCGCCGCCGCCGCTGCCCTCGCAGCGACGCCGCTCTCAGCGCAAGACGCGCCAGCGTCAACAGCGGACAGCACAGCAGCCTTGCGCGAACAAATCCGCCAGCTCGACCAAAATTTGCGCATTTTGGAACGAAAACTGGAACTCAAAGAAGACGCCGCTGCGGCAGCCGCGAAAAAAAGCCCCGTCGTCTCCATTGACGCCAAGGGCTTCGTCGCGTCGAGCGGCGACAAGGCGTATTCCCTCAAAATCGGCACCCTCCTGCAAACGGACGGGCGATTTTTCATAGACGATGCCGCTCCCAACCGCGACACCTTGCTCCTGCGGCGCGTCCGTCTGCCCATCAACGGCACTTTCTCAAAAATCTTCACTTTCAACCTCACGCCGGAATTCGCGCAGACAGACACAGCGGGCAACAACACCCAACTCGTGGACGCCTGGGTGAACGCACGCCTTTCCCCAGCTTTCGGCCTCAAAATCGGGAAATTCTTCGGTCCCGTCGCCCTCGAATCACCCAACCCGCGCCACTTCATCGAATCGACCTACACCAACCAACTCGCCCCCAACCGCGATATCGGTCTGGAAGCTAACGGCGTCTTCGCCGAAAAAATAATAGCCTACCGCCTCGGCCTCTATCAAGGCGCCGCCAATAACACATGGGCGGAAAGCGTGAACCTCGCCGACGGCGATTTCACCGTAGGCGGCCGCCTCACCCTCGCCCCATTCGCGGCACAAGAAGACGCCTTCCCCAAAGTCCAATTCAGCGCAGGCTTCAGCTACGGTCACGAAAGCGCCAGCAACGGGCGCATCCGCACCAACGCGCAACAGACCCTCCTTAACCCGGGCAACTACTCCGGCGACCACACACGCGTCAACGACGCCATCGAGTTTTACCACGGCCCCTTCAGCCTCATCGCCGAAAATACCCTCGAAATCTGGGACTTGGACGACGGCTCCACCATCACCGGTCTGGCGTGGCGCGTAAGCGGCGGAATCGTCCTTACGGGAGAAAAGTCCACCAACCGCGGCGTCTCCCCAGCCGAGCCATTCAACCTCGAAAAAAACCACTGGGGCGCCCTCGAACTCGTCGCCCGCGTAAGCGGCATAAAAGTCTTCCGACCGGGCACAGACGTCGATGCGTTCACCTACGGCGTAGGTCTCAATTGGTTCATTAACAACAACTTTCAATTTCGCCTCGACGTCGAAAAAAGCGAATTCGGCAGCGGCGTCGCCCTGCGCAAAGACGAATTTGCCGTCCTCACGCGCTTTCAGGTGAACTTCTAATCCTCAAACCTAAAAAAAGCCAAACAGTCCTAAACAACCATGAAATCCATCAAAACACTCTTCACCGCGCTGATCGCACTCACCGTCGCCGCACCGCTGACGCACGCCAAAAACATTGACCTGCTCAACGTCTCCTACGACCCGACCCGCGAATTTTACGCAGAATACAACGCTGCTTTCAAAAAATACTGGAAAGCCAAAACCGGCGACGACGTCAACATCCGCCAATCCCACGGCGGCTCCGGCAAACAAGCACGCGCCGTGATCGACGGCCTCCGCGCCGACGTCGTCACACTGGCACTCGCCAACGACGTCGCCGCCCTCCACAAACACGGCAAACTGATACCGGCGGACTGGCAAAAACGCCTCCCCCACAACAGCGCCCCCTACACGAGCACCATCGTCTTCCTCACACGCGGCGGCAATCCGAAGCAAATCAAAGACTGGGACGACCTCATCCGACCAGGGATAAGCATCATCACGCCCAACCCGAAAACCTCCGGCGGCGCCCAGTGGAACTACCTCGCCGCATGGGAATTCGCCCGCCAAAAATACGGCAGCGAAGAAAAAGCCAAAGCCTTCGTCACCAAACTCTACAAAAACGTCCCCATCCTCGACTCAGGCGCACGCGGCTCCACCACAACCTTCGTCCAACGCGGCATCGGCGACGTCTTTATCTCATGGGAAAATGAAGCCTTTCTCGCCCGCCGCGAGTTCGGCGCCGACAAATTCGACATCGTCATCCCCTCCATCAGCATCCTCGCCGAACCAACAATCACCGTCGTTGACAAAACCGTGGACAAACGCAACACCCGCAAAGTCGCCACCGCCTACCTCGAATACCTCTACTCAGACGAAGGACAAGATATCGCAGGTAAAAACTTCTATCGCCCGACTAATCCAAAATACATTGAAAAATACTCTAAAAAATTTCCACACGTAAAACTTTTTACGATAGATGAAAAGTTCGGCGGCTGGACAAAAGCCTTTAATGACCACTTCGCCGACAAAGGAACCTTCGACCAAATCTTCTCGACGAAATAACGATTCCCTGCGCGAACGTACCCTCCGTGCCGGACACGGGGGGTAATCCAGTCTCACGCGAGGGGAGAAGGAGAAGGAGAAGGAGAGAGGGAATAGCAAATGGGAGATAGGCTCGATCCTCGCCCCAACGGGGCGGCTCTAAGGTAGCCCAGGTCCCAACAAACGCCTTGGGTATTGGTCAACAACACAAACCATAGCCCCAACGGGGCGGCTCCAACATAGCCCAGGGCAACGCCCTGGGTATTCGGTGACAACACAAACCATAGCCCCAACGGGGCGGCACCAAGCATTTCCCAGGGCAACGCCCTGGGGGACGGGTGGGGCGAAGGCGACGGCGCACCCCAATTTACCCGCGCCAGCGGCGCATTCTAATGAAAACCCAGGGCGTTGCCCTGGGCTATATTAGGGCCGCCCCTTTGGGGCTTTCTTTCCTCCGTGCGCGGGCGTGCGCCTACTCATTTCACGCGTAAAAACCCGTGCGGGGTTTGGGTGAATACAGAAGCGCGTTGGCGGCATCGTCGTTGATG
>JAISZI010000005.1 GCA_031269335.1 Puniceicoccales bacterium
CCCCTTTGGGGCGAAGCCGACAACGCATCCCCCGAAAGGGGATACGTGATCCACACTCGTTTCACTCTCGTTCCCCCAAAGGGGGATAACGTGAATAACCGGCAGTGAAGCGTAGCGGAACTGCCGGACAGCACGCTCCCCCACCACCTGCGCCCCGTCGGGGCGCGACCAACAACCGTTGCTGCGCGCTCCCCAGAGGGGCGGCGCGACTAACAACCAGATAGTCTCAGCCCAAGGCGAGGAACATTGTCAGAGGGTATTTGTCTTGGCGGAGCTATGGATTTTTCGGGTTCTCGTTCTACGCGGGCTTTGCTGACGCGGGCGTCGTTTTTGAAGACGACACTCGCTGGCGGTGGGTTGTTAATTTTGCCTTCCGGCTTTTTGCGCGGTGCAAAGGCACCCTCGAACCGCATTACGGTTGCGGGTGTGGGTTTTGGGGGCATGGGGGCCGGGAATCTCGGTAATGTCATGCGGAATGGGGGGCAGGTGGTCGCGCTCGCCGACGTGGACGAGCAGCATGTTTCCGGAGCGCGGAGGCGTTTGCCAAAGGTGCCGTTTTACCGTGATTTCCGCGAGTTGCTTGATGCGACCAAAGATTTGGATGCGGTGTTGACTGCTACGCCCGACCACATTCACGCCCTTGTCGCTGCGGCGGCGATTAAGCGCGGCAAACATGTTTTTGTGCAGAAGCCGCTTGCGCACGATATTTGGGAATGTCGCGAACTTGCGCGCCTTGCCCGCGAGAAAAACATTGTTTCGCAAATGGGGATACAGGGTCGGGTGGCGACCGGCCACTGGCGTATCCGGCAATGGATTGATGCCGGTGCCATCGGCGAACTGACCGCGATCGATGCGTGGTGCGACCTTTCTTATTACCCGTGGGGACACGCATCTTGGAGCACCAATTCAGGGCGCAAACCCGCGAAGGGGCAGGCTGTTCCGAAGACGCTTGATTGGAATCTCTGGCTTGGTCCGGCGGCGTTCCGTGAGTATCATCGGGCGTATCATCCGGGGACGTGGCGGGCGTGGTGGGATTTTGGTAATGGCATGATGGGCGACCGCGGTGCGCATACGCTTGATGTCGTTTTTTCTATTCTCGGAGAGCGTATGCCGGACGTGATCGACGCTACCTCCTGCGGGTTAAATCCGGATACGCACCCGCTTTCGGCGATCATCACGTTCCGTTTCACGGGGAAAGACGGGAAACGCCCGTTCAAGGTGACGTGGTTCGAGGGGACGCGTCCGCCTCGCCCAGTGCTTTTGCCTGATAACCAACGTCTTCCTGGCGAAGGCGGGATTATTTTCACCGGAAGCAAGGGTGTTATTCTTGCTGGTGTCTATGCCGACAGCCCGCGCTTGCTGCCGGTTGAACGCAAAAAAGATTTTCCGGAAAAACGCCCTGAAAAAGGGACTTTGCCCAGCAGCATTGAAAGCGATTGGCTGAACGCTATTCGTGGCGGGCGTAAAGCTGCGGCGGATTTCGCCTATTCGGCGCGGCTCACGGAGTTCACCATGCTTGGCAATCTCGCAAAACGCGCCGACGGTAAAATTGTTTGGGATGAGCAAGCCATGCGTGTGACTAACAATGATCCCTTAAACAGCTGGGTTAAACGACCGCGGCGCGAGGGATTTGAATTGTAGGCATTATAGGGCGACGCTTATTTTCGACGTCCATCGCTTTTTTTGCATAAACGGCAAAATTTCCCGCTTTTGACGAGGTGCCGTCCGAAAATTCTTCAAAATTTTTCGCGAAAAAGTCCATCGGTGGATTTGTAACGGCAGGTGCAGTGTCGTTTTTATGCAAAATATCGCAGTTAAATCGCAGTTAAGGTCAATTCGGCTCAAATCGTGTTTGGCGGGGTTTGTAGGCTTAACATCGCCAACGATGCTGCGGGCAGCTTCAGTTTTTCGAGGCAGAAAACCCGCATGTCATTTGGCAAGGGCGCCGTGAACACGCGTTGAAAATCGGGTGCCTTGAACGCTAAACGTGCTGCGTGAAGGCCGTGGCGAGCCATTTCCAACAATGCCTCGTGGCGTTGCCCCCAACCGTTTTCAACAAACTCCAAGTAGAGCCGTTCGTCTGTTCCGTAGAGCTTGTCGCCGATCACCGAAAGACCGAGCCAACGTGCGTGGACACGTATTTGATGCGTCCGCCCGGTATGCGGCGAAACGCGGGCAAGCGTGAAACCGTTTCCCGAAAACAATGGCTCGAAAAACGTCACCGCCGGGCGCGCCACGGTCATGTCGCGGCATACGCGGTGTTTCACGGCGACCACGCTATTCGTGTCACGGGCTATCGGTTCATCTACGAGCACTGGTTCGGCGAGGTGCCCGGACAAAATCGCCAGATACGACTTGGATACGTGCCGCCGCTCAAACGCCGTTTGACTCAGGCGAGCGGCAACACGGTTTTTCGCAATCAAGAGCACCCCGCTCGTTTCGCGATCGAGACGGCTCACGAGGTGCAAGACCTCGCAACCCTTCCACGCCTTGGCGGCGCCGATCATGCTCGACCACGCCCCGTTTTTCGACGGATGGCAAACGACGTCACCGGGTTTGTTAAACACGATGAAATCCTCGTCTTCCTCAATCACCCAGGTAGGAAATTCCTTCGGGTCGATTTGCGGAACAGGCGGTTTTTCTGCCGCCGACGGCGTGGTTTGCGTAGGCATTATTTGCCGCAAAAAATACGCCCGGCGCGTGGCGAGGCGACATTTTCCGCGTTTTTGGTTTTTTTCTCGCTTCCCCGCACGCCGCTTTCTCCTTTTTGTGATGGGCATGGACATCGCCACCATTCGCGCTCAGTTGCCCGAAACCGCTCTCATGAGCGTCGCCGACCTCCCATTTCCCAAAATTGCCACCGGAAAAGTGCGCGAAATTTTCGATCTTGGCGATTATCTGTTGATAATTGCCACCGATCGTATCTCCGCCTTCGACGTCGTAATGCCCAACGGCGTCCCCGGCAAAGGCATCCTGCTTACGCAAATCAGCCTCTGGTGGTTCGCCCGCGCTGCCAGCATTGTTGCGACCCACCTCGTGCCCAACCACGCCGCCGCCCTGCGCGACCTCCTCGGCGCCGCCTACGCCGATTTCGCGCCGCGCTCGATGCTCGTTCGCAAACTCAAAGCATTGCCCGTGGAGGCAATCGCCCGCGGTTACCTTGCCGGCAGCGCGTGGAAGGAATACCAACGTTCGCACGCCATCGTCGGTCACCCGCTCCCAGCTAATCTCCTCGAAAACTCCCGCCTCCCTTCGCCGCTTTTTACCCCATCAACAAAAACAGCCCTCGGTCACGACGAAAATATCACCGAGGCGCAATGTGCCGAAATACTTGGCCGCGATACCTTTGATTTCGTAAAAAACACCTCGCTCGCCCTCTACGAAATGGGTGCCCGCACCGCCGCCAAAGTCGGTCTCATCCTCGCCGATACCAAATTCGAGTTTGGCACCGACGCAACGGGCGCAATCCACCTCATTGACGAAGTTCTCACCCCCGATTCCTCCCGTTATTGGCCGCTCGCATCACACGCCCCAGGGCAAGCTCAACCCTCGTTCGACAAGCAGTTCGTGCGCGATTGGCTGGAAACCCTTTCGTGGAATAAAAAACCGCCCGCTCCCTTGCTCCCGCCCGACGTTATCACCCGCGTCCAAGAATTGTATCTCGTTGCATTAGAACGACTATTCGCCATTCCGGACTGACCTATACGCCGCCTCTTCCTCCAACAAAAATTTCCGCCAGTATAAATTTTTCCTCGACAAAGCTCCACGCTTCGTCAACGTGCACCATTTCACGCTCCGGCACTCGCCGGAAATCTTTTTCAACATAAAACACACCATGGCGGACAAACTTCCTGAACCAAAACGAAACATACGAGCATCTTTTGCGTATCTCATCGAAAAAAAACGCGAGGGCGGTGAGTTCACCAACGAAGAAATACGGCAAATTGTTGACGCCATTCTCAGCGGCGAAATGCCACCAGCCCAACAAGCCGCCCTTGTTATGGCGACCTACTTTCAGCAAATGACCGCCCAGGAAACTGCGGATCTCACAAATGAAATGATGTATTCAGGCGAAACCATCGATCTCGGACGCCTCCTCCCGCGTAAAGTTTCCAAAGTCGCCACCGGCGGAGTAGGCGATAAAACCGGCATGATACTCTCCGCCCTCGGCGCCGCCGCCGGTGTCATCGTGCCAGGTATGAACGGTAAAGACGAAGACTTCGCCATCTCCACCGTCACTAAACTCTCAGCCATACCCGGATTCAAAACCAAATACTCTCTAAAGGAATACGAAACCCTGCTCACTAAAACCCATTGCGCCATCGTCGAACAATGTAAAGAAATCGCCCCGGCCGACGACCTTCTATACGCCCTGCGCCAGAGCACCGCTACCATCACCAGCCTTCCGCTTATCGCGAGCAGCATTCTCGCAAAAAAACTCGCCGAGGGCTGCGAAGGCGTCGTCATCGACGTCAAGTGGGGCAACGGCTCCTTTATCCGCGACCGCGAACAAGCAAAACAACTCGCCCGCGTCATCACCCGCGTCGCCCGTAGCATGAAACGCCGCTGCGTCGCCCTCGTCACAGATATTAACCAGCCCATAGGCGACTCCGTCGGCACGGTTCTCGAAATAAAGGAAGCCGTAAAATTACTCTCCGGAGAAGGTCTCGAAATTCGTAAAGAAAGCAACGGCGTCCCCGACCCGCTGAAAGACCTCAAAGAACTCGTCCTCAAACTCGGTATGGAAATCGTGCGCATCGCCGATGTCGCAGGTTCAACCCTCTCTGCCAAACAACTTGTAGATAGACTCGTCAGAGATGGATCCGCCCTTAAAAAATTCAAAGAAATGGTGCGGGCGCAGGGCGGAAAAACAGAATGGTTCGACGATCCCGAAAAATTTCCCAAAGCGCAATACGTGCGCAAACTCCCCTCGCCAAAACGCGGTTACGTCCATACCATCGACGCAGGAAAAATCGCACACGGCGTCCAAGTTCTTACCTTCGGCAAAGACGGAGAAGGAAAACTCGACCCCTCCGTCGGCATCACCGATATTAAAAAAGTCGGCAGACAAGTGAAGCAAGGCGAACCCCTTATTATGATTCACTACAACGACGAGGCACGCATGGAAGCGGCTCTGCATTACTTCAAAGATGCGTACCGACTCGCTCCGAAACGCCCCAAAGACGAGCCTCTCGTCGTCGAACGCGTTGTCTGAAAATGAATTCCGGCACGACTTTTCATTCATATAACCGACGCACTCCCCCTCGCCATAAGCCGCGTAATCGCCCAACACGGTTTCTATTGCCGGCACCAAATCGGGGAAACGCCACCCCGGCAACCATTACCGCAGCCCTCATTCTTAGCATCCTCTTTCATTTTACTCTGTGGGAAACCCTCCCAGCCCAATTCAGTATCGCCCTAATACCAGATGCCTCCCCAATCCAAGTCGCCCAAGTTGACCTCTCCCAAGATAAACCGGAAGAAATCCCCGCACACCTGCTCCCCGAAGAACTTCGCCCCCCGAAACCGCGCTTCGTAGAAATAAATCCAGAAGCACCCGCCAATCTCCCCCCAGAGACACGGAATACTGGTGCCGCCACGCAACGCGCCGCCCAACCTGTCCCAGACAGCGACACCCATTCCCCTTTCCCCAAACTTGACGGCGAAGACCCTCACGTAAGCCATATCATTAATAACATCCCACGCGAACTCCGACCTTCATCTCACCAACCTATCCCAGGCATTCCGCTCGGCAAACCAGACCCCTCGCCTGAACCACCGCCGCCACCGTTACCAGAAACAAAACCACCGCCGCCGGAATCGCCGCCAACACCAGAAACAAAACCGCCGCAGCCGCAGCCAGAAACGGAATCCCCGCAATCGCCCGCTCCTTCCATGCCGCCGCTTCGTGGCAATGAACCCACTCCCGAACCGCCGCGCGAACGCAAAGATTCCGATTCGCCAACTCCCCTGAAACCAATGAGTTCCACGGAAAAAGCCACCGCCGTCAAACCCGATACTGAAAAGCCCTCCGCCGCCACCGTTGCCGACCCAAAAGAAAAAGCTCCCCCCGTTCCCAGCGCGATTCGTGCAGAAGCGAAGTCTTTCGCACAAGGCGAACAACCGCTCCCCGCTCCGCTCCCGCGCCCACAGGCGGCAAAAGTCGGCACCACCGGAGTTCTCCTTAAAAAAACTACGGGCACGAATAAAGCCGGAACCATCTCTCTCGACGCACGTTTCAGCGAATACGGCGACTATGCCCAGCGCATGATCGAAATTGTTCAAGCAAGCTGGTGGCTTACCCTCGAACGCATCCCCATTCAAGAAAAGCCCGACGCCTGCGTCACCATCGAATTTACTCTCTGCAAAGACGGTGTCATCAAAGACCTCATCGTCCTGAACACCACTGCCAGCAGGGCTGCCACATACGCTTGCCGCGATGCTATCGAATCGCGTTCTCCCTACGACCCGTGGACAGAAGAGATGATCAAGATGCTCGGCGACGAAGACCGCACCCGCTTTTCTTTCCATTACCGATAATCGATAAACTGCCCGGTTCGTTCTCCAAGACCTCGATAGAAATTCGGAACAAATAATCGCGCCGGTTGACAAAGGCGAAATGCGTTTTTTTCCGAATCTCTTCTCTCCTCTCGCCGCGCTTTTAACGTGCGCATTGCCGGTTCTCGCCAATGCCGCCGGTTCTTTTCCTTATGATTTACGCTGCGAGTATTTGCGTGATCCAATCAGCGTAGATACGCTCACGCCGCGCCTATCTTGGAAAATTAAAAGCGATGTTACAGATACGCGCCAAACTGCGGTGCGCATACTCGTGTGCACGACAGAAAATGCACTCAAAAACGCGATGAAAACTCCCAACAACAACACCGCCGCCGCCGCTGTTTTGTGGGATGCCGTTTTTACAACAAACGCACAGACAATTCTCTATAAAGGAAAACCGTTGGACGGGCAAAAGATTGTTTTTTGGGCGGTGCAACCAATTGATGAAAAAGGAATTGCACTCGCATGGTCAGAACCGGCACGCTTCGGCTCTGGATTGACCCGCGAGGAACTCGCCTCCGCCTTTTACATCGGTTTCCCAAAAAATGAACTTCCGAAATTAAAAGTGGATAAACTCGGCGTGCCAGCAGTGTTATTTAGGAAAAAAATCACAGCAAACAAAGGAACTTCTTTGCTCTATGTCAACTCGCTTGGTTACCACGAAGTTTTCGTAAATAATAAACGCGTGGGAAATGCCGTTCTTTCCCCAGCAGTTTCGCAATACGACAAACGCTCATTCTACAATACCTACGACATCACACCGTATCTAATTGACGGGGAAAACGAACTTACACTTGCCCTTGGCAGTGGCTGGTATAAAAAAGGTTTGCCCGGTGTCGCCCGTTCTACTCCGCTGCTAAAAACTGTCCTCGCCCAACGCACAAGCAATGAAAAATGGCAGGTCACCGCCGTTACAGATAATACTTGGGAAAGCGCACTCGCCGGTTATTTCGACATGGGAAACTGGCGTTATCGAAATTTCGTCGGCGAACGCGTCGTCCGTTCTTTTGTTGACGCCCCGCGCTGGTTCCAAGCCGTCACTATTGACGCCCCAAAACATCTTGTCGTCCCGCAAATGGCGGAAGACAATATCATCGTAAAAACACTCCCTGCTCGCAGCGTAAAGGAAATCAAAGACGGTGCCTATTTATACGACTTCGGCGAAAATATAATTGGCTGGGCGGACGTGCGTTTTAACAACTTGTCCAACGGACAGGAAATTCGCCTCGAACACGCCGAATTTCTTGACGCCACAGGGGATATCGGCGGAAAAGAAAATCAGCGCGACCCGAATTCTTCCTACACGACAATTGACTATTATGTCGCCGCAGGTGCCGACGACCATTTTCGCAACCGCTTTCATTATCACGGGTTCCGTTACCTAAAAATCAGCGGTCTCAACGACGCGCAACTGCCGAAAGAAAATGTCAACGCACTCCAAATAAGCGCGGATACCGGCACTGAAAGTATTTCTTCTTTCGAGTCCTCCGACGCCGATCTCAATGCGATACACGACTTGATAAAGAACACGTTTCGCAACTTAATACACGGCGGTTATCTGCTTGGCGACGCTTCCTACGAACGCCTCGGATACGGCGGCGAAGGACACAAAAAAACGCTCGTCACCGCACAGACATTTTTTAACACCGCCCCCCTCTTCTCAAACTGGCTCGACGCTTGGGGAGATTGTATGAAAAAAGACGGAGGTCTTCCCCACACCGCACCTTCCCCCTACAATGCCGGCGGAGGTCCGTTCTGGTGCGCCATCATCGTCAACGCTCCGTGGAGTTCCTACATAAATTATGATGATATACGCACGCTAAAAAAACATTACCCGCACATGAAACGCTGGCTCGCTTATGTCGAAAAATTCATGCGCGACGGACTTCTCCAAAAATGGGAAAATGTCCCTTATCGGAGTCGAGGTTGGTATCTCGGCGACTGGGCAACGCCGCCCGATCCGAACGACGATAAACGCGAATTGCGCAAGTATTGGCTCGGACTATTTCCCTCTGCTGTCAGCCAGTGGAAAAAAGAGTCTATTGACTTGGTTAATAACTGCGCTGTCAGCGAATGTTACGACATCGCCGCCGCGACCGCCCACGCGCTCGGCGATACTGCTGGCGTTGCGCACTTCACCGCCAAACGCGATGCACTAAATAAGCGTTTGCACGAAGTGTTTTTTAACGCCGATAAAAATTCATATGCCACAGGTTCGCAATGCGATACCGCATTTATATTAAACGTCGGCGCCGTACCCGAAAAATACCGCGCCGCCGTCGTCAAAAAACTTAAAGAACGCACTCAACAACGCCACGACGGCGGACTTGCAACCGGCTTTGTCGGACTCCAAGTTTTAGCTGAATGGGCAATCAACGACCACGAACCGGATTTCTTTTACGGCATGTTAAAAAGGCGCGGATTTCCGGGTTATTTATACATGCTGGAAAAAGGAGCAACGGCGACTTGGGAACATTGGAACGGCAAACGAAGCCATATTCATAACTGCTATAACGGCATAGGAACATGGTTCTATCAAGGCGTAGGCGGCATTCGCCCCGATCCAAATTTCCCCGGTTACAAACGCTTCATCGTCGATCCACAAATCCCCCGTGGTGTCAAATGGACCAAAATAAAAAAGCCGACTCCGTTCGGAATCATAGAGTCAGAATGGAAACTTTGCGAAACCGATACGGAAAAAAATAAATTACAAATAAACCTAACAATCCCCGTCGGCACCGAAGCCGAAATTCAACGAAAGGGCAAAACCATAAAAATTCTCGGCAGCGGCCGCCATACGGTAACATATTGCCCCGAAGGAACACAACGTGAATAACCGCCGGTGGCGCATTGGAATGCGTTGTTGGCGCGGGTGAACGAGGAAGTGCCGTGAACGGCACTCACAGCACTTGCTCTGGCATAGGCACCCGCCGTAAACGGTGGGAGGCTCGATCTTCGCCCCAAAGGGGCAGCTCTAATATAGCCCAGGGCGTTGCGCTGGGGTTCGGAGGTGAAGGGAAAGTGGAAAGGAAAGCCCCACAGGGGCGGCTCTAATATAGCCCAGGGCAACGCCCTGGGTTTGAATGTCCATCAGCACCATAAGCCCCAAAGGGGCGGCACTAATATGGTCCAGGGCAACGCCCTGGGTTGGCATTAGGATGCGCCGTTGGCGCGGGAGGTGGGGAGTGAGTGAGAGCAGCCAGGTCAAGAGAAGGAGAAGATTTTTTTGATTTTTCTGAATATATTTGGTTCGGGCGGGCGTTTTAGGAGTTCGTCTGAACCGAGTTCTATGAGGCCGAGTGCTGTGGTATATTCCGGGCGGCGGAGGTTTTCATCCACCCATTGGGGGAATTCGCGTTTGCGGATATCGAGGCCGATTGCGTGGGAGGCTATTTTTTCGATATTGCGCAGGTGGGAAGTTCCGCCGGTGAGGATTATGCCGGCGCGGAAGAAGTCGCGGTCTTTTTCGCCGAGGCTGCTTTTGATGAAACGGAAGATTTCGTTGACGCGTGCGTTGATGACAATTTCCACTGTTTCTGCTATTTCTGGTTTTTCTCCTGCGAGTGTTGTTTCGGAGGCGTGTTTGAGTGATTCTGCACGGTCGCGTTTTATATTGAGTGCGCGGCAGAGGTCGTATGAAATGTGATTTCCGCCGACGGGAAGGGAGCCGGTGAAGAAGATGCTTCCTTTATGGTAGGCTGCGAAGTCGGTGCTCCCGGCGCCAATATCTACAATGACAACGCCTTGTGTTTTAAGTGGTCGTTCGGCCAACACGGAGGCTGAGGCGAGACTGGAAAAGATGTGGAAGGAGATTTTCAGTCCGCGTTGGTCCACGGATTGTTCGATGTCTTTTATGTGTTTTTCGTCGGCGAAAACGTGCCAGTAGCGGGCTTGTAATTTTTGACCGCGCCGTTCGAGGGGATTTGGACACATTGCGCCGTCGATGAAGAAGGATTGGCGGAGGGAAGCTATGCGGATCTTTTCATTTGGAGTTACTATGTTTTTACGGGCGTTTTTTACGACAGTTCTGATATCGTTTTTAGTTATTTTTTTTTGCGGATTTAGAAGAATTGTTCCTGCGCTTTGGTTTGCTTTTAGGTGTGAGCCGGAGAGGGAAGCGTAGAGGTTGCGGAAGGGTTTTTTAATGCCTTTTTTTGCCAGATCGGCCTCCATTTTTTCGGTTGCGCGGGAGATTGCCTGTTTGAAGGCTGCGATATCGGTGATGATGCCTTTATGAACGCCGTGGGAGGGTGTTTTTTGGAGGAGGAGGATGCGGGGGTGAGAGGGGTTGTTTATCTCTGCGGTAATTAATTTTATGGAGTGTGTTCCGACGTCAATTCCGGTGATAATAGCCATGGTTGTGTGTGCGTGTGTGTGTTGACTTAAATTTTTAGTTGGCAGGGGTTAGGCGAGGTTCTGGGCGCGGGGATGCGGGGGTGATTTTATTTTCGAGGTAAAGGCGGAGATCGTAGCGGAGGTTTGGTTGTGAGCGTAGTTCGCGGGAGAGGCTGTTTTGAAAGGCTGGGGCGGAATAGATGGCGAATTGTGTTTCGATATTTATGGTGTTGGCGGAAAAAATGAGGTCGCGTATTTTGGCGGAGCCGGGCGGTTGGGTGGATTGGCGCAGGCGGACGTGGATGCGTGCGCCGGGGATATCGGCGCGGCCTTCTTTGAAGTCGCGCACGGAGACGTGTTCCCAGAGGCGGTGGAAGTTTGGGTTGTGTTGTCTGGCGCAGGCGAGGAGGCGGACGATGCTTTCCATGCCCGGGATGCGGACTTCGTCGTTTTCTTCGATAACTGGTGTGGCGTCAACGAGTTCTGGTAAGCGTGCGATGAGCAAATCGCCGTAGTTAATTCCTTTGTAGATGGTGCCGTCGGTGGAGATGATGCGGATTTCGCGTTCTCCGCTTTTGGACGGGATGCTTGTTTTCATGGCGGGGTGATGTTCTTCGATTTCGACATCGATTCCGTTGTCGGAGAAGTGGCGGTTGAGTTTTAGTATGCGTTTTATTTGTCCGATTTGTTTTAATTTTTCATTGATTTGCGGGAGGGTTACCGCGTTTGAGGCGGAGATGCCGGTGTATCGTAGAAACCATTCTTTTGTGAGGGAGGCTGAGGTTCCTTTGCTTTTGAAATTTACGGCGTGGGCATAGATTGGCGCCGTTGTTTTCATATCGAAGAAGACGAAAATGCTGGGGGTGAGAACGGTGAGCATAATCAGTATGGCGGGGAATTTGTTTATCCAACGCGGGGGTGGTTTAGCGGAGGAGGGTCTGGTGCTGCAGTATTCTATGTCGCGGTGTTTGTTTCTTGGCGGCATGGTGAGAAGAAAGTGGGCGGGAAAGACGGGGGTGTTTAGCGGTTCTGTTGGGTGAAGCGTGTTATGGCTGGGGAGATCATGCGTGCGCAGAGGGCGGGGAAGGAGATGCCGTGGCAGAGGGCGCTTTTGGGCAAGAGGCTGGTTTCTGTCAGACCCGGGATGGTGTTTATTTCGAGGAAGGTGTAGGAGTCGTCTTCGTGGAGGATAAAATCTAATCGGGCGAAGTCGCGGCAGGAGCAGGCGTGGTAGGCGTGTTCTGTTGCGCGGGTGATTTCGCTTTCTGTGGAAGCGTTTATTTTGGCTGGGAAAAGGTAGTTAGCGGAGCCGCTGGTGTATTTGGTGGCGAAGTCGTAGCGACCGTCGGCGGGGATAATTTCTACGATACCGGCGGCTTTGTCCTGAATAATGCCGATGGTCATCTCGCGTCCGCGCAGGCGTGGTTCTGCCATCCATTTGCCCTGAGTGATTTTGGCGAGGGCGGCAGTAATTTCGTCGATATTGGAAACGAAGTGAACGCCGATGCTGCTGCCTGATGCGGCTGGTTTGAGGACGATATCGGTGGTGCCGAGGGCGCTGGCGAGTGCGGCGGGGGTTGGTTTGTCGGTGGCGTAGAAAGTGAAATCTGGGGCGACGGGGAGGTGTGTTTCTTTGAGTTTTTTCTTTGTTTCGACTTTGTCCATGCAGAGGCGGCTGGCACTTGCGGTGCTTCCGGCAAATTCGATGCCTCGTGCGGCGAGATCGTGTTGGATACCGCCGTTTTCGCCGTAATCGCCGTGAATGAGGGGAAAAACGACGTGGCGCAGGGGATCGAGAAAGGGGGGAAGTTCGTTGGAATCAAGGACATGGAGTTGAACATCGCGAAAAGTTTCGCGCAGCGCGCTGAGGCAAGCCGCACCGGAGCGCAGGGAAACTTCGCGTTCGGGCGAGATTGCCCCGCAGAGGATAATGATCGGTGTTTGCAGCATGAGCGTATTTTTACGGGAGGGAAGGGGGGTGCGGAAGGGATTGCGGGGGAACTTGTGTTTTAAGGGAAAGTGGCGGTGTTTGGTTGTTGGGTTGGCGGTAGAAAACTTTTTCCATAGTCAGGCCGCGTGCCGGAGCGGAGGGCACGTTGGGAGAGCCGATTCGGGCGTCGCGGTATGCGAGGAGTTCTTGCGGTTTCATATTGCCGAGACCTACCTGCATGAGGCCGCCTGCGAGGCGGCGCACCATTTTGTAGAGGTAACCACTTGCCTCGGTGGCAATAACGATGCGCGCACCGCGGCGTGTCACTTTGAGGAGGCGCAAGTCTTTCACGGGATTTTCGTCTCCGGCGAGGTTGACCTTACGTCCGCAGAAAGCGGAGAAATCGTGTATGCCGAGGAGAAGAGAGGCGGCGGCGGACATGGCGTCGGTGTCTAATTTATTTTCTCCTGTGGAGAAGCAGTAGCGGGCGCGATCGGGCAACGCATAACCTTCGTATATATTGTAACAATAACGTTTTCCAAATGCTGAGTAACGGGCATGGAAGTTGGCGCGTCCGGTTTTTACGGAGATGATGCGGATGGAGTCCGGGAGGGCGGAGCGGAGGGCGCGGTGTAGCGTTTCAAGGGAATGGTTCCACGCGGCGTCGAAATGAAAGACTTGTCCGGTGGCGTGAACGCCGGAGTCGGTGCGGCCGCTGCCGTGGATGCGGATTAGGGAGAGGAAGATTTTGGAGATGCGGCGTTCGAGGGTATCTTGGATGGTTTTGCCGCAGGCTTGGCTTTGCCAGCCGTAGAAATTGGTGCCGTCATAGGCGACTTTGCAAACGAAGCGGGTGAGACCCTGGGGGAGGTCGTCTTTGCGGGGTTGTCGGATATCTGGGGCGTGCGCGTATCGCTGAAAGTGCTCTTCTTGCATTGTGAGAACAGAAAAAGGGTGGCTATGGAAAAAGGAAGTCGGAAAACGTTGGCGGCGGGCGTTGTGGTCACGGGCAGGCGGCAGCGGATAGGTTTTCGTCGGCGAGTCGCCGGAAGAGCGGTTGATAGGCGAGGAGGTTTTCGCTGGAAAAACGCGACAGGGCGCATGCTTTTGCGGCGGCGGCGGAGGCAGCCCGATGTTGGTCGTCAGTGAGCAGCATGGATAATTCAGCCAAAAAGCGGTCTTGGTTGCCCGCTGGGACGACGATGCCGCCGCATTCTGCCGTGCCTCCGACGTCGTAAGCGACGGACGGGAGAGCGTGTGCGTGTGCTTCGATGAGGAAGTTTGGAAGAGATTCGCTGTGTGAGGTTAACACCGCTACGGAGGCGGAGCAGTAGAGCGGGCGCGGGTCGGGGAGGAAGCCCGTGAAATGAACTCGTTCGGCGATACCTTTTTGGCGTGCGAGGCGTTCGCAGGCTGGGCGTGTGGGACCGTCGCCGACGAGCCGGAGGTGCCAGTTAAAAGAGGCTGGGAGGCGGGAGACGATTTCGATCAGGGCGCGGTGTTTTTTTTCTGGGCGAAACATAGCCACGCAGAGGAGCGTGGGCGGCGTGTCCGTGCGCGGAGGCGATGCGTCGTCGGCGAGCTTGTCGAAAAGAAGCGTATTATAGATGAGGGAGATTTTTTCGGGAGGCACCCTGTATTGGAGTTCGAGGGCGCGGGCGGCGGCGAGGCTGTTGGCGATTGTGTGCCGTGTGCGTTGCAGGCTCCAACGATACAGCCAAGGCAGTTTTTTTCCCGTGCGCAAAGTGTTGACGACGGCGGTGCGTGGGAATGCGCGTTGGAGGAATCCCGAGTAGCAATTTGCCATGCGCCCCATGCACAGAATAACATCGGGCTTGCTTTGCGCGATGGTGCTGCGCAGGCGCGGGGCAAACCAGTCGAGACCCGTGTCGAAAGGTTGCAGGGTGCGCAGGCGGGTGGAGGGGGAAAGCGTTGTGGCGAGGATTCCATTTGGACGGAACGTCAGCAGGGTCGAGGCGATTTCGTCGGAGTTGGCTAAGGTGTTGGCGAGCAATACAGATTGGCGTTCGGTGCCGCCATTGCGCAGGTGGTCTTGCAAGATGAGAACTCGCATGGAAAAAACGGGGAGGGTTACGACGATGCGCCGCGGATGATGTCTCCCGGTTCAATAAGTGCCGCTCGTCGTGCAGGGAAATAGCTTGCAATGAACACCACCACGACAGCCGTGCAGACGGCGGCGGCGTAGTGGGAGAGGTTCCAACTTACAATAAAGTGGTCGGTGGAAAAGATGCCGCGGATGCGCAGCGGGATGCTTCCGGTTGCCCATGTGAGCAAGGCGCCGACGGCACAACCCAATGTTGTTCCGAGTGTTATCACCAACCAGCCCAGCCAAAGAAAGATGCTGGTGACGTCTCTTTTAGAAAAGCCAAAGGAGCGCAAAATTGCGATTTCGCGTGTCTTCTCAATGACGAGCATGGCGAGCGTGTTGAACATGCCGAGAGCGGAGACGAGAATGATGGTTGAGACGGTGATGGCGGAGGAGAAGCGCAACATGCGGAATACTTCGAGCCAGACTTTTTCGCTTTCTTGCCAAGGGACGGAGCGGTGGCGGAATGCTTCTTGCATGCGGCGGGCGACGGCTGGGGCGGTGTCCGGGTCTTCCAGCGCGACTTGCAGGTAGGTGGCGCCGAAAGGGCGATTCAGCAGCGAGCGGGCGGCGTTTGTGTGGACGATTACGCGCACTTTATCTATGTCCCCGACACCGGTTTCAAACACACCCATTACGGTGAAACGTTGCGTGGTTTTGCCCGCAGTGAGGTTGAGGACATCGCCGATGCGTGCGTTGACGCGGATGGCGACGCGGGAGGCGAGGAGGATGCCTTGGGGGGATTTTCCAAATTCTTCTAAACTTCCGGAAATGATTTGTCCTTCGAGATTTGAGACTGCGCTAAACTCTTTGATATTAATGCCGAAAAGCTGTGCGTCGTAGTTGCCGCGCATGTTGCTGTCTAATTTTACGGAGCCGCGCAGCACCTCGGCTACACCGGTAGTTTCGGGCATGGCGCGGATAGCCTTTTTCAGCTCGATTGGGTATTCTACACCTTCGATGTATTTGCGCACCGTTTCGACGACTATTGGCGGGGCGTTGCCGGAGGCGGTGATGGCGCGTTCTGCGACGGTCATTTGAATGCGGTCGCTGACGCGCAATGCGCTGTCAGTGCCGAGGATAGTGCGGATAAAAAATTGCTCAAAGCCGGAGGTTTGCGCCTGTGTGAGAATGAAGAATGCGACGCCGAAAATGATGCCGCTGAGGGTCATCAACATCGCACGTTTTTTGAAAAGGAGGAAACGCAGTGCGATTTTCAGGTTGGTTGACATAGTGCTGCGGGAGATTCGGCGAGAAAGATTAGTTCTTGAGCGGTGCGGCTGTGACGCGGTCGCCGTCGCGTTGTTGTTCGACGTTACGGGCGACTACGAGTTCGCCTTCGCGCAAGCCTTGCGTGACTTCGACGTGGAGAAAGGATCGGCAGCCGATCTTGATTTTTCGTTTTTCGAGGCGGCCGTCTTTGAAAACGAAGACGGCGTTGTCGGTAACAGCGGAAACCGGGGCGATGAGGGTGTTGTGGCGTTCGTCTGCGATGAAGGAAGCCTCGCCGGTTTGTCCGCTGAGAATGCCCGGCGGGAGGTCTTTCATTTTTAGAAACACCGTGAAACGCTGGGTGGTGCTGTTCCCGACGGGGATAAAGTAGGAGATTTTGCCTTCGTAGTTTTTGTCGGGGAAAGAGAAGAAGCTAACCACGACGCGTTTGCTGCTACGGACGGTATCGAGGTCATCTTGGTTGATTTCGACTTTGATGGTTTTTTCGGTACTGGTGACCTTGGTGATGCCATTGCCGGCGAAGACGAGGTCGCCGTTGACGAAGGAAGGAGCCATGATGACGCCGTCGAAGGGGGAGCGCATGGAGTAGCGGTCGAGCTGGTCTTCGAGTTGGGCGATTTGGATTTCGGTGCGGAGGATGGAGTGTTTGAGGTCGAGGAGTTCGTTGTCCATGGTGGATTTCAAACTTTCGATACGGGTTTCGAGATCGCGCACTTGTATTTCTGGAACATGTTTAGATTCACGGAGTTTGCGGGCGGATTCGAGGTTTCGCAGGAGGGAGTTGAGGGTTGCCTGGTGGGTGGAGCCGCGATTGCGGCGTTCGGTGAGGCGGTCGAGGTCGGCTTTGAGTTGGCGCAGGTCAAAGGGGATGCGACCGGGGTCGAGGCGGGCGACGACTTCGCCTTTTTTCACGGTATCGCCCTCTTGGAAACTGGCGAATTCGCCCTCAACCACGCGTCCGAAATCGATCAAGTTTCCTTTTTCCGGGGCGACAATTTTGACTTCGGCGGATGGAATGACGGTGACGTTTCCGGTGGCGGATTGGGTGATGGTGCCTCGGCGTATGGGGGTGACGCTGACCGTAGTTGTGGCGAATTCGCGCACGCCAAAGTAGGCACCTGCGAGAAGGGCGATGGTGATGGCGAGTTTGATGATGGTTTTTGGTTTCATGTTGATGCGAGGGATGTGTCCGGAGCGGTGTTGTTTTGTTAGTCGTTGCTGGGAGCGGAGTAGAGGGCGGCGGCAGGGTCTTGTTCGATGCCGGAGAGGAAACGTCTGAGGGCGCGGGTGATGGTGGTTTGGTTATTGCGGATGCTTTGGCGGTGGATTTCGGCGGAGAGTTCGGCGTCTTTGACGGCAAGTTCTTCGGTGATGCCGAGTGCGTGGGAATGACGGAGGCCGTCGAGGTAGAGTTCGGCGGCTTTGAGGCGTTCGTTGCGTAGGGCGAGCATTGCGCGGGAGTCGCGGATTTGGCGGACTTGGGTGCGGAGGGCGTCGAAGCGGGTTTGCCGTGAGGCGCGCAGGCGGGCGTCGATGAGGCGTTGTTCGGTTTTGAGGGCGCGCACGGTGGTATTGGTGGCGTCGCGGTCGAAGATGTTCCAGGTGCCTGATATGCCGGCGAAGAGGACTGTTTGCATCTCGAAGCGGTTGGTATTGGTTTGGTAAGGACTTTGGGAGACGGAGGCACCGAGGTTGAGATTGGGGAGCATACGGGCTTCGACTTGGGTAATCTCTTCGTCGATGAGGGCGCGTTGATTCTGGGCGAGGATGGCTTCGCCGGTAGTCCTGTTGTTGAGGGCGTTGAAGGTGGCGATGCGTTTTTCGAGGATGTCGGGGTCTATGTCTGGGCATGAGACGAAGTCTGGGATGTCCTTTTGGGTGAGTTCGTGGAGACCCGTTGTGGAGCGGAGGCGGGAAAGGGCGACGTCCAGCTCGTTGTGTTGCGCGTTGAGGGAGTATTCTTTTTCACGGATGGAGATTTCGAGGGAGAGAGCGTTTGTTTCGGCGATGTAGCCCTCGGTGGTGTGCGCCGAGGAGCGCGACACACGGAGTTTTTCGTGGGCAATTTGTTTTTCTAACAAGGCGATAGCGCCTTTGAGCGTTACGGCGTGATAAAAGTCTGAGCGGATTTCTTCGAGGAGGATGCGCCATGTGTTGGTAGCGTGCTGCATGGCGTTTTTTTCGCGGAGGAAGAGGGCTTTTTTTTCGGCAGAAATAGCGCCCCATGCGAAGAGCGGATAACGGGCTTGGACGGAATAGGTGCCACTGATGCGGTCTTCGTGACCGCGGTTGCTGCCTTTGAGGAGGCGGAATTCGCCGAATTGGTAACCGGCGTAGATGAAGGGGAGGTGCTGGTGCCAGCCGCGGAAGCGGAAGGCATCGTTTTTGGCGATGTTCAAGGCTTGTTCCATCATGAGGGGGCTGTGGGCAGAAGCACTGCGGAAAAGGCGTTCAAGCGTAGGATGTTCCGGCAAAATCAAGATGGGGAGCGAAGGGGGAGTTGCCGTCGCGACGGCGGGTTTGTGGGCGGTGGAGGGAGGCGGAAGCGTGGCCTTTTGCTGTTGGTGTTGTGAGTCGTCGCTGCCTACTGCGGAACAACCTGCCAACAACAATACTGCAAGCGCCACGGGACTGCCGCAGCGAAACGGCGACCGAGCATGGACAAGGCTATGGGAAGACTGGATTTCTGGCATTGAGTTAAAGACGGGTTGGAAGGCTCTTGTTGGCAAGTGATAAACGTAGGTGCTCGCGCAAGTCGCGGGCGAAACGATAGACTCCGCCCGCCCGCCGTAAACGGCGGGCAACAGCGCCCAGGGCGTTGCCCTGGGAAACGCTTGGTGCCGCCCCTTTGGGGCTTTGTTTTTGTGGTTTCACAAACACCCAGGGCGTTGCCCTGGGCTATATTAGGGCCGCCCCTTTGGGGCTTTCCATTCACCACCACCTCTCCTTCCTCCGCCGTAAACGGCGGGCAACAGCGCCCAGGGCGCTGCCCTGGGAAATGCTTGGTGCCGCCCCTTTGGGGCGAAGATCGAGCCTTTCCCTTATTTGCTATCTCCTCTACCCCTCTCTCCTCCTCTTCCCCCTCCGGGGGATTTTCATCCCTCCTCTCCTCTCCTCTCCTCTCCTCTCCTCTCCTGCTGTGAACGGGGGGCACAGCACTTGCTCACAACTCTAAACTGCCCCTTACTTAGTGCAGAATTTCTTCTTTGGTAATGGGAATTAATGCCGTGAATGTTGCGTGAAATTCCCGGTCGAGTAGTTCTACGATGGTTGTGGGAATGGTGGCGACGGCGGCGGCGAAGTCTTCTGAGTCGGGATAGGCGACGGGCAGTTTTTTTTCGTTTGAGGGGACGGGTGCAGTTTCCAACGGGTATTCTTCCGAGGGATCGCATTCGTTTACATATGAGATGTATTCACTTGCGAGTTCGTTGATAACGATCATGGGAGGGGTGTCGGCGCCAGCAAACTCGGTGCCAGCGAACTCGGCACTGGCAGATTCAACATCGGCAGGCTCGGCATCGGCGGCTGGCGGTTGCGGCGGGGCGGTTTTTTCTGGCGGCGGAGGTTGTAGCGGCGGGAGGGCGGCTGGAATTGGTGGGGGGATGGGTGGGTCAGGCGGCGTTTGTGGTGTCGCTGTCCATATTTTTTTTTTGGCTGACCTCGTGTGGGAGGTCGGCGGCGATATTTGCGAGTTCTTTGATGAGTGAGTCTATCGCCCGTGATTGGCTTTGCTCCGCTGCTTTTAGCAGGGTTACCTCGAAATTCGCCCGTTCAGAAATGCCTTTGATTACTTGGGATTCGCCCTTTTGGAGGGTTTCGAGCATTCGGAGCAATTGTTCGGTGGATAGGGGGGTGGAGAGGATTTTTGTTTGTCCGCCGTTCTGGATTGAGTCGAGAAGTGCTTCGCGCACGCGAGTATAAGTGTCTTGCAATACGCGTGGCAGGTCGTTGCCAGCGGTTGCGAGGCGCGAGGAAATTTCGATCACTTTGGCGAGGTCTCTCGCTGCCATGGCGTTCGTTAGGGCGGTTATGTCTTCGGCGGATGCCAGTCCGTAGATGCCTGCGATGTCGGTGGCGGTGATTTTTTTTCCGCAAAATGAAATGGCTTGGTCGAGAATGGATTGGGAATCGCGCATGCCTCCGTTGGCGAGTCGGGCGATGGTGAGCAGCGCGTCGGTATCCGCTTCGATGCCGTCGGCGGCGACAATTTCGGCGAGGCGTTCCGCAATCTTTTGGTCGGAAATAGGTTGAAACTCGAAACGCTGGCAACGGGAGGTGATTGTGGGCAGGAGCTTCTCGGCTTCGGTTGTGGCAAAAATGAATTTTATGTGCGTCGGCGGTTCTTCAAGAATTTTAAGCAGTGCGTTAAATGCGTCTCTGGAAAGCTGGTGTATTTCGTCTATGATGAAAATCTTGTATTTGCACTGTGCCGGTGCGTAGCAGCATTCGTCGCGAATGGTTTTGGCGTCTTCGATGCTGCGGTTTGTGGCGGCGTCGATCTCGATAACATCTATGCAGGAACCAGCTACGATGGCTTGGCAAATGGGGTCATCGGCGGGCGGGTTGACTTTGGGGCCGTCGGTGCAATTGAGGGCTTTCGCAAAGATGCGGGCGGTGGTGGTTTTACCCGTGCCCCGCGGACCGACGAACAGATAGGCGTGCCCGACGCGTTTCGTTTCGATGGCGTTCTTGAGTGTGCGGACGATATGTTCTTGTCCGACTATTTCATCAAATTGTTGTGGGCGCCACCTGCGGGCGATGACTTGATAGGGACCATTGGACATCGTTAAAAGTAGTTGCGTGGGAAAAGCTCCGGTCTCTCTTGATCGCGTATTAAGATGGAGAACAAGGTGTTGTGTGGGTGCGATCTCCGAGGCATTCTCAATTGGAGAACCTTGCGCTGGTTGTGTAAGTCGTGCTGTGTGCCGCGACTATTTCGTCAAATTGTGTTTGCGAAACTTTGCTTTGTCCTTCTGCGACTTGGAGGCCGCGAAGGATATTCGAGCCTTCGGGAGAGAGAAGGGTTGTCACGATATTGACGCTTTTGAGAATGGCTGACTTGGGGGCATCGGCGGCATTATCTATGATGATTTGTCCGGAGCGGATTTTGACGCTGGAGGTGTAGGTGTTCATTTGCAGCTCGATGCCTGCTTTGTCGAGGGCTGTCTTGGTGCCTCCGGCGATGCTTTCGTGGGCGAGTGCTTCGAGGTTTCCGGTTTCGATGTTTTGATAAAAGAAGACGAGTGAAACTGCTATGACGTTGGAGGCCTGGACGTTCTGCTTTTCTGTTGCCCAGCGTTTGAGGTTTTGACCGGAACGTCTATTATTGGCGTCGAGCACCTCTGCGGAAGTATTTTGCCAGAAGCTGTAGGGGTCGCGATTTTCGGAGGACGCTCCGGTTTCGACGATGATGTGGGGGAGTGCGAATTCAAAGGTGCCTTTGGCGTCAATCATGGCGCGGTAAAATCCGTAGATTTGGTTGTTGAGTTCGCCGGGGGACTCGAAGGGGGAGCGTTGGGTGATTTGGTATTTGATGGCGCAGACGTCGCCGGGGATGCGGTCCACCGCGCCGCTTTCGTATTTAATTCTATCATGGGAGGCGGAGAACAGCATGATTTGCGGGGCGTTGCCTGCTGTGACGTTGCCGACGGGTTCGGGGTGTTCGACTTGGAACCAGATATTGCCGTCGTTGCGGATAATGGCTGTTTCGATATCTTGTTGAAGGGGGAAGACTACGTGGCGGGATTCGGCGGTAGTTTGGAGGATGGACATTGCGCGGTTGTAGGCGGTGAATGTCTGGCTGGCGATGGTGAGCACGACCATAATGATGACGAGCATGATGCCCGTGGCCGCCATTACCTCGACGAGGGTAAAGGCGGGACGTTTGTTTTTCATCAGGGATTGGTTCCGGAAGTGTCTCATGAAAAAAGGGGGGAGGGAGGGTTAACGGTTGATGATTATGTTTTGGGAGAGAATGGGTTGGACGAGGGCTGCTTGGTCGGCGCTGCCGCCGAAGTCATGCGCGTAGATCTCTAAATATAGGGGAATGAAGGCGAGTGCGTAGAAATTGACATTGCTGGGAATCGGACCGCCGGTGTAGATGGCGTCGGTGGGTGCGGCGGTGCTTTCATCAAATTCGATTCGATTGTTTTCCAACAACTTAGAAATTGACATCTCTACGCGGAAGACGGGACCGACCCCGTTTTGTTCGTCGTATTCTGCCTTTGTGAAAGTGCCGGAGGCGGATCTATAGACGACGGCGATGATGCTTTTGCCGCCGGCGGAGTTGTTAATTTCGGTGTTGAAGTGATAGAGGATGACTTTTTGTCCGTCCACGGCGGTTTTTACGAAGTCATAGACCGCCTTAAATTTTGGGGTATTGGTATTGGTTGCGTTGGGGATTCTTGCGCCGCCGACGAGTTCTGGGGCGTCGAGGGAGGCATTGACGGCGGAGACGACGGCGAGGGCGCGGTTGGTTTGGATGATGCTTTCGAGTTGGGTGAAGGCGGCACCGACGAGGCCGACGAGGACGAGTATCGCAACGGCGAGCATGCCCACCGCGAGAATGACTTCGACGAGGCTGAATCCTTTTTGTTTTTTGCTGGAAACTGTTGTGTTCACGGGAGGGGAGGCTGAATGCGCGGTTTATTCTGGTTGTTGTTTGTCTATTTCGCTGACGTCGAGGAAGGGGACGATGCTGCCATTTGGGGTTATCCAGACACCGGCGATATTGTCCTCATTGGGGAAGACGATGCGGTTGGAGCCGGGTTCCCAGTTTCCGGAAGCGAAAGTGAAGGAGGCGAAGTTCATGTTGGAGGTGCCGTCGTCATTAAATTCGTAGAAATACCACTCGCGGTCGCCAGTGCCGTCACTTTGCCCGACGTTGCTTGGTTCGAGGTTGAGGCGCATAGTGTTAGGGAGACCGTTTCTGTTGGTGATATGGCTGCGGCGGGTGAGTTTCTCGATATTGGTTTCGTCTGGGGACACCATGTGAATGCCGGAGGGGAGGGTGGTGTCGCTTCCGACGGAATACCAGAAGTAATCCGAGGGTTGGGTGGATTCGGGGAGGCGGGTGCCGCCGATGATGATGCGCATACGGCGGAGGTGTTGTTCGGGGTTTGCCACGTCTTTGAGGACGAGGAGGCGGGCGCGAATGTTGTAAAGGGGATTTTTTTCGGGGTTGATGTCTGGGTTTTGCGATTGTGCCGCCTTTGCTTGGGTGCCTCTGAGCATGCCCGTGACGATGGCGCGTGCGCCTTCCATTCCGGCGGGATTGTTGGGTCTGATGCCGAGAACGACCGACGCCATCAGCCCGATAATAGCGAGCACGGTCAAAAGCTCAATGAGGGTGAACGCCGCCGTTTTGCGTGGATTGGAATAAATTTTTCGTCGTTTCATGGAGACCGGTGCCGGTTGCGTGTGGATTTATTTTGAGAAGAAAATGTCGTCACAATCTGTCCCGTCGGCTTTGAGGGTGTAGATGACGATTTTGGCGTTCAGTCTGTTGCCGTCTTGGAGGCCGAGGTTGCCTTTGTTTTCGGGCAGTTCTTTTAGTATAATTCCCGCCTGCCTGTCTGTATCGAGGACGACCCTGATTTTCGTATTTCCCGTGTAGTCAGATAGTTTCTTTTTCTTTGGATCGCCGTCTAAATAATAGTCTTTGGGGAAATCGCAGAAGGTTTCTCCCTTGCGGTTTAGAGATTTGCGTTCCGTGTCAGACAGGTCTGTCCCGTCCATGTTTCGCCCGCTGAGGGCACGCACAAAATTTTCGCAGATGTCGCCGTTATCGAGGTTGTAGTAGGTATCTTCGTTGGCGGTGTATCCCGATCCTAAATTGGGGTAATAGCCGTAAGTGGTCTTGTATTGGGCAATCGCGGTAGCCCACTGTGAATACATGCTTTTGGTTACCGCCTGATTAGCGCTTCTCCGAGCGGTCGCGATGACACTCATGGAGATCGTTGCCAAAATCCCGATGATCGCGACGACCGCGAGAATTTCAATCAACGTGAAGCCCTTGTGAACCGGAGTGCGCCGGGTGTGAGAGGAGTGTTTGACCATAAGGAAAGGAAAGCGCGAAGTGAAAAAGAAGAGGTGCGACGGGGCGGAAGGAAGACAATCGCGGGGGAGAGTCAACCTCTAACAATTGGCAAAAGCGCGGGGGGTCAAAGCCGGGGAATTCTTCGCCACAGAGCCGCCGCTGCTGCCCGCCGCAGACGAGGCAGGGCGCAGGATTTCGCTGTTGTCCGGCGGTGGCGGATTTTGTTCATTTCTGCGCATGGAATCACGGTCTGACGACAACGCTAACGCACTCACGTTGAAGGAAAAAGTGCGCCGTCTGCCTCGTTCGCCCGGTGTTTATTTGATGAAAGACCGCGGCGGGCAAGTCATCTACATTGGCAAAGCGAAGGAGTTGAAAAGCCGCGTCTCGTCCTATTTTCGCCATTCGCGCAGCTTGACGCCGAAGATAGCCGCCATGGTCAACTGCGTGGTGGACTTCGATTTCTTCATCGTTCGCAACGAGACCGAGGCTTTGCTCCTTGAAGGGCGGCTCATCAAGGAATGGCGCCCCAAATTCAACACGCTTTTCACCGACGACAAGCAGTTCATCCAGGTTCGCGTGGACATGCTCGCCGATTTGCCCGTGTTCAGGCTCGTGCGCGCACGCACCACCGACACGGCGCGCTACTTCGGTCCCTACCCGCACCCCTTTGAGGTGAAACGCACGTTAAACGAGATGCGGCGCCGCTTCGGCATCTTGCTTGGCGACTCGTGCCCTGTCTCTCTCGGCAACGGGCGGTGGAAACTCTACGACGACGCCCGCGCCGATATCTCCACTCACGCCAACGAAGTCTCCTCCGACGAATATCGCACACGCGTTGACGCTGCCTGCGCCTTCCTCGAAGGTCGCGCCCGCGAATGGCTCGCCGCCTTGCGCGAAAAAATGGGCACCGCTGCCGCCGCCCACGACTACGAGCGCGCCGCGCAACTTCGCGACATGGCGGATGCCATCGCCCGCACCACCGCGAACGCCCGCCGGTTCGGTCGCATTTCGCCTGTCCTCAGCGGCGGGCAAAAGGAGGCGGTGCGCGAACTCCAAGACGCACTCGGGTTGGACGAACCGCCGCGCACAATGGAGTGCTTCGACATTTCCCACATCAGCGGCACCTTCGTCGTCGCGAGCCTCGTGCGTTTTGCCGACGGGTATCCCGACAAGGCGAATTACCGCCGTTTCCGCATTCAAGGTTTCCTTGGCAACGACGATTTTCGCTCGATGAAGGAAGTCGTTTCGCGACGTTACCGCCGGCTGGTCGATGAAGGGCGGGAAATGCCGCGCCTTGTCGTGATAGACGGTGGGGCAGGGCAGGTGAGCGCGGCATTGAAAGCGTTTGAGAGCATTGGCGTAACACCGCCCCCGCTCGTCGGATTAGCAAAACGCGAAGAGCAAATCATCTTCCACGACGGACGCGCCCCCTTGACCTTGTCCCGCCACAGTCTGGCACTGCGCCTTGTGCAACGTCTGCGCGACGAGGCACACCGTTTCGCCAACACCTACAATGCCGAGTTGCGCAGCAAACGCCTGCGCGAATCCGTGCTCGACGAGTGCCCAGGCCTCGGCTCGAAACGCCGCCTCGCTCTCTTGGCTCAATTTGGCTCGCTCGCACGGCTGAAAAAGGCGTCAACAGAAGAGCTGACCGAGGTCCCGGGCATCGGCACCCACCTCGCGCAAACCCTCGTCACATTTTTGAAAACGATTTGAGCCGCCGCGAAAAATGCCCATTTCAGGCAAATTCCCAGCGATAAGGATGCCGCGAAATCAGCTGGCAACCCGTCTCGGTGACACGCACCACGTCCTCAATGCGGCAGGCACCCCGCCCAATGTAGTAAAGACCCGGTTCGACAGTGACGACCATGCCCGCTTCAAGCGGTTCCACCCCACGGGCACTCAGGCTCGGCTCCTCATGCACGTCCAGCCCGACACCGTGTCCCAATCCGTGGAAAAAACCCTCTTGAAAACCATTTTCTTTGTTCAACCCAGTTGCGTAACCCGCTTTGTCAAAAAATTCTAAAATCGCCTTGTGCACATCGCACCCGCGTGCCCCAGGTTTTATCAACGAAAATGCCAGTTTCTGTGCCTCGCGCACCGTCCGCACGATTTTCCTCTGATTAGGCGACGCCTTTCCCTTCAAGTAAGTGCGCGTCATGTCGCCGAAATATCCGGACGCACTGACACGCGGAAATATGTCCACGACAATGAGTTGATTCGCTCCAATCGGTCCCGTTCCCTCGCAATGGCAATCCACCGCTTGGTCCCCGGGCGCAGTGATGATCCCCGTAACATTCAGCGCACCAGCTTCAAGACACGCTATTTCAACGGCGCGGCGTAGCCGTTCCGCCGTGAGAACCTTCCCCTCAAACAACACCTTGCCATCGGCAATCTCTGACGCCGCCAGAATCTTCTCCACTGCGGAAAACCCAGCCGCCGACGCACGGTTCCCTGCGCGCAAACAAGCGATCTCCTCCTCTGTTTTGATGACCCTCTCTGGAAAAAACGGCACCTTCCCAATGGACACCCGCACGCCCAATTCCCGCAATTGCTGATACAAACCTGCCGGAAAATCCGGCGGCACCACAAACGAACGCACCCCGTTCCGTTTCGCCAATAACGCCACCACCTCCGCAACGCCGGCGTTTGCCTGCGCCGAGCGAACTTCCTCAAGCAGCACTTGCAGGTTGAGCACCTCGTCAAACACGGACTCCCGTTGCGCCCGCGTCACCTCCAACAACGAAACAGCAGCAATTTTTCGCCCCTTCGCCGAAAACGCTATCAAAGGATCGCCAGCGTGGAAACGCCCGAACCAAAGCATGTTAGCGTTAGAATTGGGAGCCGCGTAAAGGAGCACGCTCCGGTTGGAAGACGATAGAGATGCCATGTTCGCCCCAGATTCCACTAACGACACAGCGGGTCAAGAGCACTCGCGGTCAAACCAGCAAGAAACGCCTCGCGCCACCGATAAGCGTCCAACAACGAAACATCGTCGTCGCCCAGTATTTTCCGCGCCAAATAAAGCGCCTCGACCGATGCCAACCCACCGTCCGGATCGGGAAAAACCTTACTCACCCGCGGATACGCCGTGCGCACGCCCAAAGGCAAACTGCGCAAAATCGGATTCCCATCAATACGCCGCATAATCTTCGGCAATAAGTGCCAGGTACTGTCCAACACAAGCAACGGGCGCCCCGCATCTGCCTCGCTCAACACCGGCGCACCCACGGCAAGCAAAATAAAACCCGTGGCGTCGAAACGCATGTCCCCCTTGGCAGTCAAAAAAGTGATCTCCTCCCGCCCGTGTAACGGCGTGAGAGTGCACTTGGAAAGCCGCTCGTTCGCATGGCGGATGACCGTCACTAAACAACTCATAACAACGGTTGTAACCCAGCCATTAACGCACTCGTGGTCGCCGAGATAAAAACACCAAGGAACAACACCCCCACCAGCACCCCGGCAGTTGCCAATATCAACTGCACCACAAGACGCCTCTCCGCATCCCCCTCCTTCAACTGCAGCAAACTAAACACCGACAACAAAAGAGTAACCCCAAACACCCCCCACAATAACCAGCGAAAATGCGTAAAGACAAACACCGCTATCACCGGCAAATTCTCAAAACGCCCCACACCCGACAACTTCACGCCAACCGCTTCTACTACAATGGGATAACAAAAAAAGGCAATCGCGCCACAAGCCAGCGGCACAACAAAGGTAATCAAAACCGAGAGAACCCCCAAAACATGTCTGTGTGAAAACGAAGCATCTTTCATGCCGCCCGAAAAATACACCTTCTCGCATAACTTCAACCACGAAGTCCTCCCCGTGGCAGCGGCGGTGGCAGCGGCAGCGGCAAGAGGTGGCAGCGGCAGCGGCAAGATCGCCGCTGCGAAATGGCGAGTACTTGCTCCTTCGTTTACCCGCGCCAGCGGCGCAGCCTAATGATAGCCCAGGGCAGTGCCCTGGGTATTGGACAACCACAAAAATAAAGCCCCAAAGGGGCGACCCTAATATAGCCCAGGGCAGCGCCCTGGGTCTGAAGGTTGTTAAAACACCAAAGCCCCAAAGGGGCGGCACCAAGCATTTCCCAGGGCAGCGCCCTGGGGGAAGGGTGGGGCGCCGACGACGGTACACCCCAATTTACCCGCGCCAACGGCGCATTCTGACGGTAGCCCAGGGCGTTGCCCTGGGATGGAATGGGACCGCCCCGTTGGGGCTTTCCCCTGCCTCCCCTTCCTCCCGCTCTTTGTAAAATAAGTGTAAAAAATGAAAATACGGGGTTTTTTGTCGTTGTAGGGCGGGTGTTTTGGGATTGAAACATGGCGGAAATGTGGCGTTTTAGCGGGCTTTTGTGTCCGCGGTTTTGGTTGGGTTTTTCTTCTCAAACATGTCACTTTTTCACTGCTGTCGCTTTCTCACTGTTCATAAACAACTAACAAACATTTTACCATGAAGTTTGCTCCCGTTCTCTTTTGTCAATCTGCGGTTGATTCTGCCACGCCGTGCGCTGCTGTTGCCACGCCTGCGGCTGCCAAAAAGCGGCGGTTTCGGCGAAACCGCCCTACCGCGCCGTCCGCGTCGCCCTCGCCCTCGCCCGCGCTGTCCGCGCCTTCGCGGCGGCGTCCGTTGATGCGTTTTCTTGCTCATGCTGCGGCACTTGCGGTGAGTTCGGCGGCGGGGTTTTTCGCGGCGGTGCCGGAGGCGGACGCGGCGGATCGTTACTGGACGGGTCTTGGTGGCGATGGTTTGTGGTCTAATACTGCGAACTGGGGGAGTACCAGTGGCAGCACTACTGGCGTTTCGGTGCCCGGGTCGGGCGACGTCGTTTACCTCGATAACGGTGCCGCTGCCGATCAGAGAAATATCATCATCACGTCGAATGTTACCGTCAATAGAACGGAAGTGAAGCCCGGCGGCATGGGCTACACCATTACGATAAATGACGGCGTTACTTTCCAAGCAGTGAACCGTAATGACACTGGTATTTACGTGGATGAAGATTTGATCATCAACGGACCTGGGAGTGTTCATTTGGGACCTGATGCAAACAGTGGCGTTTTAACCGGCAAAACGCTTACTATCAATGCGAAGTGGGTTGGCACCAATATTTTTGAGTTGCACAGGAACGCCAACAGCAAGGGCGTATGGCTTTTTACCAACCCCG
>JAISZI010000006.1 GCA_031269335.1 Puniceicoccales bacterium
CAGCCACGGAACATCCTTCGCTGTGCGTCGCGTGGCGGGCGTGCCCGCAGGTGCGGGCGCAGGCGGGACATACTACCTGCGCCCATTTCTCACGCGATTACCGGACGGACAGACCGCAGCATGGGCGGTCACTCCGGGCACCGTCAACGGCACTCTGCCCAAGACGCCCACCGGCGTAGTTGACCCTGCGGGCGATCCCAAAGATTGGGCGGTGCCCATCGGCGCAGAGGGAGTCATCGCCGTCAAAGTGCGATTCTCCGTAATGGCGGAGGGCGGCGTCTCGTGGGACGATCCGCAAATTTTATTTTTTCCCTGGAATCCGCTTGGCTACACGTCCGACCGCGACGCGGCCAACACCTACGACACCGGACACTGGGTCATCGGCACCGTTCGAAAAGACACGGCCTCGGACGCCTGGCGTGTCGGTCCACTCAACTCCTCCAACCTCGTCGTCCTTGCCCGCGGCTACGGCTGGCACTGGGCGCCCATCTGACCATATGAGTGGAATGTCCGTGTGGATGTCCGCATACGACGGATACGAACATCTCGCCAAATTCATTTTGCGAGCCGGAGCCGAAACGCGTGCCGCCACCCGCGAAAAAGACCGCATCCTGCAATCTTGGGAGTTTCCCGCCGACACTGGCAGCTTCGCCTACCCAAACGTCTTCGATGCCAACCCCCACTGGTCACCCAACCCCGGCGCCTCCTCCGAAGAAGAGGGCTATACCCCTTCTGTCTGCCCCCTAATTCGCGGGTGCGTCATCGGCGAAACCTACCGCCTCTGGTGGACCACTCGCGCCAACCCCTCCTCCGACGACTCCGACCCGCCCTACATCCACCACTCCGAGACCTTCACCGCCCTGCGCCGTTGGTTTTTTATGACACCCGGCCCGTGGTCCGCCTACGACGACCGAGAATCTGAATTAAATTGTTTTCTTGAAGAACACTCCGAACAACACTGGGATTGGGGCTGGTCTGGCGGTCAAAATCTTGTCTTTGGAAAAATGCGCAAAATCCCCTACGACGAACCACCCGGGTTAATAATGGACATATCCTACACGGCCATAGAACCCATCACCTTCGCTGGCCAGTTCGTCGGATATTCTGCCTAATCTCCTTGCCGCGACTCTCCGCTTTACCCCTCCTTCAAACCCCTACCAAACCCCTGTAACTAACCCTTATCAACGCTTCACGCCCTATTCCAACCTATCAAGCTGTTCTCACGGTATTTGCGCATTTTTGTGCCCTCTCGTTGGTTTTGTGGTGGTCGAGCCAAAGGGGCGGTCCCAACATAGCCCAGACATGGGAGCGCAGGCGTCCCGCCTGCACGACTGCCCGCAGCCCCAAAGGGGCGGCCCCATGTTTTCCCAGGGCAACGCCCTGGGTTATCATCAGAATGCGCCGTTGGCGCGGGTAAATTGGGGTACGCCGTCGCCTTCGCCCCACCCTTCCCCCAGGGTGCTGCCCTGGGAAATGATTGGTGCCGCCCCTTTGGGGCTACGGCTTGTGGGGTTGCCCGAAAACCCAGGGCGTTGCCCTGGGCTATATTAGGGTCGCCCCTTTGGGGCTACGGTTAATGTGCTCCCGAAAACCCAGGGCGTTGCCCTGGTGCCCTGGGCTAACTTGGGTGCTGCCCTCTGTCTTTTTGTTTTTCACGGGGTGCTTCTGTGTTTTCCTACGGGCATGTCAAAACAGGCCATTTTGTTGTTAAACTTGGGTTCTCCAAAGTCCTGCGAAGTTGGGGATGTGCGCGATTACTTGCGCGAATTTCTTGGCGATGAGCGGGTGTTAGATGGTAACGTGCTTTTGCGCTGGGTTAGGTTGCAGGTGATTTTGAGCCGCAGACCGCCGCACTCCGCCGCCGCTTATCGACGGGTGTGGACGCCGGAGGGTGCGCCGTTGCTCGTGTTCACGGAACGCTTGCGGGCGGCATTGGAGGCGGCATTGCCGGAGGGAAAACGTGTTTTCGTGGGAATGCGTTACGGGAAGCCTTCCACCCGCGAGGCGGTGGCGGCATTGGCGCAGGCGGGCGCAAAGGAAGTGGTGGTATTGCCGCAATACCCGCACTTTGCCATGTCGAGTTACGAGACGGCGGTGGAACGGGCGCGGGAGGAATTGGCGCGGCAACTTCCGCAGGCGCGTGTGGTGGTGCAGGAGCCGTTTTACAATGCGCCCGGATACATTGAGGCATTGGCGGAATCGGCGCGCCCGTTTTTGGAAGAGTCATTCGACGCCCTGCTGTTTTCCTACCACGGCATCCCGCTGCACCACTTGCGCCGCGAGATTGCGGACTATCCCGATTGCCACGAGCCGGTCGATTGTTGCCCGCCGAACGCGTCCGCCCGCGCCCGCGACTACCGCCACCAGTGTTTTGCCACGCGTGACGCCTTCGTAGCCGCCGCCGGCATTCCTCTCGAAAAATGCCTGCTTTCTTTCCAATCGCGCCTCGGTCGCGCTGTCTGGATTCGCCCTCACACCGACGATACTTTGCGTTCATTGCCTGCCCGCGGCGTGAAAAAGCTGCTCGTTATTTGCCCGGCTTTTACGGCGGATTGCTTGGAAACGCTGGACGAAATCCAGAACGAAGGGCGGCGTTTGTTTCTGGAAGCGGGCGGCGAAAAATTCACACAAATTCCTTGCCTAAACGACCACCCCGCCTACACCCGTTTTCTCGCCTCCGAAGTGTCCCGCCTCTCGGCTTCCTTCAATGCCTAACTGCCTCTAACTTCACTGCTTTATGAACACAGTTTCCTCCAATTGCGCCGCCGCTGCGGACAACGTGACCATTGCTCTCGTCCAACTCGCTGCGGTGCCTTCGCCGACGGAAAATCTCCGCAAAACAATTCCGCGCATCGAAGAAGCCGCTGCCCGCGGCGCCAAAATCGTCGGTCTGCAAGAATTGTTCACCACGCCCTATTTCTGCGTAACGCAGGCGGCCGCCCACTTCGACCGCGCAGAGCCGGTCCCGGAAGGTGCCTCGACGCGAGAATTGCAAGCGGTGGCGCGCCGCCTCGGCGTCGTCATTGTCGCCCCGTTGTTTGAAGCACGCGGGAGCGAAGTTTTCCACAATACCGCCGCCGTGATAGACGCCGACGGCTCTTTCCTCGGCAAATACCGCAAGATGCACATTCCGCAGGACCCCGCCTTTGAGGAAAAATTTTACTTTACACCCGGTGACCTCGGTTTTCGTGCGTGGAAAACGGCATGGGGCAGCATCGGCGTCCTTGTTTGCTGGGATCAATGGTTTCCGGAGGCGGCGAGGCTGACGGCGTTGTCCGGCGCGGACATCCTTTTTTACCCTACTGCCATCGGTTGGCTTGCCGAAGAAAAAGCGGCATTGGGCGAGGCGCAACACTGCGCGTGGGAAACGGTGCAACGCGGAAATGCCGTGGCAAACGGATGTTACGTCGCGGCTACAAACCGCGTCGGCATCGAGGGCGAAATTGAGTTTTGGGGGCAAAGTTTCGTGGCGGACCCTTTTGGACAAATCATCGCAAAGGCGTCCGCCGTCAAAGAAGAGGTGCTGATCGCGACTTGCGACTTGCGCGCCCAACGGGAGTTTCGGCGGGCGTGGCCATTTTTTCGAGACCGGCGCATCGATGCCTACGGCGACCTTTCACGCCGCTTGGTCGATTGAGGGCGCGGTTCACGCAGTCGGCGGCGTCGGCGAGGACTTCTTATTTTTCACCGCCGCTTTGATAAATGCGGAAAACAACGGGTGGGGACGCGTCGGCTTCGACTTAAATTCCGGGTGGTATTGGACGCCGACAAACCACGGGTGGTCAGCGATTTCCACGATTTCCACGAGACCTGTCGCCGGGTTCACGCCTCCGATCCGCAAGCCCGCCTTGGCAAACTGTTCGCGATAGGCGCCATTAAACTCAAAACGGTGCCGGTGCCGCTCAAACACCGTATCCGAGCCGTATGCCGCAAAGGCGTGCGTGCCCGGTTGCAAACGGCATTCATACGCGCCCAAGCGCATCGTGCCGCCCTTCCCCGTCACCCCTTTTTGCGTTTCCATAATGTCTATGACCGGGTTCTTCGTGTTTGGCGCAAATTCCGTGCTGTTGGCATCTTCCAATCCACAAACGCTCCGCGCAAATTCAATCACCGCCACCTGCATTCCAAGGCATAGCCCGTAGAATGGAATGCGGTTTTCGCGGGCGTGGCGCACAGCCATGATTTTGCCCTCAATGCCACGATCTCCAAAGCCGCCCGGAACCAAAATCCCGTCAAGCCCTTCCAACGGCGCAGTTCCCTGCCGTTCAAGGTCTTCCGAATCGAGGCGCACAATTTGCACGCCGCAATCATTGGCTATCCCGCCATGAATCAACGACTCATAGACGGACTTATAGGCATCTTGCAAATTCATGTATTTGCCCACAACGCCGATGCGCACGCGATTTAACGGAAATCGCAACCGCCGCGTAACATCTTGCCACACAGTTAAATCCCGTGCGTTCACGGCGAGATTCAACCGCTTGACGACCAACTCGTCCAAATTCTCCCCGGCAAGCGCCAACGGCAACTCATAGACGGAAGACTCAACATCGCGACACTCGACAACGGCATTCACAGGGACGTTGCAGTAGAGGCTGAGCTTGTTGCGCATCGAAGTCGTAATCGGGTGTTCCGTGCGACACACAAGAATGTCCGGCTGAATGCCGATTTCTCGCAACTTCGCGACGCTCTGCTGCGAGGGCTTCGTCTTCAACTCTCCCGCCGCTCTCAAATACGGGATAAGCGTGCAATGAATGAAAAGCGTGTTCTCGCGCCCGTGATCCAACTGAAACTGCCGCAACGCCTCAAGAAAGGGTAAACCCTCAATGTCTCCCGTCGTGCCGCCAATTTCCGTAATGAGCACGTCCACTCCTTCCGCCCCTTTGAGAATGCGCCCCTTGATCTCATCCGTCACATGTGGAATCACTTGCACCGTCGCACCGAGATAATCGCCCCTGCGCTCTTTCGCAATGACAGCCTCATAAACCTGCCCGGAAGTAAGGCTGTTCGCCCGCCCAAGCAACCCCGACGTAAACCGTTCGTAATGCCCAAGATCAAGGTCGGTCTCCGCCCCGTCATCCAACACATACACTTCGCCGTGCTGGTAAGGATTCATCGTGCCGGGGTCCACATTCAAATAGGGGTCAAACTTCTGAATTCGCACCGTCAAACCACGCACTTCGAGCAATGCTCCGAGCGCGCCAGCCGTAAGCCCTTTACCGAGCGAAGAAACCACACCACCGGTAACAAAAATGTATTTCATGCCCGAAAGTGGAACAGCTTACGCAAATTGAGTCAACCGCGCCCACCCCCGCTTGCGGCGTCTTCCCTCGGCACAAGGCACACGCCCGCCAGCGCTCCCGTCCCCACCAACATTGCCACGCCTATCCAACCCCACCACTGCCATGCCCACCCGCCTGCCCACCCCAACAACGACGCTCCGATGTAATATACCGTCAAATACTGTGCCGACGCGATTGCCTTTCCCGAATCCGTCTGCCGATTCACCCACGCCCCGGCGGTCGCATGTCCGGCGAAAAAACCAATTGTCACCAGAATGCTTCCTCCTATCAAAAACCATAACGCTCCGGTTCCTCCCCCTGCGCCCGCCACGCCCAATAACGCGCCTGTTGCGATTAGCAAAAACGCTCCCCGCAATACCGTTTTACGTCCGAATCGCCCTACCAACCACCCGCACGAGGGCGACACCACAACGCCGGCGAAATACATCAAAAAGACCAGCGAGACCCCGCCTTGCGAAAATCCAAACGCCTCCCCGCGCAGCAAAAAACACAAGTAATTAAAATTCGCCACAAAACACCCCATCAACACCCCGCCCACGACAAATAACCGCCTCAACACGCTATCTTTCCACTGCGCCACAAACCGCCCCAGCAAGCCGCGCAACGCCATCTCGCCCTCCTCAACCACCCCGACCCGCCGCCGCTCGCGCTTCGGCAAGGCAACGAAAAACACCACCCCTGCCACCATGCACAACACCCCAATAATCCAAACCGTATATCTCCACCCTAATTCCCCAGCCACAACCCCGCCAATCAACCTCCCAGACATTCCCCCAAATGCGGTCCCGGACACATAAAGCCCGACCGCCGCCGCCAACCTGCCATGCGGCACATTATCAGCAAGATACGCAAGCGCAACCGCCGGCAACCCGCCCAACGCCACCCCTACCAACGCCCGCAAAATCAAAAAACACTCCCACGCCGGAGCAAATGCCGACACGACACTCACGACCCCCGCCACCACTATCGCCCCGCTCATCAACCGCCGCCGATCAACCCGCTCGCTCACCCGCCCCATCACCAGCATTGAAACCGATAACGCCAAAGTCGTCAGCGATAACGCCAAACTCGCCGTCGCCGGCGATACCCCAAACTCCTGCGGAAACTCAGCCAATAGCGGCTGCACATCGTAAATGAGCGCGAATGTCCCAAACCCAGCGAAAAAAAACGCACCCATCACCCTCCCCCTCGCGGCACCCGACGCCGCCTGAAAACGCAAACCATTCCTCACGCCGCCCATTGTCCCCCTCAACCCCAAAAGCTCAAGAAATTTTACAAGCTCGCGGCTACGGCGGTGCTTTCGCCGCAGCATGGTCGGTGGAGGCGGGTTTCGGCGGGACCGGTGACGAGTCGGCAATGCCGGAAGCCGACCCCGCGCACGGGAAGTGTTTCAATAAAGCGCGTGCGGGTAAGCTGATCGGCGAACTCAATGCCGAGCAGAGCGCGCCCAATGCGTTCCCCGGTGTAGGTGTAGTTAAAGTAGCAAATGTTGCCGTGCGCGGCGACGTGTTCTTTTAGAAAATCGTGGAGGGCGCCGGGGCGTTCGTAAAAATCAAGGCTGAGGAAAACGGGATTGGCGAGCAGGGCATCTTCGTAACGAATCACCCGAAAGCGCACATCATCTTGCCCCGTAACATCTTCCCACGGAATTTCGTTTTCGGTGAGCTTGCGGTGAAGCGCGCTCATGGCGGCATCGTCGGTGGCGACTCCGATGATAAATTGCGCTTCGCCGGGGTGAGTTTTGCCGTATTGAAATTCGACAATGTCACAGCCCTCGAAAACGGTTTCGAGGAGGCGTAAAAGGGAACCCGGAGTTTCAGCGATACGCACGCGCAGGTGGCGCCGCGAGACGCCGCCGATGTTGGTGTTGCGCGAAATGTAGCCGAGCATCCCGAAGTCGATGTTCGCGCCGCTTATGATGCTGAGGACGTTTTGCCCACGGAGCGCTTGCCCTAATTTGAGGGCGCCGGCGACGCCAAGAGCGCCGGAGGTCTCGGTAACAATACGGTTGGCGTCCCAGATACTTTGCATGGCATGGCAAACTTCGTTGTTAGAAACGGTTACGTATTCGTCCACGAGTTCTTCGCAGAGTTGGAAGGTGAGCGAACCGGCTTTTTTAACAGCTGTGCCATCGCAAAAAATGTCCACTTGCTCCAATAAGACGGGGCTTCCGGCGGCATGGGCGGCACCCATACATGCCTGATCTTCGCCTTCGACACCGAAAATGCGGATGCCCGGATACTGCCGTTTTAGCCAGCAAGCGACGCCGGCAGCCATGCCACCGCCGCCAATTTGCAGCACCGCAGCGTCAAAGGGAATTTTAGCCGCACGGGCAATTTCAACGGCAAGGGTGCCCTGCCCGCCCATGACGCACAAATCGTCGTAAGGGTGCACAAAGGCGCGTCCGCCGACACGGGCATCGGTAAAAGCGGCTTCGCTCGCGGCGTCGTAAGAATCGCCGTGAAGGACAATTTCAACGTATTCCCCGCCGAAACGGCGCACGGCGTCGCGTTTTACGCGAGGGGTCGGGCGGGGCATGAAGATACGGGCGTTAATGCCGAGACGACGAGCGGCGAGCGCGACGCCTTGGGCATGATTTCCGGCAGAGGCGGTGACAACGCCACGGGCGCGCTCTTGCTCACTGAGCAACGCCATGCGGTTGTAGGCGCCCCGCCATTTATACGCCTTTATCGGACCGAGGTCTTCGCGTTTTAGGAAAAGTTGAAAGGGAATTTCGGGCGCCGCCATGATCTCCAGCGGGGTGACGTCTGAAACGGTATAAACACGCTGGCAGGCAAGTAGGATTTCTTGAAAAAGCTGGTCGGAAAGCGACGACATGCCGAAAGCGTTGCAAAACCTATCCCGCCGCTCAACACGAAATAGGCTCCGGCAGACCAGCCGCTCCCGCCGGCACACAAAAAAACGGAGACCGTCAATGTCTCCGTTTTTTTCGTAAATCCACCAGCCGGAACGCCCCGCCGGTGGACTTGACCGCCTTGTCAGGCAATAGTAACTTCTTTGGTCAGATAAACGTCCTGAATGGTTTGGAGGAGCTTGGCACCTTCCGCCAAGGGGCGTTGGAAGGCTTTGCGTCCGGAGATAAGCCCTTGACCACCAGCACGTTTGTTGATAACGGCTGTCTTGACCGCCTCGGCGAAATCGTTCTCGCCCGACGCGCCGCCGGAGTTGATAAGACCCTGGCGCCCCAAGTAGCAGTTCGCCACTTGGTAACGCGCCAAATCAATCGGGTGATCAGAGGTCAACTCGCTATAGACGCGTTTGTCAATTTTGCCAAAGCCTTTGTCCTTCGCCTGAACAGCGAGATAACCGCCATTGTTTTCAGGAAGCTTTTGCTTGATAATGTCGGCTTGGATCGTGACGCCGAGGTGGTTGGCTTGCCCCGTAAGGTCGGCGGAAACATGGTAATCCTTGTCCTGCTTGAACGCAGAATTGCGCAGGTAACACCAGAGGACGGTCGCAAGCCCGTATTCGTGGGCAAGCGCGAAGGCTTGGGAAACCTCTTGTATCTGGCGGTTTGACTCCGGTGACCCAAAGTAAATGGTCGCACCAACGGCGGCGGCCCCCATTTCGTATGCCTGCTTCACGGTTCCGAACATGACTTCGTCAAAAACATTCGGGTAAGTAAGAAGCTGGTTGTGGTTGATTTTCACCATGAAGGGAATCTTGTGCGCATACCTGCGCGCCACACTCCCAAGAACGCCATACGTGGAACACACCGCATTACAACCGCCTTCAATGGCGAGCTTTACGATGTTTTCCGAGTCAAAGTAAATCGGGTTTTTGGCGAAAGAAGCACCCCCGGAATGCTCAATGCCCTGGTCCACCGGCAAAATGGAAAGATAACCGGTGTTGGCAAGCCGCCCCGTCCCATAAAGACGCTGTAAGTTGGCAAGCACACGCGGATTACGATCTGAATCGCCAAAGGCATGGCTGACCCAGTCGGGGCGCGGTAAATGCAGAAGATCTTTGGAAATCTTCGGGCTGTTGAAGTCGAGGAGATTGCTGGCGTCAGAACCAAGCAAATCCCTAATTTTTGTGAAGTCGCTCATTGTAACGATGTAGAAAGGTGCGATGGAGAAGAAAAACTGCGCTTACGCAAGCACGGAAAAGAAAAAGCGCAGGCACCAGGGGATGGGAAAGCTCCCGCCGTAAACGTCGGGAACAGCACGGCATAGTGCCGCACGCGGGCGCGGAAGGTTATTTGGTCTTGCGCTTGCGCACCGTAGCGGGAGGCGTCGTGGTGGCGGCAACGACAGCGCGCGCAACAGACTTAACGGTCGCACGGCTGGGGAGAAAGGGACGACGGAAGACCTCTGCAAAATTGTATTTGTCGCTAAAATCCTCAGGTTTGTCATTGTCCGTCTTCCCAAGCACACCGGCTTCTACCATGTTAAAAACTATGTTGCCAAAATCATCGGTTTTTTTCACGCCCCAGTGATAAAGCAAGAGTTCTGCCAAGGGTCCGTATTGATCGAGGGCAAACTCGCGCAAGCCCTCCAGCAACTCGGCGCCGGATATGTGCTGCGTCCCCACCGCGTCGGGCGCGCTCCGCCGCGGAGATTTTTTGGCGATTTTTGCCACGGTGCGATTCAGTGCTTCGCGCACGAAAGAATATGCCGCACCGGCGTATTGCGAATCGATTATGTCCGATTTCGCCTCTTTTGTTGGAAACCTCTCGTCGTTTGTATCCATTATAGAAAAAAAGGTATTATTCGTAAAGAGGACCACGCGGACGCGAGCCTATAAACGCATACCACGCAATGACACAGTAGGAAATGACAGGGATTATCAAGGCAGGAGCAACTTCGCCTTTATAGGTGACACCCATGCCTGCGAGTTGCGCAAATTCAAGCCCTCTTATCTGCCCCATCACCGTAGATAAAAGCGCACCGCCGATAAGACTCATCACTAAAATAGAGGCGCCTAATTTGGCGTTCGGACCAAGCCCCTTCATTCCGGATGCAAAGTTCGTAGGATACATGAGCGACATGAAAAGCGTCGTCGCCATCAACGCAAAAACACCGATGGGAATGGGCGTCGCCGTCACAATAGAACCCGAATCCGTGAACGGAACCACGCTCCCGGCAAAAGGCAAGGTCAAGGTAATGTCATGCAAGCCCGTGCCCAGTTTCGCGGCCGCCCATTTCGATCCCAAAATAGCTATCGTGACAAACGCGACATTGACCACGGCATATATTCCCATGAGCGTCTGCGGCTTTACAAACTTCATTAAATACGTGGAGAAAAACCTTCCGACCATGAATATCACCATGTTCACAACGAGAAACTGCGCGGCAACTTTTTCCCCAACGGGCGCGTTATTTTGAATATAAATAATCAAATAACTCCACGTGCCAAGCTGGGCGCCGAGATAGAAAAATTGCGAGACGATGGCACCGATCCAGTGCGGAAATTTTATCAACTCACGCAACCTGCCCTTCCCTCCTTCACCGGCGTCTTTTGAAGACGCAGCAATCTCCGGAAACTTCGTCCGTCGTATAATAAAGGCGACAACGATCACAAGCACCGCAAGCGTGAGATAAGTCGGGAAAACACGCAAGTTTTCCGATTCCAGAAAAGCATCATAAGCTTTGACTTGCGAAGTCTTCCACCCAGCAAGAACCTTTTCGCTCCGCTTCTCGGAAAAAAACCGCCACGCTTCTGTTTGCTCCTTTTTCCACTTTGCCAAATCCTCTGCCACGGCAGGAACAACAGGAAGCGATTTTCCGCCAACTTTTGTCGTTTTCTCTAAAAAATCGCCCGTAAAAAAATGCTCTCCCTGAACCGGTCCGCCCTGCTGCACAGCCTCATAAACTTCTATTGCCGACTTCTGTTTCCAGAGCGCCACCGTGTGATCCTTCGGCTCTATTCCCGAAAAAATAAAAACCATGCCAAGCGCGGAAGCGGCTATCCCGCCGATGGGATTGAATGATTGCGCCAGGTTGAGGCGCCGTTCAGAAGAGCTTTTATCTCCAAGCGCGACAACAAAACTGTTCGCGCCAATTTCAAGAAACGCACACCCGCCCGCCATGACAAATATGCCCCCGAGAAATATGGCATACTCCCGCGAGTGCGCCGCCGGATAAAACAATAAACACCCGAGCGCAAACAAACAAAGCCCGAGAAGAATCCCGTTCTTATACCCCTTGCGCTGCATGAAAAGCCCGGCGGGTATCGCGAGAAAAAAGTATCCGGTCTTGAGCGCAAGCGGCAGAAAACTGCTCTGCATACTTGACAACTCCAAAGACTTCTCGAATTGCTTGATTAAAACATCGTTGAGGATGTTCGGGAACGACCACAAAAAAAACAAAAGCGTCACCATCGCAAAGGTGAGTAGATACCCGGGCGCGATGAGCGGTTGCTTTTTTACGGTGGCTTCTTGTTGCGTTGCTTGTTTGGACATAAGAAAGAAGGAAAGAGAACGTTTTGCGTTTTTTATTTTACACGTTTTCGATTTGACCGGTCTTTATGTTCTTTAACACACGGCGGCACGCTTCCGTGTAAAGTCCGACATCGGTCGAGTAAGAAAGATATTGCACGCCCGCTTTACGCCAGCGATCCGCAGCTTCAAAAGTGTCGGCAAAAACCCCGGTAACGACCCCGGCACTTTTCGCACGCTCGACAACATTTTTTATCGCCTCAATGACAACGGGGTTGGCAACATCACCCGGAACGCCAAGCGATTGAGAAAGATCATACGGTCCGATAAAAAGAATATCCACGCCTTCTACGGCGAGAATTTCGTCCAGCGCATTCAATCCTTTTTGACCTTCCACCTGCAAAATGACAAGCGCCTCGTTCGCTTGAACAAAATATGCCTCGCGTGGGATAGATGAGTATTTCGCCGCCCGCACAAAACGACACACGCCACGCCCGCCCTGCGGAAAATAACGCGCTGCCCGCACAACCGCCCGTGCCTCTTCCGCCGATTGTATTTGCGGCACTTGCACGCCGCTCGCACCGAGATCAAGTGCCTTGCTAATGCTGCTCTCCGATGAATCCGGAACACGCACAATTGACACAAGTTCCGCAACTTGCGCAGCACGGATAAGATTCTGCATCTCGGCGTAGCCGACGGGTCCATGCTCCATATCAAGAATGGAAAAATCAAAACCGGCATGTCCGGTAATTTCTACAAAGGCGGCATCCAACGTCTTCATAAAGGGACCATAGACGGCACTCCCTTGGTTAAGCTTGGTTTTGAAGGATCGAAGCGTGTTCATGTTCAAAGCAAAAGAAATGTTTGGAAACGTTTATTCAAGACGCGAAATTTAGATTCGCCACTGAAATTCGTGTTTCCCAGAGGTGACCTTTGTTGGGTTTTCGTTAACGTAAACGGTCGCGGTCGTGCTCGGTGGAACGATCACGGTAAGCGTTATTTCGTCCTTGCCGCCGTTCGTGCCTTTTTGACGCGCCCATCGCGAAAAAATTCTTCCGTAAGGCGAATCCACCGATCCTTCGGCAAAATCTGTCTCGTCGATAATTGCCGGTCTTATGATAAAGTGCTTATAGCCAGAATTCGCCTCATCGGGACGAATGCCACAAAGTCCCTTCATTAACCACCCGGCAATACCGGTGTAACAGGTGTGTATTTTACTTGGAACGTTTATCTTCCAATCTTCCGGCCAGGTGGTTTCGCCTTTATCAATGAAGTAACCATACCCGGGAAATTCTGTCTTGTTCAAAACTCGTGCCACCGTTTTTCTTTCCTCGAAATTGGCGACGAAATACTTTAACAACACCGTCAAACCGGAACTTCCCATGTCAAAATAGGGATGAGGTCCGTTCAAATCGTTGTGAATATACGCCATGACTCTTTTTCGTTCTTTCTCCGGAGTGACTCCGGTCAAAAGCGCGAACGCATTTTGCACCTGCGTCCCTGTGCAATAGGTTGCTTTTTCCGCATTGTAAAATTTGGCGTGAATTGCCACACGCAATTGTTTAAGTCGTTCGCTATACAACGCCGCATCATCGCTGCGTCCCAACAATTTTGCAAAGCCGATAAAGGTTTCGAGGTTCATCGCATAGACGCAGCTGTTAAAATAGACCGCCTGAATCGAGGTTCCAAATTCACTCCGCGAATGCGGCGCAAGCCAATCGCCAAGAAAATGTCCCTTGTTGTGTCGGCGATACTGCTGAAGGATTCCGTTTCGCGTGTTGTTATTGAGAAATTCAAGCCAGCGTTTTGCTGTCGGATAAATCATCTCAATTATTTTTTTGTCGTTAAAATGTTGGTAATGGTGCATGGCGACATTCATTCCCGCGCTTGCCCACATCGCGCCGCCCCAGTGAATATCGTTTGGCTGCGGCGCAACATGTCGCCCCCAGCCATCGGCAATTTGGACATCCGCCCAATCGCGAATAACTTTTTTGTAATACGCCCCGGCGTCTAAATACGGCAACCCGATTCCCCATGAACACGCGGTCGCTACTTCGCCGTAACCACAGCGTTCACGATGCGGGCAATCCGAGGTGTATCCTTCTTGCGTGTTTGCAAAAAACGTCCAAATATCCGTTTGGTAAATCTTGTTGAACAACTGGTTGGAACTGTTGAAATGCCCTGTTCTCTTCAAATCACTACTCACGGCATATGCGGTGCAATCTTCCAACCGCGGCGGTCTTTTCCATTCGTTATTCGCAAATGAAACCATCCCGCTTTCGGGCACCGAAATCGTCTTCGTTTTGCCGTCCACTTTACATTCAATCTTCAAGGTTTTCGCAAAACCGAATTTCGGGTCGTTGATGGTTCGCTTAATTTCTTTCACCGCAAAATGAGTTCTTCCTGCTGCAATAATTTTTTTTACCGCTTCTGTTACATCGAGCGTCGCCGTCTTTTCGTCTAATTTCCCATAGATAGCTTTTTTAATTTCGATCTTGCTCCCTGCTTTTTCGGCAGCGGAAAGCGAGATATTCGCATACCGCCCGGCAATATAATTAAAACGATTCTGAAACGCCTCGCCGTCCTTCCCTGCGGAGATAAAAAAGTTGCGTATATTAAAATCGCAAAATGTATTTTCGTCGTCCGCCGAGCCAATCGTGACTTTATCCCCAGCGGAAAGTCCGTGAAATTTAAGATTCAGCCAACCGGAGAAATTTTTACCGAAATCAATTTTGTATCTGCCGTTGCCAATATCCACAATTTTTTTCGCCGGTATCTCTTCGATAAAGCGCGACGGTGGAATGTCCTGCGAAGTGAGTTCGACATCGTAGTCTTTCGTCGCGACATTCTCCCAGCGGGAGTCGTTAAAATCGGGTTTGTTCCATTGGGGGTTTTCAATGCGTGCATCTACAATTTCGCCGCCGTTGTTATTGAATGAGAAAATTCTGACCGTGTCCGAACTGTTACTGATCGCGCAACGCCATTTTGAATCGGAATTGAATGTCACGGCTTTTCCGGCAGAGTCTATCCCGTTGATTTTTACGCGAAGAAGCGGTTCGAGTTTAAGACAATCATAGCTCGTCCAGCCTGCCGCGAACCAAATCGCCACTGTGTTGTTTCCTTTTTTAAGCAATTTGGAAATGTCATAAGTCACGTAAAACAGACGCTTCTTTAAGTTCGTCAACGCCGGGGCGAGGACACTGTCGTCTGCTTTTTGTCCGTTAATGTAAATTTCGTGGTGACCGAGTGAAGCGACATGTGCAAAAACGGCGTGCGCTTTGTTGTCGAGATGGATACTTTTGCGAAACCAGGTGTGCTGGGTTCTTTGCGCTGTCGGATGTTTTATCCACGTTGATCCTTCCCAATCTTTCGGTGCTAATAATCCGGTGACAAATCGCGCTGGCGGACTCAACGCGGACTGGTTTCCGTTTTTACCATAAACCAACACTTGCCAATAGTATTCTCGGCTGGATTTTAGCGTATTTTTTCCGTTATACGCAGCCAAAACGGGTTCCTCCGACTTGATTACTCCGCTGTCCCAGACATCGGCGTTACTTTTCATTAGCGAGTCTTTGCTGCTCGCAATGAAAATTCTAAAAGCCGTTTGTTTTTGCCCTTTTGTGAAGCTCGGGTCAGTCAATTTCCAACTAAAACGCGGTGTTTTCGTTTCTATTCCCAACGGCTCAGTTTGATATTCTACTTGCAAGCCGACTGGTTGCAATCCCTGTTGCGCCGTTGCGCACAGCGGAAAAACGATCTGTAAAAAACAAATCGCACTGACGCAAAAAACACTGGCGAACATTGCGAAGACACGGCGTTTTCCGACACGGTTGATGTTCGGGCAAATGGACGCGCTTTGGGATGGTGAAAAAAACGGTGTTTCGTTGGTGACTTGGGTGATCAGTTTTTCGAGCATGACTTGGAAAGTTGGGAATGCGTGATTGGAAGCTCCACAGCATCCATCCTTGCGGAATCGCGCCACGGTGTCGCCTTCGCTATCTGCCTCGAAACGGCGCATGTTCCCTCGGTGCGAGTCTCAACTGTGCTGAAAAAACAAGGGTTACACGACGTAGTCATGGCGAAAAATGGCGATTGCCGTGCGAAGCTCGTGGGAAAAGAAGACTTGTCAAGCAGTTTTTGGCACCCATTTTCCGCATCAACATTGCTCGGCGACCGCAGTTGCCAAACCGGATTCGGCGACGATTATGGGGAAAATTTTGTTCGGAACAAAAAAAAGCGCTTTACAAAGGCGCACTAATCCCTTCCCTGCGCCCCTTTTTCGCACCATGCAGAAGACCAAAAAGTCCATAGCCAAGCGATACAAGGTGACGGGTTCCGGCAAAATCATGCGCCGCAGCCCCAACACCCGACATCTGCTACGCTCCAAATCCACCAAGTCAAAACGCCGTTCAGGCGCAGACAAGCCGGTCGATCCGGGTTTTGTCGGCACCATTCGCGAAGCGTTGCCATTCAGCCATTAACGCATACCTGAATCGCTCTTGACGATATAGCGTCCCGTGCGGGTGACTCTTTCCAGGCGACCCGCCGAGACCATTCCAACCAACTTAACATCAAAGGAGAACACACAACATGCCTCGTGTCACAAACGGTCCCGCTACACGCGCCCGACGCAAACGAACTCTTAAACTCGCCAAAGGCTACTTTGGCAACAAATCGCGCCTCTACACGCACGCTCGCGAAGCCGTCGAACGCGCCCAAAAATACGCCTATCGCGACCGCCGGACAAAGAAACGCGAGTTCCGATCGCTCTGGATTGTCCGCCTGAACGCCGCCTGCCGTCCGCTCGAAATCACCTATAGCCGCCTCGTTTACGGGCTGAAAAAAGCGGGTATCATCATTGACCGCAAGAACCTAAGCGAATTGGCAATTCACGATGTCCCCGCCTTCGAGGCCATCGTCGCCAAGGCCAAACTCGCCCTGTTGCCCTGAACACACGCCCGCAATAGCTGCGTTCGCACTTGCCAACGCCCATGCATCCGCCACCCGCGCCACTGCGTAGGAAATGAGATTGCGTGGGCGTTTGTCGTTTTTCTGACCATGCCAAACACCGCCATTCCAGAAACACTCATCGCCCTTTTACACGGACCGGACTCGCCGGGCATCGTCGCCCGCACCTGCGGCTGGATATTTGAAAATGGCGGCAACATCCTCCACGCCGACCAACACCGCGACGCCGCGACCGACGTCTTCATCCAGCGTATTGAGTGGCAGCCTGCCGCCGGACACGACCCGCTTGACGAGGCAGCCCGATTCCGTCGCCACGCCACTTCCATCGGCCTGTGCGTTAGAATCGCCCGCACTACCGACCGCCCAAAAGTCGCCGTGCTCGTCTCAAAACAAGGGCACGCTTACCACGACCTCATGCTGCGCTGGGCGTCCGGCGAACTCCCCTGCGATATCTGTTTCACCGCCTCAAACCATACCACATGGGAAAACGCCGCCCGCGAACATTACCGCGTGCCCTTCCACCATATCCCTGTCACTCCAAGCACTAAACCCGCCGCCGAAGCAAACCTCCTTTCCCTCATCGACCAATACGGCATCCAGCTCCTTGTCATGGCGCGTTACATGCAAATCCTCAGTGAAGATTTCCTGCAAAAATGCCCCGCCCCTGTCATTAACATCCACCACTCATTCCTCCCCGCCTTCGTCGGCGCAAAACCTTATCACCAAGCATATACCCGCGGCGTCAAACTCATCGGTGCCACCGCCCATTACGCGACCCCGATACTCGACGACGGTCCCATTATCCATCAAGCCGTCGCCCCCATCAACCACCGCCACAACGTCGAAGACCTCATCCGCCTCGGTCAAGATTTGGAAAAACAGGTGCTCGCCCAATCCGTCCGATGGCACTTGCAAAATCGCATCCTCGCCTACGGCAAAAAAACCGTCGTCTTCGACTAACGCACTCCGCCGCGCATTGTCGCCTTGTTGTCCGTCCGCAAAAGCGTTTCCTCCCACCCCACCAATGTCCGCCAGCACCACAAAACACATCCACGCGCTTGCCACCGCCGCCCTCTCATCGGGCAAACTACTCCCTTCCGCACACAGCAATCTCGCCGATTGGCTCCAACCAGCATTCCTCCCAAAAGGGGCACTCAACGCCCTTCACGAACTCGCCTCCCAAAATCATTGGGAAGAACTCAACGACCGCTTTTTCAAAAAACTCGCCTTCGGCACCGGCGGAATCCGCGGCCGCACCATCGGGCGTATCAGCGCCCCCTCCGAACTCGGCTCCCCTTCCGAACTCGGCACGCCTGCCTACCCCGCTGTCGGCTCCAATAACCTCAACGACTTCACCCTCATCCGCGCCACCATCGGCCTCTACCGCTACGTCGTCCACTGGCTCTCTGCCCAAGAACATACCCCGCGCCTCGTCATCGCCCACGACACACGCCACTTCTCACGTCACTTCTGCGAACTCGTGGCATCCACCTGGTCGCGCCTCGGCGGCGAAGCCTTTATCTTTGACGGTCCCCGCTCCACCCCCCAGCTCAGCTTCACCGTGCGCTACCTCCACGCCGACGCCGGCATCGTCATCACCGCATCCCATAACCCGCCTCCCTACAACGGCTTCAAATGCTACTTCAACGACGGCGCCCAAGTCGTCCCCCCACACGACACCGCCATCATCTCCACCGTAAATACCATCGCACTTTCCGAAATTCCACCGTTCCTCGCAAAAAACACCGCCGCCACCTCCATCGTCCCCTCTTCCGCCGAAACCGCCTACCTCGCCCAACTCGGCGACAACGTCCTCGACAAAGGCATCATCGCCCGCGCCCGCCCCAAGATCGTCTATACAAATCTCCACGGCACCGGCGACATCATGATCATCCCCGCCCTCCGCTTCCTCGGAGCCGACGCCACCACCGTTCCTGCCCAGCTCCCCCACGACCCGCGCTTCCCCTCGGTCTCTTCCCCCAATCCCGAAGACCCAAACGCCTTCACGCTCGCACTCGAACTCGCACACCAAACCAACGCCGATATCGTCATCGCCACCGACCCAGACGACGACCGCGCCGGCGCAGCCGCCCGCGAACGCGACGGCTCTTACCGCCTCCTCTCGGGCAACCTCATCGGCAGCGCCCTCGCCTCCTACCGCATTACCCAAATGAAAAAATTAGGCATCATCCCCCAAAACGGCTCCCCACGCGCCGCTCTTATTAAAACCTTCGTCACCACACCACTCCAAGACGCCATCGCCGCTGCCGAACACATCCGCTGCGTCAACACCCTCACAGGCTTCAAATGGATCGGAGCCAAACTCCGCAAATATGAAACCCAACTCGAAACCGCCCTCCTCTCCCAACCCGATTCCCCCCCCACCCCCTACAACACCCTCTCGTGGCGCGAACGCTCCCAGCTCGCAATGCAACACTCCGCCTTCTTTATCTTCGGCGGCGAAGAAAGCTACGGCTACCTCGGCACCGACGGCACCCGCGATAAAGACGCCAACGCCGCCACACTCATGATCGCCGAACTCGCCGCATGGCTCAAAGAAAACAACCTCACCTTCAGCGAATACCTCGATCAAATCTACCTCCGCTGCGGATACCACACCGAAGCCCTCCTCAATATCGCTGAAGAAGGCGCCACCGGCGCCACCCGCATCCGCAATATCCTCAACAGCCTCCGCTCCTCCCCTCCAAAAACCGTTGATAACGCCTCCGTCATCGCCTTCCACGACTTCGGCTCCCAAGTTATCCACGACTCCGATAAAGATATCGTCCCCAATGAAGACTTCTACTTCTTCACCCTCTCCGACGGACGCCGCTTCGCCGTTCGCAGCAGCGGCACAGAACCAAAAATCAAATACTACCTCTTCGCAGGACAAAAATTAAAAAACCCAGCCGAACTCGACGCCGTAAAAAAACTCACCGCCACCTCCCTCATCAACCTCCAAAAATGGCTCCTCGCCGACGCCGCCTCCCGCGCTAATCCCACGACTATACCGTGAGGAGAGGAGAGGAGAGGAGAGGAGAGGAGAGGAGCGCGGAAGAAGCCCCCGCCGTGAACGGCGGGCAGAGAGCGTAAGCCGCTGTTCCCGGCAAGAAGGCTGGTGCGGGTGGAGGGAATTGAACCCTCGTCTCAAGCTTGGGAAGCTCACATAATAGCCGTTATACGACACCCGCAGGAATGTTCATGCGGATATGTTGGGAGGGCTTTGTAGGGCAAGCATTGATTTTCGGCGAAGTTCTGTTTTCGGAGCGAAAATCGGGTTTATTTGTTGCGTTGCGGAAGCGAAGCTGGGGCAGCTAAGGGTGGTGTTGTGGGCGCAGCGGGTGGTGTTGTGGGCGCAGCGGGCGGCGTTGTGGAAACGGTCGGCGGCGTTGCAGGCACGGCGGCTGGTGCCGCGGCAGATGGGGGCGGGATGGGATTTGGGGGAAGTTCTGGGGGGGTGGGGATGTTGGGGAGGTCGCGGAGGAGGGTTTTGCCGAAGGTGAGCGGGAAAAGGGCGTCTATGAGTGCTTGTTCTGCGTGGAAGATACAGTCACGGGTTGGGCTTCCGACGATTTGGGTGGTGCCTCCGAGGCGGGGGGAGAGGAAGAGGGTGTGCGTTTTTTCTACTGCGGAGGCGGTGGCGGAGGGGGGGCGGAGGAAGGTGTATTCGAGGCGGTAACGCCAGCCTTCGGGGATTTCTGTACCGAGGTGATTGTGTTTATAGTCGAGCGAAAAGCTTTTTTCGCTGTATTCGCGGGCGCGCACTTTGACGAGTTGGGCGGCGAGTGCGTTCATGTGGACGTTTTCTTCGGGGGGCATTTTTGGGGCTGTTTGAGGGGGTGTCCAGATGGCGTCGTGCGCGGTGCGGGCGGCGGAGACGAGGGGGGTGTCGGGAGCGGTGAGGTCTATGATTTTGATGCCGTTGATAAAGGCGTCAACTGGGAGGGAATCGACGAGGCGGTCGCGGTATTTTGCCGGGGAGGTGGAGAGGGAGTTAAAGATGTCTTTATCGATGGAATAGACGGAGGGGGAGTTTTCGAGTTTTGCGTGGGCGG
>JAISZI010000018.1 GCA_031269335.1 Puniceicoccales bacterium
CCATCCGCTGCCGCCGCAGAATAATTTTTTGAATTTTGCGCCGCTGTTGCATAGCGTTCTATTTCCGCTTTTGCCGCTTTTGCTACGTCGTATTCTTTTGCCTTTACCGCACGTTCGTAAATTGAGCCGTAGGCTCGGCGCGAGAGTGTCAAAACTTTGCCGTAGGCGGTTTTTAACGCGCCTTCCCGCGACTTCAACAGCGATGTGTAGTAAGTCGAGAGCGTTTTGTCCGCAATCTCCGCCGGGGGGAGCGGGGCGTTTTTCTTGATGGCATCAAGCGCGGCGTCCAGCGTTTGCAGGGTCTCAATGTCGAGGATTTTTTCTATCGCCACGCGCTTCATGCGCTCAATCGCCGTGGTGTCGCTGGCGTTGCGGGGGCGCAGGAGGCTGGATAGGTAGGCGTTTATGTCGTGGTTTGTTTTGGCTAATTCTGACTCCAACGCGGTGTTCGTTGTGCGCACGGGGGCTGTCGGCGAGGTCTCTTCCGTCGCCGGTGGCGGGGGTTGCGGTGCGGGGGCGTCGTAGCCGCCGCCTGCGCGTTCGCCGAAGGGGGTGCCTTGGGCGTGGGCGGCGGGCGCGAGTGCGGCAATGGTGGCAGCGACGGCGATGGTCGCGGTTAGTAGCCCGAAGAGGGCGGTGGCGGTGGCGGATCGGGCGGATCGGGCGGATCGGGCAGATCGGGCGGAGCTGGAAGAGGAGTGTTTCATGTCGGTTCCGTGTCTTGCGCGCTTGTCGCGCGCTTGTCAAGCGTTGTCGCGAGGGGGAGGGGTAACTCGACTTGAATTTATTAGCGGGTCTTATCTCTGGACACAGCCAAAGTAGCCCAGTCCCAGCCCACCACCCGCCCGCAGAGTAGCCGCGCAAAGAAACTCAACGCCAACCCAGCACCCCCCCCCCGCGTCCCAAGTCAAGGTGGCACTTTCGGGAACGCTTACGGTCAAATCCCGCTCCTTTTGTGCGCAAAATATGCCTCCAGCTCCGTGACAAGTGGGCGGAGGTCATTTTGCGTAACAGCCCAAACAATACGAAAGTCGATGGCTCCATAATCGTGGGCGATGCGGTTGCGCAACCCCCGGATTTCCCGGAATGGAATATTCACCAGACTAATCTCCGTCTCCCGTGAGATCCGGTGCGCAGACTCCCCGATGACGGAAAGGCGCAGCGAAACGGCATCGCGTTTTTCGCTGTTATCCCAAAATTCCTCAAACGTCACGTTTTCCACGTAATGCAGAATCAACCGGGCGGCGTTCAGCATATCATGAAGGTATGCGTCATCGTGTCTGGCGGTCTTCGACTGCGTCATAAATCGGATACGCATCTGTCAGGATGGACTCGCGCCGGAACGGGTTTGTCATCTCCTCGACAGAATCACGCGAAAGCAGGTGAACGGGAATGCCGATCTTTTTTGTCATTTCCTCCTCAATGCAAAAAAAATGCAGCCCCGGATTTCTGGAGAACGTCGCGATCAAATCCACATCACTGTCCGCCCCCGCCTCCTTGCGGGCCATCGAGCCAAAAATTTCCAGCCGTGAAATTCCATGTTCACGGCAATAAGGAGCCAATGCGCGTCCAATTTCTGAAATCGACAGGTTTGCCGCGGTTTGTCCCGGAGTTCCGGAGCGCGAATCTGAGTTGTGACCGGCAGCAGTTCTCATGATGCCCAAGTGCACCTTTTGCCTGTCCATGTGTCAACTGTTCAAGCGAGTTCCAGAGAGGGACGCTTCTCGCCACGCCGATAGCGTGATGTCCAAGTTCCGCGCATGAGCACCGTATCCTACACCGAAGCAGGTGAAAATCTTGCCTCGCTCCGGGACGAAACCGTGTCCACCCGCGAACCGGTTGCCCTTGAACGCCGCAGGCACGAATCGGTTCTCATCGTCCCGATTGACGAATGGAACAGCGTCCTCGAAACCGCGCATCTGCCTGCGATCTCACCAGCAGGCACCGCCAAAAGTTAGGGGGCACCGGTGACCACATTAACCATAACCCCGCCCAACTCCCAGGGCGTTGCCCTGGGCTGACTTGGTGCCGCCCCTTTCAGTGGCTCTATTTTTGTGGGTCACAAATACCCAAGGCACTACCCTGGGCTACAAAAAAATCCCTATTTTTCACTTGTGTTTTGAGATTGAGCACTTTTGATAATGCCCATGATTTCACGTGTTTTTCGTCTGTTCGGGGTTGTTCTCTTGTTCGTCTTTGGGGCGGAAATCGTCGCTGGCGCGAAGGTGATTGTGAACACGACGGATGGGCTTCCGCTTGAAGTAGAATTGCTCGGTTTTCACCGTGACGAAGTAAAAATACGCATTCTCGCTTCGGGGCGCGAAACTTCGTTTTTTTTCTCAAAGCTCAACAAGCGTTCGCAGAAAATTATCTCGGATTGGGCGGAACCAAAACGACGTGATTTTGCCTCTCTTTCTTTTTCTGTAAAATTGGAAGAAAATCACAGTGCGAAAACTATAATTTTGACGCAACCGCACTGCCTCAGTCGGCAAGAGTTTGATAAAAAAGAGTTTCGGAAACTGCTCAAACCCGGCGGACGCGCCCTGCGCTTGCGCGGAGCTTCCGTATCTCCGGCGGACATTCCCGTCGAAGTTTATGTCTATTGGTTTGCCAAAAAAGAAGGGGTGTCCGCGTGGGAAATCGCCATAGAAAAAGCAGAGGTTGAGGCGACGTTCGTCTCGTCCGATTATATAACAAAGCCGTCTCCCTTTCCCCGTGCTACTTATCAGGGTTTTGCCGTGTTTATAGTAGAGGTGGAAAAGAAGAATATCATTTGGAGAAACGCCAGCCGCGACACCTTTTTAAGGGAAGCCGAAAAACGTTTCGCCGTTAA
>JAISZI010000057.1 GCA_031269335.1 Puniceicoccales bacterium
GTGTCATGTTCGGCAGTCCCGAAACCACCCCCGGCGGACGCGCCCTAAAATTCTTCGCCTCCGTCCGCCTCGACATCCGCCGCATCGGTCAAATCAAAGAACCCAGTGGCAAAATCACCGGCAACCGCACCCGCGTCAAAGTCGTCAAAAACAAGGTCGCCCCCCCCTTCACCGAATGCGAGTTCGACATCATGTATAGCGAAGGCATCTCCCGCACCGGCTCCATCATAGACCTCGGCGTCGAAACCAAAATCCTCGAAAAGAAAGGCGCGTGGATAGCCTACAAAGGACAGCTCATCGGGCAAGGCCGTGAAGCCGCCAAAGAATACCTCTCCAAAAACCCAACGGTCATGGAAGAAATTCAAAAGGAAATCCTTTCCAAAGTCCAAGTCGTCGGCGGAACCGCCCTTGGCGAAAGCGGTGGGGACAATGCTGCCCTTGAAGGCTGAACCGCCCACCCGTGCCTCGCCGACATCCCGCACAACACAGGTTCACCCGTGAATCCACCGCCACCAACACGCCGCCACCACCCCCGCCTTCCCGCCACCACCCTCGCAGCGGCAGCACTGCTTTTTCTCTCCCTCCCGCCCTCCCCTGCCCACGCCGACGAAATCCGCCTCAAAGACGGCACCGTCGTCCGCGGCATCATCAACGACGTCGAAGCCGACATCATCAGCATCACCCCAGGCTATAACGCCGACGGCTCCGTCAAAGTCTTCAAATTCAGACTCGAAGACCTCCTCACTTTTACCACTAGCGAACCCATCTACGTCGGCACCGCCGCCGAAGAAAGCAAGACCATCGACAATGTCGCCTACGGACGCGTTGAAGCCTCCCCCTCCGGCATCCGCATCCTCACTTCCACAGGCACGTATTCCGCTCCCGTCTCCCAAGTAAAATCGGTCTATCGCACACTCGCAGAAAGCCCAAGTTCCAAAGAACTCAAAAAACTCGAACGCAAATGGAAAGTTGAAATCACCACCGACATTCGCGGCAAAACCGGCACCTCCGAGCAACTCGGCGCGTCCCTCGGCTTCACCGCCGTCAACTCCGGTCAATACGACTCCCTCACCTTCCAATCCAAATACAACTATTATCGCACCGACGGAAACAAATCCGCCGACGACCTCACCGCTGGAATAGACTACAAATCCAGCTTCACTGACCGCCTCGACCGCCTCCTCTGGTATGCCCGCACAAACAACGGTTTTAACAAGATCAACAAAATAGAATTTTTTTCCGAATCCGCTCTCGGTAGCGGTTTCATGATCCTCAACGAAAAAAACCATAAATTAGAATTCCGTGTCGGCGTTAGTTATCGCTACGAGACCTACATGGACGATGTCACCCCAGCCTTAAATAAATCCGGTCTCGATGCCGCACTCTATTACCGGTATGACTGGAGCTGGGGTCGATTTGAAGACAGAATGAGCTACATGCCTACCTTCGACGAATTTTCCAACTATATCTTCCGCCACGAAGCCTACCTCGAATTCCCCATCGCCAACACCGAAAACTTAGTTATCCGCCTCGGCGTTCATAACGACTACAACAGCCGCCCCCTCGCCGGCGTTGAACGCCTCGACACCACCTACTTCACCCGCATCGTCCTGCGTTTTTAACAGCGGTCTCATCCCCTCTCTTATATTCTCTCTTTAACCGGAAAAGAGATCGGTATAAATAACGGCGCGGATAATAAAATTGCGCCAAATGCCTTCAAGTTTCTTGCCCGTTTCCGTATAAAGGCATGGAATACGTGCGTGAACTTTCATTGTTTCCCAGAAGAATCCACACGCTTTCTCGCGCTCATCAACAGCCTCCGCGGCAAACGCGTCGCCGTCATCGGGCACCTGCGTCCCGATGGCGATTGCATCGGTGCGCAAGTCGCCCTCTGCCGCATCCTTCGTGCGCAAGGTGTTGACGCCGTGGGTGTAAACGGTCACGCCATTCCCCGAAACCTGCGCGGTTTTGTCGGCGATACTCCTTTTTTCGCACAGGACAACAGCTTCGACCCGACCGGATACGAAGCGATTTTCGTAGATTGTTCCGATGCAAACCGTGCGGGCAGCGCCATGGCGGCGATGTTCCCCGCTCCCGCCGGCAACATTGACCACCACATCTCCAATGCCCGCTTCGCCAGCGAAAACATTGTCCTTCCAGAAACCGCTGCCACTTGCGCAATGCTTTCAGCCTTTGTCTTTAACCTCGGTCTGGACATAGACCCACTTACCGCCCAAGCACTTTATACCGGTATCGTGACCGACACCGGGCAATTCAAGTTTCCTTCGACTACTCCCGAAGTGTTGGAACTCGCGGCACAATTACTTCGCTGCGGCGCCTGTGTGCGCACTACTACAAGGGAACTCTACGAACAAGAAACCTTCGCCAGCCTCGCTCTCCTTCAACGCTTCCTCTCCTCTCTAACGCTCCACAATAAGGGACGCGTCTGCTCCGGAGAAATTCCTCTCGCCGCTTTTGACGAAACCGGCACCACACGCGAAAACGCCGAAGGCTTTGTTGACTACGCACGATGCATTGAAGGCGTTGACATCGCCGTCTTGATCGAAGAAACACCCGACGGCGTAAAGGGAAGCCTGCGCGCAAAAGACGAACGCTACCGCGCCGATTTACTCGCAAAAAAACTCAACGGCGGCGGTCACATCCTCGCCTCCGGATTTAGCCTCCCTAATACTACGTTGGCAGACGGACGCGCTCACATTCTGGAAACTATCACCGCCCATCTCGCCGAAATTGACGCCCAATAAAACGTTAACAACAACGGCGGAAACCAATCCCATCGCTTTTCAAAAAATGCTTCTACTGCGACTCCCCTTTGTTCTATACGAAAATGTTTTTTTATTAGCGGTTGCGACGACGCGCCGGGGTGTTGGCGGCGGCGGCGGAAGTTCCCATCATGGGGGCGAAGCGGTAGTTAAAGCCTTCTAATTTACGGCGTTCGATGGGACGACACAGGAGACGTTCAATCGCTTGCAGGTAGAGCAGTTCATCGGGGGAAAATAAAGTGAAAGCCTCGCCCTCTTCGGAAGCACGCCCTGTGCGACCGATGCGGTGGACATAGTCTTCCGGGTGGTCGGGCACATTGTAATTTATCACGTGAGAGATGCCCCGCACATCGAGACCACGGGCGGCGATGTCTGTGGCGACAAGCACTTGGTATTTACCCGATTTGAAACCCGTGAGAGCTTCGGCGCGTTCATTTTGGGCGCGGTCCGCGTGCATGGTGGCGACCGAGTGGCTGGTGGAACGCACCCATTCGGTAATGCGGTCGGCGTCGCGTTTCGTGCGCGTGAAAACGAGAACGCTTTTGAAGTCAGTCTTCGCAAGAAGGGCGAGGAGGAGGTCGTATTTCTGGTAGCTTTCGACTGGATAGACGTAATGGGCAACGGTTTCGGCGGACGTTGCACCTGATCTGGCGTCCACAATTTCGGGATCGCGCAAAGCCCATTCGGCGATGTTGAGGATAGATTTTTCGACTGTTGCAGAAAACAACAGCGTTTGGCGTTCTTTCGGGCAGAGGCGGATGATGCGGGAGACATCTTCGATGAAGCCCATGTCGAGCATACGGTCAACTTCGTCGAGGATGAGCACCTCGATGCTGTCCAGATGCACGTGGTGGCGTTCCCAGAGGTCGAACAGACGCCCGGGCGTGGCGACAATTATGTCGGCGCCGGCTTTGAGCGAATGGACTTGGGTGTGGTAGCCGACGCCCCCGTAGAGAAGCGTGACGCGCAAGTCCGCGTGGCTGCCGTAGCGTTTGAAGTTTTCGTCCACTTGCATCGCGAGTTCGCGGGTCGGCACGAGGACGAGACAGCGCGGGCGGGAAGCGTGGGAGCCGAGCCGTTGGAGGGTGGGCAAGGCGAACGCAGCCGTCTTGCCTGTGCCGGTTTGGGCGGCACCGATGACGTCGCGCCCCTGCAAAATGAAGGGGATTGCGTTGGCCTGAATTGGAGTCGGCTTTTCGTAGCCGCAGGAGTCGAGTACACGTAAGAGAGGCTCAGAAAGGCCTAATTCTTGAAAGGTGCTCATTGGCGAATGCTCTTATTGGTCATGCGGGCGAGCTTCATGTCTTTTGCCGGCGCGCATCGCAAGGAAAAAAACACGGCGCGGGTGTGGCTTTGGAGTTGTTTGTTTCGAGTTATGTTTTTTTCTGCCCTGCATGTTACCGCCCGATGCCACCCTGTCTGTGCAAAGTCCCGCTGTTTCTGTTGATGCGAACACGTTACCCGACGGTGTCGGTGGCGTCCTTCTTTCTGGCGGGCAGATCGCCGGAAGAGTCAACGCCCTTGGTGCCGCCATTTCGCGGGACTATGCCGAGAAAGGCGTGGGTGAGATCACGGTCATTGCCGTTGCCAATGGCGCGGTGATTTTCGCCGCCGACCTGCTGCGCGCCATTCGGTTGCGGGTGCGTTTTGACATGACGCGGATCGCTTCTTACCACGACGCCACCGCGCCGACCGCCCAACCGCAATTCCTTTTCCCGTGGCGGCTGGAGTTAAAATCGCGCCATGTCCTGCTCGTTGACGATATACTCGACACCGGAAACACCCTCGCGCACCTGCACAAAAGCCTGCTCGATCAATGCCCGGCTTCGTTGCGCACCTGCGTGCTGCTCGACAAGAAGTCGCGCAGGCAGACACCTTTCGACGCCGAATACACCGGCTTCGAGATAGCCGATGTTTTTGTCGTGGGCTACGGGTTGGACTTCGCCGAACATTACCGAAACCTGCCCTTTGTCGGCACACTCAAACCGGAGTATCAGAGCATTGTTCATTAATGAGATAAGAACCCACCAAACCCGCCGGCACCGGTGCTCGCATTCGCCCTGCCGCAACCGAAGCAGCCTCCACAACCGCTACCTCTCCTCCTCAGAATGGACGGACTTCGAGTTGAAGGGAAGTATCGACCTCTCAGGCACAGACCACGCCAACGCCCGAAAATGGCGGGCGCAAGACCCCACCAGAAGCATAGACGCCCAACGCTCCTCCTCCACCGCCACCATCGGCGGCATCATCGTTGTAATCCCCGTCTCCGACGTGATAAATCCCCACAACCCCAACCTAACATTTATTTATCAGCGCGTATCTCCCTCAAAGATGGAGGAAATCTGGGTGCCCATCTTCCCCAAGTGGACACGCACCCCGCCCACCCCGCCACAAACCGCTCCATAAAATTTCAACCGGCAGTCATTTCGCCGGGGGCCGGCAGTCATTTTTTCGCAAAAACATCTCGACGGGTGCAAAACGCTTCACATTGTCGCGCCTCGTTGAGGCATGAAGCCTCTACGAAAAAAACAAACCTCATGAGCAGCAGCGAAATACTTACCGACGAAGAGTTCAACCGGGTGGACAAAGATACCAAACTTCTCGTCTCATTGTCCCTCGCAAAGCGTTCCGCCTATTACGCGAGAAAATTCCCCCCCCCCAAGCCAGAAAAGAAAAGTTTCCTTCACCGCTGGTTCGCTTATGAAATGACAAAAGAAGAGCGCGAGAGATGGGAAAGGGAAGAACGCAGAAGGGCGAAAGCCCCATCTAACAGGGGCGGCAGTGACTTCCCTTGGATTTCCGCCGCCATTGCAGGATTCTCAATTTTCGGCGATTGGTAGTTCCCCGCACAACCACTGCGCCACCCCTCCCTGTATGATTAGGGAATGAATATAGGCGTTGCCAATGGCGCGGTGATTTTCGCCGCCGACCTGCTGCGCGCCATGCCCGGCTTCGTTGCGCACCTGTGTGCTGCTCGACAAGAAGTCGCGTCGGCAGACACCTTTCGACGCCGAATACACCGGCTTCGAGATAGCCGATGTTTTTGTCGTGGGTTACGGGTTGGACTTCGCCGAACATTACCGAAACCTGCCCTTTGTCGGCACACTCAAACCGGAGTATCAAAACATTGTCCATTAATGAGATAAGAACCCGCCAAACCCGCCGGCGCCGGTGCTCGCATTCGCCCTGCCGCAACCGAAGCAGCGTATAACGCCGGTGCAATTTCGCCTTCCCAACGTGCGACTGTGCGACACCCTCGCCTTCGCATGGGAAACACCTTTGGACATATCTTCTGCGTAACCACCTTTGGCGAAAGCCATGGTCCCGCTATTGGTGCCGTCGTTGACGGCTGTCCCCCTCGCATTCCCCTTTCCGCCGACGAGATTCAACGCGAGTTAGACCGGCGGCGTCCGGGGCAAAGCGCGCTCACGACGCCCCGCGCCGAAGGCGATGCCGTGGAAATCCTTTCCGGCGTCTATCAAGGGTTGACGCTTGGGACGCCCATTGCGCTCCTCGTTCGCAATCGCGATATGCATTCCAGCGATTACGATGCACTTGCGAATGTTTACCGCCCGTCGCACGCCGATTTCACTTACCAAAGTAAATACGGTTTTCGCAACCCCGGGGGCGGCGGGCGAGCCTCTGCGCGTGAAACTATTGCCCGCGTCGCCGCCGGTGCCATTGCGGCAAAAATCCTGTATTGCGGCGCCGGTGTGGAAATTCGGGCGTTTGTCGAAAGCGTTTGCGATATCGCCATGCCCGATACGGCGGAATTTCCCTCCCGCGAAACCATTGACGCTACGCCCGTGCGTTGCCCGCACCTTCCCACGGCAAACCGCATGGCAGCCCGCATCGGAGCCGCCCGTGAAAACGGGGATTCTCTCGGCGGCGTCATTCGTTGCCGCGTCCGCAACGTCCGTGCCGGTCTTGGTCAACCCGTTTTTGATCGCCTTGATGCCGAGCTTGCCCGGGCAATGCTCTCCATTCCCGCGACAAAAGGCTTTGAAATCGGCGACGGTTTTGCCAGCGCACAGCGCACCGGAAGCGAGAACAACGATCCTTTTGTCGTGCGAGACGGCAAAATCACCACCGAGACGAATCGCTCCGGAGGCGTCCAAGGCGGCATCAGCACCGGTGGCGAAATTTTCTTTCGTGTCGCCTTCAAACCGACCCCGACCATCGCGCTTGCCCAACGCACCGTGGACGCCGCCGGCAACCCCGTGGCATTGCGCGCCCGCGGGCGGCACGATCCGTGCGTCCTCCCGCGCGCCGTCCCCATTGTCGAAGCGATGACCGCCCTCGTCCTTCTCGATTTGTGGCTCTTGGACAGTGCCCAGAACAAAACCTTTGATCACGAACGATTAGCGTCAGCGTAACCCAGCACACTTCCGAAGTGGGCGTAGAGTTCGCGACCGGCGTTCGTTTCACGCAGAAGGTCTGGTGCAAGGGTGATTTTGCCGGGTTCAAAAAGGGTGGCGACAAAGGAGCCGCCGAAGCTGAAAAAGCCCATTTCGTCGCCTTTTTCCGCAGGAGTGCCGGCGGGATACGTGAAGGACATGGAGCCGACGTTGGTGGCACCGATAATGACGTGGGTGACAATGCCCCATTTTCCGGCGTCGAGCGTGAGGATGGCGCGCTTATTTTCCCATAGATAGGCAAGATTGCGGCGCAGTGCGATGGGGTTGACGGAATAGAGCCAGCCGTTGATGAGGCGCACGGGCGAAGGGATTCCGGCAACGGGGAAATGAAATCGGTGGTAATCCACCGGACACAGGCGCGAGCAAATTAATGCGCCGTGTTGGTAACGAGCGGCAAGGGCGTCGTCGCCCAACAATGCAGAGAGATCGAATCGGCGTCCTTTGGCGTGAATAAAGGCGGTGGCGGAGGCGTCTTGGAAACCGAGATGGCGCCCATCGGCGGGGAAAACGGCAAGTGCGTCGGCGCGGTCGATTGGGCGGGCGTCGGCTTTTAACTTTCGCGAGAAGAACTCGTCAAAAGAGCGGAAATTAGCGACGGGGGAGGCGAATTGAGCCGGATCGAGTTTGTATTGTTTGATAAAGGGAAGGATGCGGCTGTGACTCGCCCGACGGCGCATTCGCCAGCCGAACCACCGGGAAAAAAACGTCCTGCGGACAAGCAGCCAGAGCGCGACGCGCCCGGGCGCGCTCCCATAGACCCAACGCAGGGGTTTTTCGCCATAAACGCATTCGGTCTCTTCGCGTTCGGTGTGGCGGTTAAAATAGACGATAGGCGGACTCATGCGCGGGGTGTGGCAAAAAGCCCGGCGTTCGGGAAGAAAATTGTCGCAAGCCGCGTCTGCGGACGCGTCCGTGCGCGTGGCGCGTATCATTCGGCGGCGGGGAACCAGAGGGAGAATGCTGTGCCGGATGGGCTGCTGGCCTCTAACTCGATGTCGCCGTGGTGGCTGCGCATGATGCGTTTGACGATGGCGAGGCCGATGCCCGTGCCTTCTTTGTGACCGGTGAGAAAGGAGTCGAAGACCTTGTCGCGCATATCTGCGGGGATGCCGTGCCCGGTGTCGTCGATGCGCAGGCGCACGCAGGTCTCGTCTTGCCAAAGGCGGGCTTGGATGGAGCCGCCGTTTGGCATGGCTTGAATGGCGTTGAGGAGGAGGTTGAGGAGGACTTGTTGGATTTGCCCCTTGTCGGCATCGATCCAGCAGGGCGCGGCATCATCATTGTCAAAAAAAATGCGGGTGCGGCTTTGCTCGAATTTGAGGCGCATGAGGAGAAGAGTTTCGGCGATGATGGCGCCGAGTTCGACGCGGGAGAATGCGCCCGTTTGGTGGCGTCCATAGCTGAGGACGCGGGTGACGATTTCTTCAAGGCTGGCGAGTTTTTCGCGGATAACGTGCAGGTCTTCGCCGCGGGCGTCGCCGGTGTCAAAGCGCAGGTCGAGAGAGTCGAAGAGAAGTTTGATGACAGTGAGCGGGTTACGGATTTCGTGGGCGATTTCCGAGGCGAGCATCCCAAGGGTGGTAAGCCGTTCGTTGCGGCGCAGATTTTCTTCGATGGAGAAAACACGGGCGTAGAGGCGGGCGTTTTGGAGGGCGGAAGCTCCGATGGAGGCAATGGTGGAAATGAGGCGCTTCTCATCGTTGCTGAATCGGTGAGGATTGCCCTGTATGACGAGGAGGACGCCAAGCACCTCGTTGTCAAAAACTACGGGTGTCGCGAGAAGGGCGGAATCGGCGAGGGTAACGTCAAGCACCTCAAAGAGAGTGTCTTCGGTGCGCCCAACGTGGTAAACTTCGACCTGGCGGGCACGGGAGACGACGACTCCCAGTGAGGTCTCTTTGCGTGCGATAACGGGAGACAGACGGGAAGCACCGGTGTCGCCGTCGAGCTGACGCAAACGGAGCACATCGTCTTCGGCGAGATAAACGGCTACGGCCCGGTAATTTGCGAGTTGGCGCGTGTGCGCGGCAAGGTCGGAAAGGACACGAGGGGCGTCGCGCTCGTGGACGAGAGATTGGGCGGCGAGGATAATGGCTTCCAATTGAGCAGCACGCGTTTTGAGCTGGCGCACGAGCCAAAGGCGACCGACGACTTTGGTTGCCTCGTTTGTGAGCAAACCGAGGAAGGATTTATCGTCTTCGGAGAAAGCATTCACGCGGTCGCTATCGCAATTAACCACGCCGATTACGCGCCCTAACATTTCCATTGGGGCGGCGAGTTCGGAGCGCACACCGGGTTTGATTTCAAAATAACGGCTGTCGCGGCGCACATCGGGCACAAGCACCGCACGCGCATACAGGGCAACCCAACCGGTGATGCCTCGCCCTTGGTCAAGTTCGACGTTGGCGGCATCGCCCTCGTGCCCCCGGCTTACTTCGATGCTCAATCGACCCGTAGCCGGATTGAGGAGGGCGATGGACGCACTGCTCGCCCCCAACACACGGACAATTTCGTCAAGAATTAGACCGAGTGCCTCGCGGGGATCGTCGGTGGTGTTGACTAATTTGCCGATGCGGTAGAGGCAGGCGAGAGAGGCGGACGACGGAAGCGGCGTCTCGTCGGGCGGTTGCTGCATGGGAGCACGATCCAAGATTAAAAATGACAGACGAGAAGCAAAAAACCGGCGCCAACGGGCAATTTTTTATTTGCGCGATGTTATCCAAATGGAAACCCTGTGCGCTTACGTCACAAAACTTTACTAACTTTCGATGAGTTACATCATTCCCAGTGTTGTTGAGCGGGACGGACGCGGTGAGCGTTCGTGGGATATCTATTCCCGCCTGTTAAAGGATCGTATCATTTTTCTTGGTGCGCCAATTTACGATGAGGTTGCCAACGCCGTCATTGCGCAAATGCTTTTTCTGCAGATGGAAGATGCAAAGAAAGACGTGCATCTCTACATAAACTCCCCCGGGGGAAGCGTCACGGCGGGCATGGCGATCTACGACACGATGAATTTTCTTCACTGTGACATTGTCACGTATTGCGTCGGCATGTCCGCAAGCATGGCGACGGTGCTCCTCGCCGGGGGCGCCAAAGGAAAACGTTACGCACTGCCGAACAGCCGTGTGATGATACACCAGCCCTCCGGCGGTGCTACCGGGCAGGCCTCAGACATCTCAATTGCGGCGAAAGAAATTCTTCGGTGGCGCGATGTTCTCAACAAAACCATTGCGAAACATAGCGGCAGACCAATCGAACAGGTCCAGAAAGATTCAGATCGCGACTACTATATGACTGCATCTGAGGCGCGGGACTACGGTCTCGTGGACTTTGTCATTGAAAATAAACCCGCCGAAAAAACGTGACGCTCCCCGCAGCACTGCTGCCACCGCAAATGAGGCACCCATTAACAACAGATACGCTTTGGGAAGAATTGCGCGAGTGCGCGACCGCCGTTGCCGGTGAAGAACCTGCGCTTGCGGAACTGCTTGACGAGTTCGTCCTTGTGCACGCCGATTTTACACACGCGCTCGCTTCGCGCCTTGGCGCCAAGCTCGTTTATCACTCCGAACGCGGCGGGCATCTCCACGAAGTTTTTCTCGAAGCATTTTCAAGCGAACCCGCAATTCTGGAAAAAGTGTGCGGCGACCTTGTCGCCGTCGTCTCCCGTGACCCGGCGTGTGACTCCGTATTGACGCCCTTTCTTTGGTTTAAGGGATTTCAAGCCATTACTTGCCACCGTGTTGCTCACTGGCTTTGGGCAAACAGGCGCCAGCACTTTGCCCGTTACCTGCAATCGCTCGTTTCAGAAGTATTTGCCGTGGATATTCATCCCGCCGCCTCTCTCGGCCGCGGTATTTTGCTCGATCACGCCACCGGATTTGTCGTTGGAGAAACGGCTGAGATAGACGATGACGTCTCCATTTTGCACGCAGTCACCCTCGGAGGCACCGGCAAAGAACGCGGAGATCGGCACCCCAAAGTGCGGCGCGGTGTTCTTATCGGCGCGGGAGCCAAAATACTCGGAAATATCGAAATAGGAGAAGGCGCGAAAATCGGTGCCGGAAGCGTTGTCCTCGAATCCGTTGCCCCGCGGACTACCGTCGCCGGAGTCCCAGCCGTCCTCGTCGGCGAAGTCGAATCCGGCGACACACCGGCATATAATATGGACCACCATATTTGGGCACCGGTTATTTAGTCTGCCCGCGCCGTTTCTTTGTCGGAAACGGCGGCTGCGGCGAGCATTTGTTTAGTGTTGGAGAGAGTGTTTTTCACGCTTGTTGTTTATAGCATGAAGTGTGCCAAATGCGCAAAACAACGCAATATAAACTCTTTTTGGCGTTCGCCGTTGTAGAGGGCGAGTTGGACGTTTTTGAGAGAGTTTTATTGCGCAAAAATGTACTCGTTGGAGAGTGTTTTTCGCGGTGCGCTTCGATTCTGCCAGCAGAATCTTGGAATGAGAATTGAAAGAAAACATGCGCCCGCGATCTTAGCGGGCGGCGCAAAAAAAGTTAGGGGGCGCTTTCGGGAACGGTTACGATTTTACTTTACCGCAGCAACTACGACAAAGCGTTCTGTCTTGTCGGCAGGGAAATCCGTTTCCAACACGATGCGCGCCGTCACGGGCACCGCAGTGCTTCGGGGTGTGATTTTTATCGCGTATTCGTGCGGTTGTTCGGGGTGCTTCCCGCTTGCGTTTGCCTGCGGTTGAATTTCCACGGCGAAAGCACCGGCAGGCGTCACTTTCGCCCCCAGCACACGCACCGTTTTTTCTCGTAGCATCACCTTTGCGCGGACGACTTTCGCCTCAGCGGCGCTCCCTTTGCGCCACAACACGAAGGCGGGGGTGAGTTGCATTATTACGGGCACCGTAGTTTGAAAAAACACCGCCTGTTCACGTCCGTCGCTCGTCTTGATTGTTATTGTCTTCCGCTGTAAACCAATTCGCTCTCCCACCGTGAACACGATTTTGATTTTTCCCCGCGTTCCCGGCGCGTAACTCGCCGCATCTGCCTCGCCGCTCGTGCAATCGCACCCTGTCTTGATGCTTGTCACGCGCAGTGTTTCGCCACCCACCACGCGAAAGGGGATTTCCGCCCGCACCTCCGTCTGCCCAGCCTTGCAGGGAACGCTAATCAGCACCGCGTCAAACACGACCCCGGCACCAAGCACGACCGTTGGCGCAGCAAGCGCACCAGCGGCAACGGCGGCGGTAAACAAGAACAACGGAAAAAGTCTTTTTTGCATTTTTGTGGCGGGAAACTATGGGAGAGCCTCTGTTTTGGGCGGCGACAAAACCCTGTCCGCCCAAACCAACCCCAGCAACCCCAAATTCCGCACCACCGTCCACGGGTAATTTGCCACATCCGCACCCCCGAAACACCCGCACGAAATGTCCAATCCCTTCGCCCACGCCGAAAAAATCGCCGCCAAAAACACCCCCAGCAACATCCCCAGCCAGACTCGCGCCCCGCTCCGCAAACATCTCACCCACAACCCAATACCTCCGGCGATTTCCGCCCATGGCAACAGCAACGCACCCGGCCACACCGCCCATTCCGGCAGCAGCTCGTAGCCCGCCACCGCCTCCTGCGTTTGCCCCATGTCCGCCAGCTTCAAGACACCCGCCACACCGAACACCCCGCTCAACACACACCGTGTCACGATTCCCACACTTGCCCGCGAAAACACCCGCCGCAACAAAGCCTTCACCGCGCACCTCCTTCCCGCACCTCACCGCCGCCCGCCTTCCACGCCTCCCACCCGCCGCGCAACACATACACATCCTCAAGCCCGTATTCCGCCCCGCGCAATCGCACCGCAACCGCCTTGCTCGCCCCACATTCCGCCCCGCCGCAATACACCACTACCGCATCCCCCGGATTCCACCGTGCCAACACCCCGGCAATCGCCCGTGACCAATTGTCTTCGTTCAACGAAACAGCCCCGCTCACATGACCAGATGCATACTCCGCCTCCGGTCTTGCATCCACCCAAAGCACCCGCGCAAAACGCCTCGCCCGCTCCATTCCGATTTTATCCGCCGCCGGACGTTCTACCCATGCCGCCGTCAACCCTGCACCTGCCAATGCAAACGCACAAAGTATCAACCATTGACGAAAAAGGCACATCGCGGACAAAAAAGTTTTTAAGAAAAATTAAAAATGCCCGGCGCACTTATTTTACGCCCCTCGCAGTCAGCTTTTTCAACGCCGCCCGCGCTGCCACCCGCAACCGAAATTCCCCGCTCTTCGCGTATTCCTCCAACAACGCCCTGTCATTCTCCCCGCCCAGCTTCCCCAACACCGCCAGCGAAGCCATTCGCAACATCACCGGCACGGACATATCTCCCGCCCACACCCGCGCCCGCCCAAGTGCCCCCGCATCCCCGGCGTCCGCCGCCACATGCAGCGCCGTGATTTTATCCTGCCACGGAATTTTTTCGCTCTTCACCATCCCCATCGCCAACTCCCCCAACCGCTTGTGCGAAAACACCCCCCGTTTTTCCGCCCCGCCCGCGATCCGCGACAAAGTCAACAACGCCGTCCCCGAAATCGTCAACCGCTCGTCTCTCGTGCGCTCAATCAACTCCGCAACTATTTCCCGACGCACCCCCTCGTCCCTCTCCCGACGCCACAAAACATCCAAAAACTGTATCGTGTAATTTTGCCACATAAGCCCCAACTCCGGAACCGACACCATCGCCAAAAAACGCCGTGAAAAACCATCTGGCAAATGCGTGCACTCCAGCAACTTCATCGCCACATCATTCTTTATCGCGTTCAACTGCGCCTCCCCCGCCGCATCCTCCGCCGGTCTCTTTTCCAAAAACGCCTGCAACGCAAAAAAATCATCCGCCGCCAGCGTCTTCCCTATCGCCTGCACCGCCCTCACCCGACGATCATACGACGCCCCCTCCACCTTCCCGCAGACAAGCCGCGTGAGCGCGCCCTCCTGCGCAAACATGCCCGCACAGGTGGAAAACACAGCAAAAGAGAAAAACAAACTTCGGAGCAAAAAACACATCGGCTTTGACATAAAAAGAAAGAAACAACACCCCCGATGGAGTCCGTTCCAAACGACTTGTCAACCCTTCGCCAAATAATTTTACAAAATCGCCGCACACTTGTCCACCCGCGCACCCTCGTCCGCAACTTCCGACTTCTCCGACATCGCCGAAACGAGACTTTGTACGCCAATTAGCCGAAACCCTGACCCCCGAAAACTGGACCCAGCCAAAGTAGCCCAGTCTCAGCCCCCACCCGCCCGCAAAGTAGCCGCGCAAAGAAACTCAGCGTCAGACCCAGCACCCCCCCGCCTCCCAAGTCAAGGGGGCACTTTCGGGAACGCTTACGTTGGTGCTGGCCCAAGCACCGGTGCTCACGGTCGGATTGCCGAAGGGATCGTATTCGTAGTGGGCATGGGTGTCGCCGGATGCGTCGAGCACCTCGCTCACGTTGCCGTTGCCGTCGTGCCTGATCATGCTACCTGTCCCTTGCGAATGCCCGGTGCCCGGATCGCCCCTAATTCTGGTCCCGGACGGGGCACCGTTCAATGGCTTTTACGGAATGACAATTTCTATGCCACAAGCGAGCACATTGGGTGTTTTTATTTCGTCGCGATTGGCGTTATAGATTTCTGGCCAGCGTGCAGCGGAGCCATAGTAGGTCTTGGCGATTTCGGAAAGCGTCTCGCCGGGCTTGACCGTGTGCCTACGCAGGGTAACGGCCACTTCGACTTTAACATGCCCTGTGCCTTCAAGAAGAGCCCGGCTTACATCGTCGCATGCATTCCATACGTCCACCTCACTTTTAAGAGAGTATTCAAACATTCCCTCTTTGTGTCCATGCATGTCAAGACTTCCTAAAACAAATTCACGAAAACCAATACTGTGACTGGCAGCCACGGCATCTGTAAAATATGCTTTTCCCCCTCCGGGGAGAGAAGGAATAAGCTGTGACTGTTTTATTTGCATAGAAAAAGACTTATCCTTTTGATCTGTCATGGTGACTCGACGTATGGCTTTCCTAAGAACAAAACGGTCAATTCGAACGCTTGGACCAGATGTGTTGCGAATAATGCCCTTACACAACACGGTGCCATCTTTTAGATCAATGATGCGTTCCAGTTGAAGCTGGAGCTTTACATCGAAGGCCAACTCTGGAACGCCCACTTCGACTTTAACATGCCCCGTTCCTTCAAGAACAGCCCGGCTTGCATGGTCGGATGCATCCTCTATGGTCACCCTCTCTTTAAGAGAGTATTCAAACATTCCCTCTTTGTGTCCACGCATGTCGAGACTTCCTGAAACAAATTCACGAAAACGAATACTGTGATTGGCATCCACGGCATCTGTAAAATATCCTTCTACCCCTCTGGGGAGGGGGGTAACAAGAAGGAGCCGCGGTTTTATTCGCATAGAAAAAGACTTGTCCTTTTGATCTGTCATGGTGACTCGAAGCATGGCGCACCAAAGATCAAAACTGGTAATCCGAACGCTTGGACCAGATGTGTTGCGAATAATGCCCTCACATATCACAGTGCCATTTTTTAGATCAATGATGCGTTCCAGTTGAAGCTGGAGCTTTACATCGGAGTAGGGGGGGAGATAACCTTTCGCAACTATCCAATTGCAACAGCCACAGAGAAATGCACACCCAATAAATAAATATCTCCGCCCCAAATAACTGGACGTGGAATGAGATGCCATGTGACGGATTTCGTTGCCTCTGCAAAAGAACAAGCATTGCAAGCAACGGTGGATTGTGACCCAGAATGATAAAATAAAAAAACGCGTATTCATCGTAGTGGACTTTGAAAACAACGATTAAAAACAGCACTCACAGCAGCAGTGCCATCACCGCAAGCGGGGTCTTCCTTAGTGGATAGAGCTGCGATTCTCTTAACACAACCTTCATAGCTTTCATTCTTACCTCGATAATAACCTCCGCGTCTGCAATTACCGCTAAGATTTACAGCTCTTATTTCACTGAAGGCACGCTCATTGCAATTACCCCAATTCGTGCCGTTGCAATCATCATAAGCATGTATTAATTCATGCACGACGGTTTCGATTACATGATCCTCTGATGGACTTTTGTTATAGCATATTTTAATATTTTTGCTGGTTGGGTCAAAAGTACCAGAATTCTTGCCCTCGCAACACTCACAGCTAATCTGTGGAATATGGCACTTCTTATTTCTCAAAGCCCGCATAAGAGATTTTCCTTTAGCATTGCGATTCAGTGCCGAGTTTTTAGCCGCCTCACATCGCGCGCTTGTAATCTTATCGCCTAAGGGATCGACCCAAGATAATGGGTTGTTCATGGCAAAACAATGCAAATTCTGTGAATCGATTTCCCCGATCGGATCCCTATTTGGCCAACGACCTGAAGCCGGATCATAACATCTGAAGCCGTAATAATATAGGCCAGATGCAACATCGAATGGCTTAGTGCTGAAACGCCAGACATTGGTATTGGCCCAAGCACCAGTGCTCACGGTCAAATTACCGAGGGGATCGTATTCGTAA
>JAISZI010000065.1 GCA_031269335.1 Puniceicoccales bacterium
GGAGAGGAGAGGAGAGGATAGGAGGGCCTCCAAAGGGGCGGCCCCGATGTAGCCCAGGGCAACGCCCTGGGTTTGGATGGAAAGGGAAGGAAAAAGCCCCAAAGGGGCGGCACCAATATAGCCCAGGGCAGCGCCCTGGGGGAAGGATGTGGCGACGGCGACGGCGCACCCCAATTTACCCGCGTCAACGGCGCATTCTGACGGTAGCCCAGGGCGTTGCCCTGGGATGGTATTGGGGCCGCCCCTTTGGGGCTATGGTGTTTTAACGACCTTCATACCCAGGGCGTTGCCCTGGGCTATGTTAGGGTCGCCCCGTTGGGGCTTTCCACTCCTCCGCTTTTTCCCGATACCCAGGGCGTTGCCCTGGGATGGAATGGTGCCGCCCCTTTGGGGCTGCGGGCAGTCGTGCAGGCGGGACGCCTGCGCTCCCATGTCTGGGCTATGTTAGGGTCGCCCCTTTGGGGCGAAGATCAAGCTCCCGCCGTAAACGGCGGGCGGGTGCTCTGGCTGCGCTGCCCGCGCCGTAAACGGCGCGGCTGCACTTGTGGCTCGACAGGTGTGCCTTATTTTCGGCATCTTTTCCTTCATGTCCGCGATTGGTCTTCACCACTATATCACGCTTGCTTGTCTGCTTTTTACCATTGGGCTGACGGGGGTGTTGGTGCGGCGTGACGCCGTTATTATATACATGTGTCTGGAAATTATGTTTGCCGCTGCCTCGCTTGCGCTCGTCGCTTTTGCCCGTTTTAACAATGACATGAATGGCGCGGTCTTTGTCTTCTTCGTCATCACGGTAGCGGCCGCCGAAGTCGCCGTTGGTCTCGCGATCATCTCCGCTCTTTACCGCCTGCGCGGGACGACTCGTGTGGACGAAGCAAATTCCTTGCGGCATTAAGACGGGGGCGTTGTTTTTTTGTTATTCGCCTCGTAGCGGGCGATCCATTCCGATGCCCAGGTCGTGAAAGAACCTGCCTCGATGTGGGAGCGTGCGAGAGCCATAAGGTGTTGGAAGAAATGGGTGTTGTGGATGGCGAGCAGCGTTGCACCCGTCATTTCGCCTGCGATGAAAAGGTGGCGTAAATAGGCGCGACTGAAATGGCGGCAGCAATAGTTGTCGGCTCCTTCGACGAGCGGGCGTTCGTCGAGTTTGAAGCGTTCGTTGCGCAAGTTGATGGTGCCGTCGGGCGTGAAAGCTGTCCCGTGCCGTGCGAGTCGCGTGGGCATCACGCAGTCGAACATATCAACGCCTAATGCTATCATTTTCAGCAATTGGGGAGGCGTGCCGACGCCCATTACGTAGCGCGGTTTGTGGAGGGGCAGGCAAGAAATAGCGGTTGCGACCTGCGCAAGCATCTCTGGTTCCGGTTCGCCGACGCTGACGCCGCCGATGGCGTATCCGGGGAAATCCATCGCTGTGAGCGCCTGGGCACATTCACGGCGAAGTCCTTCGTAGGCAGAACCTTGCGAAATTCCGAAAACGAGGTGTCCGGAGGCGAGAAACCCTGTGTCACGGGCGAGTTCGATGAACTCCTGTGCCCAGCGAAGTGTGCGGCGGACAGCGGCGGCGCATTCTGTTTCTGAGCACGGCCACGGTGGGCATTCGTCGAGCACCATTGCGATATCTGAGCCGAGGTCGCGCTGAATCTCGAAGCATTCCCTCGGGCTGAGGCGTATCTTTGAGCCGTCGATGTGTGATTGAAAGGTGATGCCCGCGTCGTCAACGCGGCGCAATTTGGCGAGGGAAAAGACCTGAAAGCCTCCGGAATCGGTGAGAATGGGGCGGCGCCAAGCGATGAAATTGTGCAATCCGCCAAGCTGGCGTATGATTTGTGCGCCCGGGCGGAGGCTTAGGTGATAGGTGTTGCCGAGGATGATCTGTGCGCCCGTGTCGGCGACTTGTTGGGAAGTAAGCGCCTTGACCGAACCTTGCGTGCCGACGGGCATGAAGACTGGCGTTTCGACAACGCCGTGGAGCGTGTGGAGGCGTCCGCGCCGCGCCGCGCCTTCGCGGGCGAGCAGATGGAAGGTGGAGGAGGTGTCCGTGTTTGAAGGAGAACCCATGGGGCGAAATTGTGGAGTAAAGGTGTTGGGATAAAGGAAGAACCGTTGCGCGTCCGGCAGGCTCTGTCGGGAGTGATATTTCTTCCTTTTCCAAGGGGTGCATTTTACCTTTCGGTGAATTTAACATCATGGACTACGAAACTGAACTCACCCGCAGTGGCATTACGCTGCCGCCGCCGCCCGCTGCGGTCGCGGCATACGTGCCTTTTGTCCGTTCGGGCAAATTGCTTTTTCTATCTGGCACTTTACCCGTTGCAGACGGGCAAGTTGCTTACAAAGGAAAAATCAATGCCGATCCTGCCCGAATCGCCGAAGGGCAAGCCGCCGCCCGCCTGTGCGCCCTCAACACGCTTGCTAATATCAAGGCTGCCCTCGGGACGCTGAACAAGGTCGTCCGCGTCGTGTCGCTCACTGGTTTTGTGAACGGCGAAGATGATTTCGCCGAAAGCCCTCGCGTGATCAATGGAGCCTCGGAACTTTTCGTGAAAGTCTTTGGCGACGCCGGAAAACATTCTCGCGCCGCTGTTTCCGTGAATGGGCTTCCGTTAAACGCTTCCGTCGAAATTGCCGCCATCGTCGAAGTGAGCGATTGATTCGCTAACTTTTTGCCTTACACTACCTTAGCGCGAATTTCGGCGGCGTCGGCGTAGCAATGCGTGTAAGCGGAAGCCGAGTTTTTCCACGAAAAATCGCGGGACATGGCGTTATGGCGAAGGAGGTGAAATGAGGCCGGGTGGTCGAAATAGAGGCGCAGTGCGCGGTGAGTGGCGTCGAGGAGAGCCGCAGCGGAGGGGAACTCGAAGAGGATGCCGGTGCCGAGCGAAGGGTGCGTTGGGTGCCAGGGTTCAACGGTATCGGCGAGACCGCCGGTGGCGTGGGCGACGGGGAGGGCGCCGTAGCGCATGGCATACATCTGGACAAGACCGCAGGGTTCGAAGCGGCTCGGCATAAGCAAGAAGTCCGCGCCGGCGTTGATGCGGTGGGCGAGGTCGTTGTCGTAGCCGATGCGGACGGCGCATTTATCGGGGTGGTCAGCCGCGATCTGGCGGAAGCGGTTTTCGAGTGCTTTGTCGCCATTGCCGAGGAGGACGAATTGCATTTGGGCGCGGGGGAGGAGTTCGGGGAGAATTTCGGCGAGCAGGTCGAGGCCTTTTTGTTCGCAAAGGCGGGAAACGGTGCCGAAGAGAGGCAGGTCGGTTCGGGGAGCGAGGTTGAATTCGTGTTGGAGGGCAGCTTTGTTGGCGGTTTTTCCGGAGAGGACGTCGGTAGTGACGGAGTAGTTGGCAGCGAGGCGGCGGTCGGTGGCGGGGTTCCATTCATCGATGTCCATGCCATTAAGGATTCCCGCGAGGTCGGTGGCGCGGTGGCGCAGAACGGGGTCGAGTCCAAAACCGTGGGCGGGGGCAAGGATTTCGCGGGCGTAATTCGGGCTGACGGTGGTGAGTTTTGTGGCGTGGTAAAGGGCGCCTTTCATGAAGTTGATGCCGCCGAGGCATTCGAGATTGTCCTCACTGAAAAGCCAGGGTGGGAGGTGGAGGAAGGGCAAGATGCTGGCTGGGGCGAGACCTTGGTGTTGGAGATTGTGGATTGTAAAGATGGTGGCGGTGTTGCGAAGCGGGGTGGTGCGGCGGGTGGTGTTGAGGATGACGGGGGCGAGACCGGCTGTCCAGTCATGGGCGTGGACGACGTCGGGCGTCCAGCCAGTCTGAATACAGTAATCAAGCGCGGCAAGGGTCTGAAATGCGAAACGGTGGGCGTTGTCGGGGCGAGAAGAGTAGATTTCATTAGCACCAAAGAAATGGTTGTGCTCAATGAGGTGGACGCGGGTGCCGTGGAGAGGAGTTGTCCAGATTCGGCAAAACTCCGTTCGCCCGGGAGCGAGATAGACAGGGACAGGATCGGGGTGGGGTTGCATGGCCGGGGAATGGGGAATTAACCCGTAGTAGGGCAAGAAGATATGGATGGAGTGACCTTGGCGGACGAGCGCTTTTGAAAGCGAGGCAACCATGTCGCCTAACCCGCCGGTTTGGGCGAGCGGGGCGAGTTCGGGTGTGAGCATGAGGATTTTCACTGTGTGGCCTTTGTTTTTTTGAGGGGAAGGAGTCAGGGTTCCGGCGACTTTTCCGTTGGCAATGCGCCTTTTTTGTTGGGAGGGGCGTTTATTTTGATGCGCAACCGGGTATTGAGCAAGGGGATGAGTGCGATGAGCAGGGCGAATGTTGCCCCCATTGCCGCATAGCCCGCTACGTCGTGCACGGTGGCGAAGGTAAATTCGGGGGACTTGGGTTCGTTTAACCACAGGTCGCCGTCAATGGCTTTTGAACCATGTTTGTATGCCCACATGGTGAGAAAAGTCGTGCGTATAAGGTTCAACACCAATGCGAAAATGAGCGAAAAAAAGAGGAGTAACAGTTTGCGGACAAAGGTGTTGAGAAATATCGCGGAGAGGAACGATCCCATGAAAATGCAGGCAGTCAGGGAACGCACGCCGGAACAAGCATCCGCGACGCCCACGCAATCACGGGTCCCGTCGGGGAGGTATTTGGGAAGCTCGATGATGTTCGCTCTATTGGTCACGCTCATGCCAATCGCGTTGAGGATTTCGACGACGACCGCTGTGACTTTTAACAAAAGGAAGGTGCGCACGCTCGTGTCCATTAATAAAAGGAGGGGACCAGAGATGAACCAGACGAGAATCGGGAAGACGAAAAGGCGGATAATGGCGGTGCGTTCGGTGAAGGCGAGGCTGCGACCGGCAGTGTTTTTTTCCGTGAAGAGCCACACCGTGCCGAGGCAAATGGCGATGAAACCACCGGTGTTTAGGTAGGTCGCAATGATGTTGGGACCGTTGATGGCGCGCATGACCGCGCCGAGGGCAAAGAAAAATAAGGCTGGGAAAAGAGCAGCTGTCGCGAGCTTGTCCCATAGCCCGGATGCAGGCGGCGGGACGGGGGACGGGGGCGGATCGCTTTCTCGCAAACTGGCTCTAATGACAGGCCACCGGTCATAAATCACGTAGGCGCACAAAAAAGGGACAAGGTGCCCGAAATAGTAGTCTTCGCGTAAGCGCCATTGAAAACTTTGGTCCCAGATGACGATGCCGAGGCACCCAAGGAGGAAAACCACCGCCCAAAGGGCAGTTTTGTCAAACGAAGATACAGCGGAAAGATTTAGCATGTTGAAGATGGATACAGGTCAGAACGCGGGGACAGCGTCAATCAGTTCGCGTGTGTAGGCGTGACGCGGACGCGTGTAAAGTTCTTCCGGTGTGCCTTGTTCAACAATCTCGCCATGGCGCATCACTAACACGCGCTGGCTGATTTGTTCCACGAGCGCGAGATCATGCGAGATAAACAAACAGGAAAAACCGCATTCTTTGCGCAATTCTTCTATTAGCTGAATAATTTGAGCCTGCGAAAAAACATCGAGAGCTGAAACCGGTTCGTCGCAAATAATCAACTCCGGCTCCACGGCGAGGGCGCGCGCAATGCCCACCCGTTGCCGCTGCCCGCCTGAAAGTTCGTGCGGGTAACGGGCGGCGGTGCCCATCGGCAGCCTTACGCGACTCAACAACTCGGCGACCCGTTTGCGTCGCCCAACGGCGTCCATCCCGCGAAAATGCGTTTCTATCGGTTCGGAGAGGATGCTGCCTACCGTGTGACACGGGTTGAGCGAATGCCACGGGTCCTGAAAAATCATCTGTAAACGCTTGCGCCACGGGAAGAACTCGCTCGCCGACAAAGCCGTTACATCTTTCCCGTCAAAAAAAATTTTCCCGCCGCAAACAGGAGCCAATTTCAGCAAAGCACGCCCAATCGTCGTCTTTCCACTGCCGGACTCGCCCACAAGCGCAACCGTCTGCCCCCGCGCCACTTCAAACGAAACGCCCTTCACAACCACGATTCCCCGCCCACGCCTGCCGAACAACCCGGCACGGCGCGGATAACAAACGGTCAAATTCTCAACCCGAAGCAACTCCATGGCGCAGAAGGAGGCGTCCGTTTCGCCCTTTTGGCAAAGGGAAATCACACCGCGCACCCGAAAAGTTTCGAGATTGCGAGTATGCGCTAACTCCGCTTTGATCGGCGGCATGATTTTTACCAGCGTTGATATCCGTGTCCGCTACTCAGAGACGGACGCCATGGGAATCTCTTACCACGCCAATTACCTATCGTGGTTTGAAGTCGCCCGCACAGACCTACTCGCAAAAATCGGTGTCTCTTACAGAAAACTCGACGACGAAGGCTTCCTTCTCCCCGTTTTAGAGGCACAGATGCGCTTCATCTCCCCCTCCCGATACGACGACCTTTTGCACGTCATCGCCAAAATCAACGAAGAACCCCGCGTGCGCATCCGCATCGACTACGAGGTCTATCTCCAAGATCGCCTCATTACCACAGGCCACACCCTGCACGCATTCATGAACCGCGCCGGACAAGCCGTGAAGCCCCCGATCACTGTGCGCGACGCCTTCGCCGCCGCATTCCCCCCCCCTGCCCTCCCCCAATAACCCCGCCAATTCCGGATAAAAAAACAAACGGGCGACGGTAACGGCGCCAATGGCAACAGCGGCAGCAACAGCGACGGCGATTTTTTTGCAGAAAATTAACGCAAATGACTTGCGTTACCAAACGCAACACACTTGCATTTTAGCCCATGGAAAAACTCTCCTCTTTGCAAATCACCAAACACACTCGCGCCACCGTGAGCCTCCTCGCGCTATCTGGCACAGTGCTCATGCCCGCTATGCACGGGCAAAGTGCGCCACCGAGCGCCGAAAAAACATGGACACCCACGCAACCGATCACCCTCGCCCGTTCCGGCAATAGCTACATGAACCTCTCCCTCATCGGGGACTTCGCAGCAGGAGCCAACAGCGAGCGCGACACCTCCGTTGTCCAGACCGGCGGGCACGATCCCGCCCAGCGCGGATTCACCGTCCAAGGTCTCGAAGCCGTCTTCGAAGGTTCCGTTGACCACTACTTCCGCGCCATGGCGAACATCGTCTATGCCCTCGACACTTCAGGCGAATCCTTCCTCGAAATCGAAGAAGCCTACCTCGAAACATTTTCCCTCCCCGGAGGTTTCCAACTCCGCGCCGGTCAATACTTAACCGAATTCGGGCGCATCAACAACCAACACCAACACGCATGGGACTTCGTTGACGCACCGCTCGTCTCCACCCGTTTTTTCGGTCCCGACGGCCTGCGCAACCCTGGCGCACGCGTCTCCTGGCTCACCCCGACGCCCTTCTACTCCGAACTTACCTTCGGCATTCAAAATAGCGGCGGAGCGACCGCGCACAGCTTTCGCGGAGAAGAACACGACCATGGCGACGAAGAAGAAGACGCCCATCACCACGCCGACGAACTCGCCTTCGGACGCGAACCCGGCGAACGCGAAGTCCTCGGCATGCGCGACCTCCTCTACTCCGCCCGCTACGCCCTTTCCTTCGACATCTCCGAAACGCAAACCCTCCTCGGCGGCATCTCCGGCGCGTGGGGTCCAAATCTCTACGGTGAAAGGACATGGACCCAAATCTACGGCGCCGATATCTACTGGAAATGGAAGGCCGCCAACCACCACAAAGGCTTCCCCTTCGTCTCATTCCAAGCCGAAGCAATGTTTCGCGGTTACGGTCTCGGCGCAGCCACCGGCGAAATCGTTGACCACGACGCCGCGGAACACGCCCACATCGAAGTTGATCTTCCCCGCGAAACTGCCTGGGACTGGGGCACTTACGCCCAAGTCAATTACGGCTTCCTCCCCGGTTGGATCGCCAGCCTGCGCGCCGATTTCACCGCGCCTCTCTATCGCGCCAAATATGAAGAAATCTTTGGCGAAGACGATGCCACCCGCGCCCGCCGTTGGCGCATCTCGCCGGCTATCTCGTGGTATCCAAGCGAATTTTCCCGCGTCCGCCTCCAATATAACTACGACCGCCTCGAAAATTCCCGCAGTGCCCACGGCGTCTGGCTCCAAGTCGAATTCCTTCTCGGCAGCCACGGTGCCCACAAATTTTAACAGGTGTTAACTAATCCACAAATCACACAAACAACTGATTTCTACCATGAATCCGCTCAAAAAAATAACTATCGCGCTCGGCATCTGCGCCACCGCGTTCGCCACCGCCGCCACCGCCGCCGTGAACATCGTCACCACCACCACCGACCTCGGCACTATCGCCCGTGCCATCGGCGAAACCCACGTCACTGTCACCACCCTCGCACGATCAGGCGAAGACCCGCACTTCGTTGACGCCCGCCCCAGCTTCCTGCGAATCCTCAACCGCGCCGACCTCCTCGTCGAAGGCGGTGCAGACCTCGAATCCGGCTGGCTCCCTCCCCTCGTCAACAATGCCCGCAACCCCAAAATACTGCGCGGCGCGCCCGGGCATTTCAGTGCCGCATCGGCGGGCATTCCCCTCCTCAACGTCCCTGCGATACTCGACCGCTCCCAAGGCGACGTCCACCCATCGGGAAATCCCCACTTCCTCACCGACCCCGGAAACGCCGTCCGCGTCGCAAACTCACTCGCAAAAAAACTCGCCCAAATTGACCCCACTAACGCGGCTGCCTACCTCCATCGCGCCGATCAGTTTCAGGCTAAAATAAAACAAAAGACCGTCGAATGGAAACGCCGCCTCGCCCCACTTCGCGGAACTCAAGTCGTCACCTATCACGAATCTTACGACTATTTCCTCGCGGCTTTTGACCTAAAACTCGCCGGCACCATAGAACCTAAACCCGGTGTAGAACCCTCCGCCGCACACCTCATCGCCCTCATCAACCATATCAAAACCGCCAAGGTAAAACTCATCCTCGCAGAACCCAACCGCCCCTCACGTCCCTGCGAACGCATCACCTCCCAAACAGACGCAAAACTCCTCCGCCTTCCCCTCATGCCCTCACCGTCACAAGATTACATCGCCTTCATCGAAGGCAATATCTCCGCCCTCGAAACCTCCCCCTCAAGACCCCCCAAAAAACCGGAATAAACGGCCGCAACAGCGGCGGGGGCTGTGCCGGAGCAAGTGCTGTGCCCGCCGTTTATTACGGCGGGAGCGATGCCGGAAGTGCTGCCTCCGCCGTTTATTACGGCGGGCTATACCAGAGCACATAGGGCGGTGTAATTCGCCCCTTTGGAGCGAAATCGAGATCCCCGCCATTTGCGGCGGGGTCTATAGACGCGGAAGGTCGCCTACCAGCCGACGGCGGCCTTGGAGCCTTGTTTCGTAATTTCCTTTTCATCCGACCACACGTCCGTAGCGGATTTTACTTCGACGAGGGAAAGTTGAAAGGTATAGGTAATTTGACGCGTTTTCCCCGCACGGGCACCGGTTTCGAGGATTTTTCCGATGAGTGTGTAGTCTGGCGTGTTGTTCGGCGTAGCCCCGGAAGTGTGTGACGCTGTCGCCTGAGCGTCGCGTGTCAATGCGTCCCTATCTGCCCCGACCGCTCGCGAAATGCGTGCCTTGCCGCTTCGGGTGATGGAAGTGCGAATTTTTTGCATGAGTTGATCTGTGTCGAACTGCGTGCTGGTGTTATTTGTGATTCGACTCACTGCGATGATTGGCGGTTTGCGGGGTGCGTCGTTGAACGCAGGCGAGTCGTAGAGCGAGTTCAGAAGGGCATCGGCGGCGATGGAGAAGTCCTGTATATCCACCTTGTCGAGGCTGGTTATCGTGCCGGTTCCTTTGGAATCCACGTAGGTGGCTTGTTGTCCGCCGCAGCCCGCGAGGAACGCGACAGCGAGAAAAAAGATCGGTGTAGTTTTTTTCATGGTTGTTAGAAGAAATAGATTAGTTGCTGCCGTTGCGGCGGATTAGTCGCCCCGACGTTCGATGAACTCGAATTGAAAATCAACTGCCCGTGGCGATGGTGCCGTAACCGTGATGCGTTTGACAGCTCCTCCTTCGAGGAAAAGCGGTATCATGACGGGCGTGTGTCCCGCCAGCGATAAACCCTGTTTGTCGAGCCAGTTCACCCGGTAGCTGACATGGGCGGTTCGCCGTGTGGTGTTCTGGACTTGGAGCTGCACTTTGAGCGATGTCCCGTCGTCGGCGACACCGGTTGACAAGAAAATCGGCTTCACGATGGCATTCAGTGCGGAATCCGTTTTGAAATGCTTCATCTGTTCCGGCGTGATGCTGGCGCGCGGGTTGGCGGATTCAACGGTGTTAACCGTCGGAGCGCACGACATGGTAATCGCGGCGATGCCGACAAGTGCACATGCGGAAAAGATAACGTGTTTGTTAAAACTCATGGGCGGCGGTTCTCGGAGGGTCGCCTATTGCCCTAATCAGCCGTCGAAAACAATAGTAAAATCGCCGCCGCGAAAAACATTGTCGCCCGATGCGGAAAATCACGGGAACTCCCGCGGCTAAATTCGCTTTTTGCGCGAGTGATAACCGCCGCCTGGGCAAGCGAGCCGGCGCAGTTTTTCGTGAAAAAGTTGCGAAAAAGGAACTTTTCCGCCGTCCGCTGCTCTACTTTGGCAGCACTTTACACACTTTAACCACAAAACCAGTTATGCCAAAATCGAATCTGACGCGCCGAAACTTCCTCAAAACAACCGCCTCGGCCGGTGGTCTTCTCATCTTGCCATCGGGTTTCCTGCGCGGCGAAAACGCGCCCAGCAACCGCATCACGATGGGTTGCATCGGCGTCGGTGGTCAGGGCAAAGGTGACTCCGAGGCATTCCTTCGCGGCGGCGCAGAGGTGCTCGGCATTTGTGACGTTGACTCAAACCGGCTCCAAGCCTCCAAACGTCGTCTATTTGGAAAGGCGAAAGCATACACGGATTACCGTAAACTTTTTGACGAATTGGGCAGCAAGATCGATGCGGTAAGTGTCTCCACGCCAGACCACATGCACTTTTCCATCGCCTACCAAGCCATAGCACTCGGCAAGCACGTCTATGTGCAAAAGCCGTTGACGCACACGGTGGATCAGGCACGCCGTCTCGCCAAAATCGCCGCCGAGAAAAACATCGTCTCCCAGATGGGCAACCAAGGGAACTCCCGCGACCAAATTCGCACTTTGCGCGAGTGGTATGAAGCGGGTCTCTTCGGCGACGTCACCGAAGTCGTTGCATGGACGAACCGCCCCGTTTGGAATCAAGGCACGAAGGTGCCCGGTTACGGCAAGGAACTCCCCGTCCCCAATTTTCTCGATTGGAATCTCTGGCTCGGTGCTGCACCCTATCTTCCTTTTGCAGAAGCATTTGCCAAAACGCCGCATTTCAAGTGGCGCGGGTTGTTCGCATTTGGCACAGGTGCGCTTGGCGACATGGCGGCGCATGTTCTTAACCCCGCCAACTACATTCTCGGTCTCGGTCTGCCCACGGAAATTGAGGTTAAACTCCGCGGTGCCAGCCCGGTCGCCTTTCCCGATTCCAGTGCGATTACCTTCACCTTCCCGAAGACCGACCGTGGCAACGCCATCAAACTCACTTGGCTCGACGGCGTTCCCCAAAACAAGCAGGCGCAAACCCTCGCCAAATACGGTGTCAGCCCCGATGTCGTCGCTGCACTCAAAGATGCCTCCGGCTCCTATTTCAAGGCAAGTGGCACCTCTTTTGCCACCGGCGAAAACGGTGACCGTATTGTCACCTTCCCGACCGCCAAGCAGGCGCAGTTTATCGAGAAAAAAGTGCCCCGAAAATACAAACGCGTGCCCGGCAGGAACCACTACAACAACTGGCTCAACGCCATTCGCACCGGAACCAAGGCGACGTCCGACTTCGCCTATTCCGGCAAGTTCGCCGAAATCATGCTCCTCGGTGTCATCGCCCAGCGACTCGGTCGGTCATTGGTTTGGGACCCGGTCAAAGGCGCGTTCAAAAACGACGACGAAGCCAACCGCCTCGTCAAAGCACCGCCCGCCACAAAAGGGTTTTTGGCGTAAGTCCGGCTTATATCAGCCCGTTGCAACGCTTGCCCCCCCCTACCCTATCCACACGAACGCCGCTTCTTCGTCCGTCGGCACGGCGTCGAAGAGTGCGATCATGTCGGCGTTGCGCAGCAACACGCAGCCGTGGCTGTTGCGATGTCCAATTTTATCCTCCTGATTCGTGCCATGTATGTAGATGTGCCGCGCTCGCGTGTCGCAACCCGCGCCACGATTTTTCCCGTCTTCCAATCCATCCAGCCATAAAATGCGCGAAGTGATGAGGTTGCGCCCGCGTAATTCCTCCGGTGCATTTTCCCAAGTAAACCCCAGCGGACGCCGCCCCTTGAACACCATGCCCGGCAATTCGCCGGCACCCAAGTGCGCCGCGATTTGGTGCAACCCCATCGGAGTCCCAAGCGATTCGGGGATATTCGAGGGAGCCGCACGCGAAGTTGAGACCGGGTAAACCGAAATTTGCCGCCCCGCGCGCCAATGCCACAATTTTTGCTCGCTCAACGACACGCACAAGCAATCGTCCCTCGCCTTCAAACGCAGTCCCCTGCGTTTGGCTTCTAACGCTTCAAACAATACAAACGCAGTTTTCCCTTTTTTATCAAATGGCTCGCAAGGCATACAGAGTCGGCATCGTTGGTGCGACCGGCGCGGTTGGTCAAGAAATCCTCTCCCTCCTCGACAAAAGGAGTTTCCCCGTGGAAACGCTCCGCCCGTTGGCGTCGGCACGTTCCGCAGGAAAAAAAATATCCTTTTCGGGGAAAAAGTGGGAAATCGCCGAAACCACACCCAACGCCTTTGACGGCCTCGACTTCGCCATCTTCAGCGCCGGCGCGTCGGTCTCCCGTGCCCTCGCAGCCGAAGCGGTCAAACGCGGCTGTATCGTCATTGATAATAGCTCCGCCTTCCGCATGGAAACGAGCGTCCCCCTCGTGGTGCCCGAAATCAACGCCGACGCACTCGCCGCGCACAATGGCATCATCGCCAACCCCAATTGCTCGACCGCCATCGCCCTCATGGGCATCTACCCCTTGCACAAAGCGTTCGGACTAAAACGGTTTTTTGCCGCCACCTATCAAGCAGTTTCCGGCACCGGCGCCGCCGCCATGCAAGAACTTGAAACGCAGACCCGTGCCTGGACCACCGGCGATCCTCCCGCGCACACCGTCTATCCCCACCCCATCGCCTTCAACCTCATTCCCCACGTCGATACCTTCCTTGAAACGGGATACACCAAAGAAGAAATGAAGATGTTCGACGAAAGTCGCAAGATACTTAATAATAATAAATTGCGTGTTTCAACGACCTGCGTGCGCGTCCCCGTTTTCCGTGCACATTCCATCGCCATCAACGCTGAATTTGAACAACCCATCGACCTCGCCGCTGCCCGCGACGCCATCGCCGCCTTCCCGGGCGCCGAACTCTGCGACGACCCCGCAAACAAAATCTACCCAATGCCCTTCTTTTACTCAGGCAAAGAAAAATGCGGCGTAGGGCGCCTCCGTGCCGACACCGCCTTTGACAACGGTATCTCCTTCTGGGTCTGCGGCGACCAGCTCTGGAAAGGCGCCGCCCTCAACGCGATCCAAATCGCGGAAATTCTCTTTCCCAAAAGCTAATTTTTCGACGCCGCCATGCCCTTCCCTCTCGCCCGCGACAACAAACACACCGACGCCAGTCGCCCTCTCTCCAAATACTCCGACGCCGACCTTGAAACCCTCCTCCAAGGGCGTGCTTCTCCCCTCATCCTCGTTCTCGACGGAATCCAAGACCCGCACAACCTCGGTGCCTGCCTGCGCACCGCTGATTGCGCGGGCATTGACCTCGTCGTCCTCACCCGCAAACGCAGCGCCCCAGTCAACGAAACCGTGAAACGTATCGCCTGCGGCGGTGCCGAAAACATCCCCATCCTCCTCGCAAACAACCTCCGCAATACCCTCGAAAAATTGAAAAAACTCGGCGTCTGGATCGCCGGCACCAGCGACCACAAAGCCAGCCAAAGCATCTGGCAAACAGACCTGCGCGGTCCCCTCGCCATCGTCATGGGCGCCGAAGGCGACGGCATCCGCCACCTCACGGGGATTACCTGCGATTTTTTTCTCAAAATTCCCATGTTCGGCACCGTGCCCTGCCTCAACGTCTCCGTCGCTACCGGCGTGTGCCTCTTTGAAGCTCTTCGCCAACGAAAAAGCCCAGGTTCCTCAAACGCAAAGCGCGACACCCGCAACGCTACCGCCTAAAAAACACCCGCAGGCGGTCAATCCGAGCTTCGCCGCCCGCTGAAATCACCGCAGCGAAGGAACCTTTCGCACGAGAAAGCATCTAACGCCTTTCTCTCACTCTTGAATCTCCATGAAGCCATCAAAAATTTTCTCTGCGTTAGGGTATGCCGTTGCCGTGGTTACAGCCCTCGCGTGTGCAGCGGCACTCTCCGCGCAACAATCGCCACGGGAACCTCGTGAGCTTGCCCGCAATTTCCGTTCGCCGCCAAACTCTGCCAAAGCTCACGTTTGGTGGCATTGGATGGACGGCAACGTCTCCAAAGAAGGCATCACTGCCGACCTCGAGGCAATGGCGTCGGCGGGGGTTGGCGGGGCGCAAATTTTCAACGTCGGGGATGGCATTCCTGCGGGCAAAGCGACGTTTGGCGGTCCGTTGTGGTTTGAAATGGTCGCCCACGCACACAAGGAGGCGCGGCGGGTAGGTGTCGAACTTTGCATTCATAATTGCGCCGGTTGGGCGAACAGCGGCGGAGCGTGGAACACGCCGGAAAACGCGATGAAGGTCATCGCAACGTCGGAACTGAAAATCAAGGGACCGGCGGCGGTTACGCTGCTGGCGTCAGCGACGGGTGCAGCCCCCGCGTTGAAGCCGGGCACTTCCGACGCACGCAAGCAGCACGTATTGGCGCGACCAAAGGCACACAAAAATTTTTACGAGGACATCGCACTCATTGCGTTCCCAACGCTGAAGGGCGCGTCAAAAATTCCGAATTTTGCCGGCAAGACCTTTTTCGTGAGGGGAAATGTCGGTGGCAACATCACGGCTGCCGCTGGTGCCGTCATCGACGAGAAACAAGTGCGCGTGCTCTGGCAGGCAAATGCCGTTGCCGGTGCCAAGCGTCCGGTCTCTCCGGAAGGAAAAACGTTCGCATTGCCCGCCGGCGATTGGACGGTGTTGCGCGTAGGCTACACGGCTAACGGGCGCACGAACCACCCGACGCCGCCTGGCGGACGCGGTCTTGAAGTCGATAAACTTTCGCGTGTCGCCGTCAAAGCACACTGGGACGGGCACATGGCGAAGGTAATCGCCGCCGCCAAAGGTGCCGCCCCGCTTGACGCCGCGCAAAAAGCAGGGTTAAACAACGTGCTCATCGATAGTTACGAAGTCGGCTCGCAGAATTGGACACGCGGTTTCGAGCGCGCGTTCCGGGAACGGCGCGGATACGACATCACGCCATTTTTGCCCGTGTTCACCGGCAAAGTCGTTGGCTCTCCGGAAATTACCGAACGTTTCCTGTGGGACTTCCGTCGCGTCGTCGCCGACATGTTCGCCGAAATCTATTCCGGCTACTTCGGCGAAATCGCCCACAAAAACGGACTGCTCTACTCCATTGAGCCGTATGGCAATTGCCCCTCCGACGACATTCAATACGGTGGCTACGCCGACGTTCCGATGGCAGAGTTTTGGCAACGCATCAAAGGCAGTGACAACGTGGACAACGCAAAACTCGGTGCGTCAATCGGGCACGTTTACGGGCGAAAATACATCGGAGCCGAAGCGTTTACTTCGAGACCAAGAGACGGGCGTTGGACAAGAGACGCTTTCGGCCTCAAACCCCAGAACGACGCCGCCTTGTGCGCCGGCATAAACCGCATGATCTACCACCGCTACGCACATCAACCCTGGCTCGACCGCGTCCCCGGAATGACGATGGGGCAATGGGGCACGCACTTTGAACGCACGCTGACATGGTGGAAACAAGGTGCCGCGTGGCTCACCTACCAGGCACGCTGCCAATACCTCTTGCAAGAAGGTCGCTTTGTCGCCGACGTGCTTTACTACGCCGGCGAAGACGCCCCCAACAGCGGCGAACGTCACCCGGGGCTAAAAGGATACGACTACGACGTTTGCGACACCTCCACGCTCGCCCGTCTGCGTGTCACCAACGAAGGCAAACTCCTCCTGCCAAACGGCATTTCCTACTACCTGCTCGCGTTGCCCGACAGCGAAGTGATGTCCCCAGCCGTCCTCGAACAAGTGAAACGCCTCGCCGATGCAGGCGCAAAAATCATCGGACGTAAACCCACACGCGCACCGGGACTTGTCAACTTCCCCGACAGCGACACCGCCGTCCGCTCCGCTGCCAACAAACTCTGGGGCGAAGGAAAGGGCAAAGTTTCTGCCACCCAAACCGTTACGGACGTGTTGCAGGCGGGCAAACTCGCGCCAGACTTCACCGCCACCGGCAGCGGCACTGCCAAACTGCGCTACATCCACCGCGACATTGACGGAACCGATGTCTATTTCATCGCCACATCCGATCAACTCGGAGCCGATGTTGAGGCGACCTTCCGCGTCACTGGCAAAACACCAGAGTTCTGGCACCCCGATAGCGGACGCATTGAAACCGCCCCCATCTGGCGTGTGAAAAACGGACGCACAACCCTGCCCATTCGCCTCGATCCGTGCGGCAGCGTGTTCGTCATTTTCCGCAAAACCGCGGCTAACGCAAACCACCTCGTCTCCGCCGAATTTCGCACAGGTAACAACGCCGCTAAACCCTCGCCCGATCTCAAGATCGTCAAGGCAGAATACGGCACTTTTTCGGGCAAAGCCCCCCGTTCAAAGGACGTCACCGCCGCTGTCGCCGCAAAAGTCAGCCAGGGAGTCCTCACCGTTGCGGCTGCCAACACCGAATTCGGCGACGACCCCGCGCCAAAATTAGTTAAAGAACTTCGCGTGCAATACACCCTCGACGGCAAACCCGCCAAAGCCACCGCCGTTGAAAACACCGTGCTGTGCCTCCCTCCCGGTTCTGCCGATCCGACCCGAAACATACCCAACTACGAATTGCGCGTTCCCGGACGCCGCGTTAACCCCGGCAATCAAGGCGGCATCCTCCTCAATGCGTGGAAACCCGGCGAGTTCGTAGCAACGTTCTCCGACGGCAAAACCATCACCCGCAAAATCGCCACCCTCCCCGACCCCGTCGCCATCGACGGCAAATGGGAACTCACCTTCCCGCCTAAGCTCGGCGCACCCGCCAAAGTCACCCTCGACAAACTCCTCTCGTGGACAGACCACCCGGACACCGGCGTAAAGTATTTCTCCGGCACCGCCACTTACAGCAAAACATTCCGCTGGAACGCCCGCAGCGGGCGCGAAATCCGCTACGTCCTCGACCTCGGCGCACTCAAAAACTTCGCCGAAGTCGAACTCAACGGGCACCCCTTCCCTGTCCTTTGGAAACCACCCTACCGCCACGACGTCACCCGTTGGCTCAAAGAAGGCGACAATACGCTCACCATCAAAATCACCAACACATGGGTCAACCGCCTAATCGGAGACGAACAACTCCCGGACGATCGCGATTGGGAAAACCGACGATCCATCCCCAAATGGCCGGACTGGCTTCTCCAAGGAAAACCCAGCCCCACGGGACGCATCACCTTCACGACCTGGCACCATTGGCGCAAACACGACAAACCGCTCCCCAGTGGTCTTTTCGGACCCGTCCAAATCCACACCATCACCAGAACTCTCGTGCGGTAAAGTAAGCGAAGAGAAAGCAAGTGCTGTGCCCACCGTTTACGGCGGGGGGCTTTCTCCTCCTCTTCCCTTTCCTTCCTCCGCGTCTCCGCGTGAGGAATCGGATTCAGCGCAGCATAAGTGCCCCCGAACTTTTGGGAAAACTTACCGCCGATTCATTGGCGAGCCGGCGATGCGTCCACGGGCGTCTGCGGCTGAAACGTGCTCGTCCTCGCCCTCCTCGTGTATCACGCCTTTCTCCAAAAAAAAGTTTGCAATCCTGCAACTTTTCCCCTTACACAATGTCTGTCGTTTAAGTCATCCTTTCACCTCCAACGCTTTCTCCTATGTCTGCTCCCGCTGAATCAACTGTCTCTCCGGC
>JAISZI010000091.1 GCA_031269335.1 Puniceicoccales bacterium
GCCCAGTCTCCAAACGGAACCCCTGCAAACGGAACCCCGCCCGCAAAGTAGCCGCGCAAAGAAACCCAACGCCAGAACCCAGCACCCCCCCTGCGTCCCAAGTCAAGGGGGCACTTTCGGGAACGCTTACAGACAACAGATATTGGTCCAGGAGAGGATCAAGGCGAAGCGGCAGCTGTGGAGCGTGGCGATGGTCATTCTCGCCACGGTGGCATTGGCGAGACTGCCTTTATCCCCGTTGGCGCATTTGCATCCTTTTAGTCCGCTATCCACAGGCCGACGCAGAGGGCTGGCAAGTTGAGTAAACCGGCGCGCCACGGGAAGCAGGTTTCGCGGGGAAGGCCTGTGGGGCAGAAGGAATCCGCGTCGGCTACTTGGCGAAAGCCGCCGGGGTCAACGCCGGGGACTGGCAGGGAAACGGGGGAAGGGGAGGGGTTGATGGCGAAAAAGAGGGGTGGGGCGGGGAAGCGGCCGTCGGCGTTGTAAAGGGAGCCGAGGGCGTTGGTTTGTGGTGCGTTGAAGAAGCGAAAGAATCCTTTTCTGGGGCGGCTGCGCAAGCGCAGGGTGGCACCGGCGGCACTGAGGCGGAAAGCGATCCAGTTTTGGAAATAGTCGTGTGTTTTGCGGAAGCGTTCTATTCGGCTGTAGTCGAGGGCGTTGATGGTGCCGTTGCGGTAGGTGTTTTGTGAGCCGTGTTTGGAGCGCAAAAAATCTTGTCCGGCGGAGAACATGGGCACTCCCAGAGAGGCGAGCAGAGTGGCTGCCATGAGGCGGGAGCGGCGGGCGTCGTTTTCGGTGGGATTGGCACCGTTGTTGTCTGGATTTTCGGTAATGCGGTCTATCCAGCAAAAGTCGTCGTGGGACTCGGTGTAATTGAGCGAGTGAAAGGGTTCTGCTTCTGGCGAGGCGGGGGAGCCGCTCATGAAGTAGCGTAATCCGTCGGCTGGGGCGGTGTTATGGAGGTAGGCGGGGAGAAAGTCGCGAAAGGCGTCATTCCAAGCCGTGAGGCTTGTGCGCGTGAGGGCGCGGCCGATATGTCCGCGGAAGCTCCACGGTTCGGCAATGAGCAGTAATCCTGGCTTAAGCGGGCGGAGTTCGCGTTCTATTTGGCGCAAGAGAGGGGTGCCGAGGAGTTCTGCGAGGTCGAAGCGGAAGCCGTCGATGTCATAAAATTCGACGAGGTGGCGGAGACTATTGAGGATGAGGCGGCGCAGCATGGGGGCGGCGGTGCGCAAGTCGTTGCCGCAGCCGCTCCAATTGGAGAGAGAGCCGTCGCGGGCGGTTTCAAAATAGTAACTTTTGTCGATGCGGAGCAGGTGGTTGGGGGAGCCGGAGTGGTTATAGACGACATCGAGAATGAGGGAGATTCCTGCCTCGTGGCACGCTGATACGAAGTCTTGCATGTCGCCAAATTGTGAACCTGATGCGGGGTCGGACGCGTAAAGGCTGGCGGGAGCAAACCAATTTACAGGCATGTAACCCCATTGATAGGTATCGCGGTCGGGGGTCTCAACTTCTTGAATTGGTTGTAATTCGAGAACGTTTGCGCCGAGTTTTCGCAGGTAACATTCCGGGGAGCGCAGCCATGTTGCGAGTTCGCGAAAGCCCGATTTGTGTCCGTCCGGGACGGCGTGAGTGAGCAAATCGCGCAGGTGAGCTTCTATGATTATGGCGTCGGTGGGCGCTGGCGGCGTGTGTCGGGAGAGGGGGCGGGAGATGCGGGCGAGGTCGATTACCAATCCCGGTCCGCTGGGTGCGGCAGCGGCGAGTGCGCACGGGTCGAGCACCGGGGCGGTCGGGTCGAATGCTGCCGTGGTATCATTTTCGCCATCAATGAAATAATGATAATACCAGCCGTGGAGGTTGCGTTTTATTTCCACTTCCCAGACTCCGTCGCCAAGGGCGGACAATTGGTGCCGTGAGCGCGTTTTATTGGAATGGGGTGACCAAAACTCGATGGTGACGTTGTTGGCGCGCGGGGCGAACAAGCGGAAACGGGTTTTTCCGTCTTCTACGTGCACGCCCGTTTCGAGTGTGGAATCTTGGTGAAAGAGGAAATCGCCGTGGGCAATGGTGATGGCGTGCTGTGGGGTGGCGGAAGAATTGAGCAACAGCAAGGTGTCGTGGGCGGCGAGGCGGGCAGGCGTTTCCGAGACAAAGCCGAAGGCGTGATAGCCGGTGCGGGCGGGGTCAATGTGGAGGTTGCGATTGCCCTGTGTGTCGCGGCAAATGTTGGGTGCCTGTTCGAGCGGTTCGAGCCAGGTGCCCCCGTGGGTGACGAATTTGAATTCGCAGGCAGAGGTGAATTTTTCGTCGGCGTCCATGCGGAGCACTAACGCCGTCTCGCCCTTGATGGTTTCCGGGTGGAGGACGAAGTCGTTTTGGGGAGTCCAGTCGTTGAAATTGCCTGCGACGCAGACGTCTTCTTCGTAAAAATCAATGTGCGGGTAAAGTTCTCGCCAGAGGAGAAAAACGAGAGATTTGTCCTCGAAATAGTAGCCCGAAAGGCGTGCCCAGCTACGCGCTTCCATGCGGAAAATTCTGCTTGCGCGTGCTGGCGGGGCGAGGGCAAGAGGCGGGGGAGCGGCATCTGTCCAGTCGTGAGAAAGTTCGACAATGCCGGTGAAGCGGGTTGTCCAATAGGCGGACAATAAGCGGGTGGATGCGTTTTCCATGAACGTTTTCAAAGGTGGAAAGAGACCTTTTTCACGCTGGGGACGATGGTTTGGGCGGCGGTGAGCACCGCCTTCGCGTGCCAGCGGCGCAATTCTTCGCGAACGATGGCATTTGCGCAGAGGACGGAAAGGGTGCCGGTTGGGGATATGCGGTGTGGTTCGCTGTCGGAGGATAGTGTTGGTGTGCCTATTATCTCCGTCCAATGGCGGCGCAGGGCGTCTATCGGTGCAGCGTCTATGCGCAGGGTGGAGATGGTGCGCAGGATATCGCTGCCGATGGTGTGGATGGGGTTTTCGTTGCGATACCTCGGTCCCGGTCGCGGTTCGGTGGGAAGACCCCGCAACATGGCGACGAGGTTGCGAAATTCGCGACCGCTTGGTTTGCGGCACAGGTTGGCGGTATCGGCGTCGCGCAGCATGAGCGGAAGATCGTCGAGGCGGGAGAGGAGTGCCACGGCACCACGCGGGTGGAAGTGGGCGAGCGGGGCGAGCCAAGCGGCGCGCATTCCTGCGGCGAGCGCGGTGTTCACATCGGCTTTTAGGTCTGTGCCGACGTGGAGGATGTCCGTCGGTGCGAGGTTCAAGGCACCAGCGAGAATGCGGAAGTCTATCGGGCGTTGGGGAGTGGAAGGGTTTTCGGGAAAAATCAGATCGAAGCATTCCAGCAGGTGAAAAGTTTCGAGATGCAGGCGATCTTTCCCCGAAGGGTCGAGGGCGGCGAGGCGGCAGCCGAGAAAGCGGAGTGCGCCGAGGGTTCGCCCGAGTTCGAGTAATTTTTTGCCGTTGTCGCTGTGCGGTGTTGCGGGCGGGAGCACGCCGGAGAGGTTGAAGCTCACGGCGCGGACTTTTTGCAACAGCGATGTCTTCACACCAGTTTTCCTCCCGTGCTGATGCGGCGCAGTTTTTTGAGGAGCACGCGCGAATTACGTCCGCTTGCGCGGGCATCGTCCCGGCGCGTTGCCGGCAGGTCGTCGAATGAGCCATCGGTGAAACCGCAGACGTTTCGGAAGAATGCGTGGCTTTGGGTTGTGAGCGCGAACAGGCGGGTGGCACCGTTTTGCGCCGCCTTCATTTCCGCGTATTCGACGAGTTTTTTGCCGACGCCGCGCCCGTGGTAGAAGGAGTGGACGTAGAGCGAAGCGACCTCTTGTGTGCGTTTATCGGCGTAGCGGAGCAGGCAGGCGCAGCCGATCACGCTCTCATCAATTTCATAGACGAAATAGTCTTCGATATGTTGTTCGACGCAGGTTCGGGTGCGCTGGGCAAGGGCGTCGTTGCGGGCGCCTTGTTTGGCGAGGTTATAGACGGCTTGTGCGTCCTTTTTGCGGGCGGGGCGGATTTTTTCGTAGTCGTTGGCGTGAATCATGGTGCCGAGACCGACCTTGTCGAATATCTCGGTGAGCAGACCTCCGACGATGCTTCCGTCGAGGATATGGGCGCGGGCGACACCGTTTTCGAGGGCGCGGATGGCATGGGCGGCTTTGCTGCGCAGACGTTCCTCAATGCTGTGTGAACGTTTTTCGCGAAAGAGGGCGGAAAGCTCGTGCAGAGGAATGTTAACGGTCACGCGCCCGTCTATCACGAGACCCGGGAAGGGCGTGAGAAAAATGAGTTTGGAGGCGCCGAGGGCGATGGCGGTTTCGGCGGCGAGCAAGTCGCTGTTTACGCGCAGCGAACGCCCCTCGCGGTTGCACAGGATCGGGGTCAACAGCGGCACAATGTCTTGGGCGAGCAAGTTGCGCAGCAGAGCGGCGTCGAGCTTGTCAACTTTGCCCGTGAAACACTGGTCAACGCCTCGGATAACACCGGTTTCGGTGGCGCGCACGGCGTTCGTTGTCGCTGTTTTCAAACCAGAGTGGGAGAGCGCTTCGACGATGGTTTGCGTGACGATGCCCGCCGTCTCTTTGGCGATGGCGAGAGTTGCGGCGTCGGTTACACCTTCGCCGTAGGCGTCGCCGATTGGGATAGCGCGTCGTTCGGCTTCTCCTCGTAATTGAGAGCCAATGCCGTGGACGAGCACGACATTGATATTGAGGCTGCGCAAGACGGCGATGTCGGTGATGGTGTTGGTGAAGTTTTCGTGTTCTATCACGCTGCCGTCCATTGCTATCACGAAGACATGTTCGCGGAACATGCGCACGTATTTGAGTATGCCGCGCAAATCAGCGGGTTTTATTTGGTGCTCGGAGCGAACACGATTAGCCATGCGAGGCAGCAAAAGGCAAACAGGGGCGGGCGTGAAGCGGAAAACAGCTGGTTGGCGGAGGGATTTACATTCCGGCAGCTCCGCTACGACTGCGCCGGTGGCGGGTGCCCCGGAGGGGCGCAACTCCAGACTGCGGGCTGCGCACCGCTGATCGGGCACGTCTCCGTTATGCTGAAAGCGCGCATTGTGCCGGTGCCGGTTGCGGGGTTTCGGTGGTTGGGGAAAGCGTGCACAAAGAAGGGCGGGCCGCCTACTCCTAAGCGACCCGCCCTGTTTTTGTCTATCTTATCTCGTTGTACTACCCCATCTCCCGTTAGGAGAAATCTCTCCGTCCTGAAGATGGTGCAAGTGATGTGGATTTTTTTCGTTCGCGCAAGCGATTTTTTTAACTTTTTTCAAAAAAACTTTTTCCCCGTTTTTTAACACGTTGAAGATTAGCGAGATAGCTGGGAAAAAATTTTTTCAAAAAAATGTATTTTTCATGGATGTTTTGCTGAAAAACCCTGTTTGCGTGCGAAAATCATGCCGTTTGGTGCGAGACCGTGGAGAGCATGATGAGGAGGGATTGCAGGTGTTCCGCCCAGAATGCACCGGCGGGAGTCATGCGCCATGCGAGCTGGATGTCTTGGAGGACATCGTCGTTGACGGGCTTGAGGAGGCCGGATTCCGCCCATTGGTGGAGCACGATGTCGGCGGTGTTGCGGCATTCTTCGGGAAAATAGTGGAGGGCGGGGAGGGCGCATTCCTCAATTGTCAGGGAAAGGATTTGGCGGAAGGAGGGCTTGGGCGGGCGAGCTGCGCCGGGGATAGTGGTGGCGGGCTTTTGACCTTGGGCAACGGCGTCGGCGTAGCGGGCGATTTCGCGGTGCTGGGAGAGGCTAAACCGGCCGATGCGTCCGCCGGCACCGCTGCCGAAGGGGACGAGGTCGGCGGGGCTGAGGGCGGTGCGGTTGTAGAGGGAACGTTCGCGGGGGCTGCGGCGCCAATGTTTGCGGGTGAAATGCGCGAAGCCGTGGCGGGCGAGTGCTTCGGTGGCGGCGGCGTAAATGCGCCCGCGTCCGGCTCGGTCGGGAGCGGGCGGGAAGTGTCCGGCGGCGATGGCTTTGGCAAGCGGGCTGGTGGGGAATTGTTTTAGTTCGTAGAGGTCGAGGCCGTGGATGTCGGTTTCTTCGGCTACGAAGCGGATGTCTTCGACGAGCATTTCGGGGGTTTGACCGGGGAAGCCGTAAATGAGGTCGATGATGACGACGGCGCCGCTGGCGCAGAGGGCGGCGAGGGTGGAGCGGATTTCGTCGCGGTCGGCGAGGCGTCCGATTTTGCGGCGCAGGGCAGTGTCGGTGGACTGGACACCGAGGGAGTAGCGGTTGGCGCCGGCGTCAGCCCACGCTTTGGCTTTGTCGGCGGTGAAGCCGCGGATGCGTCCTTCGACGGTGATTTCTGTTTCGGACGAAATGGGGAAGCGGTCGTGAAGTTGGCGAATGATTTTGGCGAGGTCGTCGCGGTCGAGGTCGCTGGGTGTGCCGCCGCCGAAGAAGACTGTGCGCACGGGGCGGTTGGCGAAGGCGGGGGCGAGGACGGCGGCGGTGGCGTCAATCTCACGCGAAAGGAGGGAGGTGTATTCGTCGCTGAAACCGGTGCGGATGGGATTGATGTAGAAGGGGCAAAAGTTGCACCGGTGGGAGCAGTAGGGCGTGTGGAGATAGAGGGAGAAATACGAGTCGGGCGGGGATTCGGCGAAGGCCGCCGGCGCCCATTCGGCGAAGGCGGTGGTGAAAGAAGGGGAGGGCGGTCCGCCCATCATCATGGAGCCGCCGTGACCGCGGGCGGGAATGTCGGCAAAGGCACCGGTCATGGGGTCAACATTTGCGCCTGTGCGGGCGAAGTAAAATTCGGGCGAGGTCGGGCGGGCGGAGGAGGGCTGCGCGTGGGCTGGAGCGGGGTGCTGGGCGGCGGCGGCGTGCGGGTGTTGCGCCGCTCCGGAGCGCGCTGCCGGGGGCGCGGAAGCGCGAGAATGGGCGATGGCGTGCGGGTGACCGGCGGCGGTGGGGTGTGGGGAGTCTTGAGGGGGTGATTCCCGGGTTTCGGGAGTGTGCAGGATAGAAGAAGTCGTCGCCGGAATGGCAACGTGGTGTGGCCTGTGTTCTGTCATTGTGGAAAAAGTGGGTGGCTGGCGTGTGGAACGTTCAGCCGGATTTCATTGTGTTTTGCTTTCATTGAGACGGGGCGGCGTTGAGGCCGCCCCGTCGTTTTGTTGTTGGTTATTGCCTGCTAAAAGGCGGGGTCAACCGCCTTAAAACTTTGCCGTGAGCGAGACGAATCCGTTGATGCCCGGTTGTGTGTAACGGGTGCTGGTCATGCCACCGCCGGAGGTGCGGGCGGACGACCATGTGAAGTATTCTTCGTTGGTGATGTTGTTTATGCCGACGTTCACCGTCCAGTTTTCGGTGAAGCGGTAGAAGACCGCCCAGTCCAACGTGGTAAATCCGTCCACGGGGGCGGCGTAGCTTCCGGTGGCTTCCGGTCCGATGTCTTTTTCGTCTTTATCGGCGACGTAGGTGAGGGTGAGGCGGGTGCCCCATTTGTTTTCCGGCGAGACATAGCCGACGTAACCGACTATTTGCCAGGGATTAACGGAGGGAAGCGGGAGTTTGACGCCTTCGACGTCTTGTTTGCCCTTTGTCCACGAGAAGGCGACCCCGGCTTGGAATCCGAGTTTGCTCACCCAGTTGTAACTTACTTCTACGCCGTAGATTGTGACGTCATCCAAGTTGCGGCCGGTGTAGATTTGGTAACCATCGTCGGAGGTTATTCCCGTGTTGTAGAGAGGCTCGATGAAGCTGTCGTAGAGGTTGTAAAAACCTGCGACGCGGAAGGCGTGTTCGTTGGTGTTTCCTTGGACGCCGATCTCGAAGTTGTTTGCAGTTTCTTCTTTCAGATCGGGGTTGGGGAGCACGCGAATTTGTGCGCCTGTCATACCGCCGCCGCTGTGGTTGAAGACGCCGTTTAGCTCGCCTGCGGTTGGGTTGCGCGTGCCCATGGCGTAGAGGGCATAGACGTTGATGTCGTTGGTGATTTTATAGAGGCCGCTCAGCCCGGGAGAAACCGACCAGTTGACGTAGGAGGCGGCTTCCGCGTTGGTGTAGGTGCTGAAAGAGCCTACGTTGTCGGGATTTACGTTATAGTAATCGGTGCGCAGACTTGGCGTGACGACAAAGGCTTTGCTTCGCCCGAGGGCGATCTTGTCGGAGGCGAAGACGGCGGCGCGATACACGTCGGAGGGACTCATCACAAAGGCCGCTGCTGCGTCGTCACCGTTTTCAACACGTGCGAAGTCCATCGTGTTGACGGCGAACGAGGCTTCGATGCCGTATTGGATAAGTTGCGAGACGCTGCCTGAATCTATGCTCTTGCGGGCGTGGGAGTTGACACCACGGATTTGCGTTTCGTGGACGAGGGTGTTGACGCGTTCGCGTTCGGTGACTCCCGTTGGGCGGGTGATGCGTGTGACGTCGTGGCTGACGGTATTTGCGGAAGTGTCCTGCCAATAACCGTTGATGTTGACGGCGTCGTAAATCGCCGTGGGGCTGGTGATTTCCGCGCCGAGTGAGAAGCGGAGACGTTCGCGCTGAACCTCTTGCGTAGGCGTGAGATAGTCGTAGCTCATGGTTGGTCCCATGCTCATAGAACCGGCGGCGTTAATCCCTTTAACGTTATAGTTGAGGTAATAATAATCCACGATGGCTTCGAGTTTCACATTGTCGTATTTTCGGTCGAGTTTGGCGATAACGGCTTGGCTTTGAAAGCGTTGCGGGTTGAGCGTGTCGTCTCCGCGTGTTTCGAGTTCTTCGCCTTTGCGGATGCTATAGACGACGCTTGCCGCCCATTCGCCATTGCCTACGGCGCCTTGGACGAGGTCGTTGACGCTGTTGTTTGCCGTGGCGAAGGTGACGGTGTTGGTGAGGATGCGGCCATCAAGGGATTTGCCGAGCAGCTGTTCGGGACCGGTGGAGAGGGTGGCGATCGCGCCGCTCATCGCGCCGGAGCCGTAAAGGCTGGATGCGGCGGTTTTGAAGATTTCCACCTGACCGTAAACGGCGGGGTCGAAGTAGATGCGCCCGGGAGAGGCGGCGTTGCCGCCGTGGGTAAAGTCGTCCGGCTGGGGGATGCCGTCGGTGAGGATGGCGACGCGGTCGCCTTCGAGGCCGCGGATGTTAATGCCGCGTTCGCCGCCCGTGGAATAGGAGCTTGAGGCGGAGGAGACGCCCGCTGAGAACGGCACGCCGACGCCCGGCACGTATTTAAGGGTGTCGCCGAGGGTGACGGCTCCGGTGGAGCGGATGTCGTCGAGGGTGACGGCTTCGACGGAACCGGCGACTTGGTAGGGCGATTCTTGAATGCGCGTGGCGACGACGACGACGGTCATGTCGGCTTTTTTTTCCTTTTCCGCTTCGGCGGCGGCTGGAGCGGCGGTGGATTTCGCCGGTGCTTTTATTGGCGCCGGCGTCGGCGCGGGGGCGGCTTTTGCGGCGGGTGCCGTGGCTTTGGCTGGCGCGGGGGCGGTTTTGGCTGGTGCAGCGGTTGGCGGCGGCACCGGATTCGTTTGCGCGGCGAGGAACGGCACCGAAGTAAGTGCGGCTGCGGCAAGCAGCAGGTTGCGTGTTTTCATGCTTATTTTTGTATGTGTGTTGTTTGTGTTCCCACGTAGGGGGAAATGGGTTGCGGGCGGCGTGGTGGTGGTCTTCACGAGGCGGGTTCTATTTGGATGAAGGGGTGTGTGGTGGGGGTTTCGCGGAGTATTCTGGCGTTGACGCCATAGACGGTGCTGACGCGTTCGCAGGTGAGGGTGTCGCGGGTGGGACCGTCGCCGGCGGTGTTGCCGTTGTCGAGGAGGAGCACCTTGTCGGCGTAGCGCATGGCGAGGTTGAGGTCGTGGAGGACGGCGACGACGCCGAAGTGGTGCTGGCGGGCGAAATCGCGGACCATGGAAAGCATGGTGTGCTGGTGGCGTAAATCCAAGGCGGAGGTGGGTTCATCAAGGAGGAGCCAGCGGGCGGGGGGTGCGGGTGAATTGGGAGTTGACGGATAAGGGGCGGAGTCTGAAGAAGCAGGTGAATCCGGCGGGAGCGGAATGGTGGCGGCAGTCGGGGTGCCGGTTTTCGCTTGTTCCGCATTAACGCCGCAGGTGCTGGAGGGAATAGGACAGGGGGGACGAGTCCGACGCACAGGCCACAGGCGTCCAAGTTTCCCCGCGAGTCCTATTCTCCCCAACACCTGCGGCGCGGCAGATCGGTGGTGATTAGGGTGTTGATGATGATGTTGGTGTTGGGGTGAGAGAGGGGCGTCGGCGTCAGCGTCGGCGAGCTGAGCGAGGACACGGGCGAGGTGGACGCGTTGTTTTTCGCCACCGGAAAGCGTGTGGAAGCGGCGGTGCCGGAAGTGCGTCATGCCGGTGTCGGCGAGGGCTTTTTCGCAGGCTTCCCAGTCGCGTTCGCTTTCCCAACCGGTGAGGTGGGGGATGCGACCGAGGAGGACGACTTCTTCGACGCTGAAGTCGAAGCTGACGGCGGCCTCTTGGGAGAGGACGGCGCGGATGCGGGAAAGTCCCGCTGCGGAATAGGTGTGCAAGGGGTGTCCGTTGAGGGAGACCGTGCCGACGTCGGGGTGGAGGGATCCGCTGATGATTTTGAGGAGCGTGGATTTACCGGCGCCGTTGGGACCGAGGATGGCGCCCAGTTCGCCTGGGGCGAATGCGACGGAAATATCGTTGAGAATGGTCTTTCCCGACCTACGGAGCGTGATGTTGGCGGCGGCGAGCATGGCGTTGGCAGGTGTCAGGCACGGTGTTGACGGTTGCGTTTGATGATGAGGGAGAGAAATACAGGGGCACCGAAGAGACCGGTGAGAATGCCGATGGACAACTCGGCGGGGGCAACGATGACGCGAGCTGCCATGTCGGCGGCGAGGAGGAGAGCCGCGCCGACAAGGGCGGAGGCAGGCATGAGGAAGCGGTGGTCGGCACCGATGGCGACACGGACGATGTGCGGGGCAACGAGGGCAATGAAGCCTATCATGCCGCACAGGGCAACGGAGGCGCCGACAAGGGACGCAGAGAGGGCGATTATGCCGCGCTTCACGCGACGCACATCTATGCCGAGGTGTGCGGCGTCTTCCTCGCCGAGAGCAAGAGCGTTCAGGGCGCGGGCGAAGCGCGGCAAAGTGAATACGGGGACGAGAATGAACAGCGCCGCCGCGAATATCAGTTCCCACGTGGCGCGGTGCAGTGACCCCATTGTCCAAAAGGTGACGGACTGTAACTCCTCGGCGGTGGCGACAAAGGTGTTAAGCAGACCGATGAAGGCGCCGCCGAGCGCGTTGATGGCGATGCCGACAAGGAGCATTGAAATGAGGTCCACCTGTCCCCGACGCAGCGAAAGGGTGTAAATGAGTGCCGTCATGAGAATCGCGCCCACCATGGCGGCAAGGGGCGTGAGATAGAGGTTGAAGGTGGAAATAAATTCAGGGGAAACCCACTTGGGGACGAGTATCATCATAGTGATCGCTCCAATCGCCCCGCCTCCTGAAACACCGATGATGCCGGGGTCGGCGAGGGGATTGCGAAAAACGCCCTGCATGGAGGCGCCCGCCATGGCGAGACCGCCGCCGACAACGATGGCGAGGAGGGTGCGCGGTAAGCGCAAATACCAGACAACGGTGTCGCCGGTGGGGGTGGTGACAGCGAAGGGGAACACGCGCTCGGCAATGGCGCCAAAGACTTCCCGCAGGGAGAGTTCCATGGGACCGATGAGGAGCGAGGCGAGTGCAAAGGGGACAAGGAGCACTGCGAGCACCCAAATCAGGCGGCGGCGGTCTTTGGGACGGCTGAGCGGCGGGCGCGGTGCAGCGGCGGGCGCGGTGTCTGATACGGCAGTGGACAACATTGGCGGCGCGCGAGGTGCGTGGTGAAATTACAAATTACAAATCGCGAGCGCCCGGGATAACGCTCGTGGCGAACATTCCACCGTGTCGTTGGCGGCGGGCGCAGGCGGTTGACCATCAAGACCGTAGAAGATTTTCGCGAGGCGCAGGGTGGTGTCGCCCGCACGCGGACCGATGATGAGAAACTCGCCCATGTCGATGGGGACGCACTTTGTTTTTTCGAGCAAATCGGCACTCTTGAACCCGAAGCGTTTGAGGAACTTGCGCGGCTCTGCGGGGGCGGAGAGGTCGCCCTTGCGCGTGTGGGAGGCGACAAGGATTATGTCGGGGCGCGCTTTTAAGAGTGCTTCCTCGGAGACCTGTTTGTAGCCGCGAAACTCGGAAAAGATGTTTCTGCCGCCCGCCATCTTGATAATGCCGTCGGCTTGCGTCTCGGTCCCGGCGGCGGAGGTGGCCCCGGCCATGCCCATTAGAAAAGCGACGGAGGGCGGTTTGCGACCGGCGGTGAGCGAACGCACTTTGGCGAATTTCGCCTGAATCTCCTCGATGAGGGCAACGGCCTCTTTTTCGCGGGAGACTTCGCGACCGAGCGTCTTGATGGCGGCGAAGAGGGTTTCCTCGGAGCGCGGGTTTTCGACAATGACGAGGGGAACGCGGCTGGATTTGAGCTGTTTGACGGCGGCGGGCGGACCGAGACCGGAGCCGGAGATGATTTTCGTCGGCCTGACACTGAGCACTCCTTCGGCGGAAATGGCGCGATAAATGCCCACCTGCGGGAATGTCTTCGCCCGTTCGGGGTAAAGGCTCGTGCGGTCAACGGCGACGACGTCGCCTTCGGCGCCAAGCGCGAAGACAATCTCGGTAATGGGACCGCCCATGACGACAAGGCGTTCTTTGCGCGGCGCAGGCGCCCCCGCCGCAGACGGCGTCGGAAGCGAGGCGCAGAGAAGAAATAACCCCGCGAGAAAAACTCCCAAGGCGGGGAGCGGGCAGTGCCGGAAGCGGCGGCGGAGGCATGGATTTACCGTGGTGGTCATGGGCGGCTGTGGTGTTGGTGATTAGCGGTGTTAAGGATGGGAATTATCCTTTTTAGGAAAAACGGCGCGGTGCTACGGGTGTCAGAGTTTCTCCAGCTCCGCGGCGGCGGCGCCGTCGCTCGCGACGCGCATCCAGACGACGGGTTTGTCAGCTTCGTCCTTGAAGGTGACGGTGAGCGTTTTGGTGCCGAGGTCGGTGACGCGGAAGGCGTGCTTAATGGCATTTTCGCCCAGGTGCATGTGCAGCTCTTTGTCGAGGATGTTGAACCACGGTCCGAAAACGGAGAGCTTGAAGACCGGTGCGGTGACGCTCAGAAGCGCGTTCCCGTTGGCAACGCTGACGGTGACGGATTCGCCGGACTTCACGGCGGCTTCGAGGAGTGTTTTGAAACTGTTCGCAGGCAGTTCGACGGGCGGCTCTTTGGGCGCACCGCCATGCCCGTGCGAGTGCCCGCTTCCCCCGCAGGAACAGCCGTGGGAATGCCCCTCGTGGTGGTGGCCAGCGGCATCGTCAGCAACGGGCTGCGCGGCGAAAACCGGCGTCTGATCGGCGGAATGCCACTGCTTCACCCACTCGTCAAATTCGGGAATCTTGGACTCGTCGCGAATGTAAGCCTTGATGACGGCGTTTCCGGCGGCATCGAAAAACTGGGCGCCCCGCTTGACATACTGCGCAGCGTGGACGACGAAGCCGTGGGCGATGCCCGCTTTGATGAAGGCGAGACGCGTGCCCTCGCCATTCGCAGAAAGAAAGGCGCCCTTGTCCTCAAACTTCAACGTGGCGTCCTTTTCAAGCACGGCCGCCTCGTTGCGCACAAGGTAGAGCGATTCTCCAAAGGCGGAGAAACCGTCAAAGAACGCGAACAGATCGTCCGTCTTCAAACGAAAGGAAGTGTCGCCGTTGCCGAGCGCGATAAGGTGCGCCTCCGAGACGCCGAGCTTCTTGGCGGCGTCACGCGTGTAAAGGCGCGGCTCCTTGGTTTTTAGTTCCTGCCATGCTTGGCGGAGTTCCTCTGGTGTTGCGTTGGTTGTGAGACTCATTTGCAAACACAGAGAGAACGAGATTGAGATTTGTTCGCAAGGATTTTTTTAGAAAATTAAAAAATAGTTAGAACTTATTCGTTAAGAGATAGATGTGATATTGCCAGCCATTGAAATCCGCCCGAAGATTCGCCGAAACGGGGCTGGGCAAAGGCGCGGGAGGCGGGAGAATTTCAAAGATTCGTGTCCTTCGCGGGCAAAATTCGGGTTAAATTTTCAATTCGCAATTGCGCCATTCCGCTTCTCCTTTTTCAGTTTTCGCATTTCCAAAGAACTTTTCCCGTGTAGCGCGGTTTGGTTCTTTGTCCTTCATTCATAGACATCCGAATCAAACACTGACACGTTCGCCTTTTCTTTTCCAATGCCTACCGCCAAAGAACTTACCGCCCACTTCGCTGGGCTGACTCCCGAAAGCACCGAGGAAATCCTTGCCGCGCCCCGCGCCCGCCGCTGCGCCCTCCTCGCCGAGCGCATCGGACTCTCTCCCGTCGCCACAGCCGAACGCCTCGCCCTCCTTTCCGGCGTCCCCTTCCTCCCCCAAATCAATCTCGCCCCGGATGCCGCCCAAAAAATCCCGCTTCGCCTCGTCCACGAATACCAATGCCTCCCCATCGCCCCCGAATCCACCTCCCCGGACTCGCTTGCCCTCGCCACCAATTGGCCGGCTGACCCCCGCATGGACGCATGGGTGCTCGCCCTCACGGGAAAATTTCCGGCTTGGCACATCTCCACCCCGGAAGCCGTGGACAGCGCTATCCAGGAAAATTTCGGCGTTGGGTCGGGATCGCTCGATGCCGCAGAACTCGCCTCTCTCGGCGTTGAAAACGAAGAAGAGGAAGAAGTGGACGAAAACGCCGCCATTATTCGCTTCATTAACGAAATCATCACAAAAGCTGCCACCGACCGCGCCACCGACATTCACTTCGAGCCGCAAAAAGATTCTCTCATCATCCGCTACCGCATTGACGGGGAACTCGTCCCGGTGCGCCTCCCCGACAACCTCGTCCAATTTCAAGCCGCCCTCATTTCCCGCCTGAAAATCATGGCGAAATTAAATATCTCCGAACGCCGCCGCCCCCAGGACGGACGCATCCACTTCCGCCACGGCAGCGACGATATCGACATCCGCGTATCCACCCTTCCCACCCTCCACGGCGAAAGCGTCTCCCTGCGCCTCCTCGGCACCAAAACCGCCCCGCTCTCTATTTCCGATCTCGGGTTTTTGCCCGAAGACGAAACCACCATCGTCCGCCAAATCGAACGCCCCCACGGCATTATCCTCGTCACAGGTCCCACAGGATCAGGCAAGAGCACCACCCTCAACGCGTTTCTGCGGCGTATTCTCCGCCCCGAACTCCGCATTATGACGGTCGAAGACCCCGTCGAATACGAGGTGCCCTCCGTCAACCAAACCCAAGTCCACGCCGAGATCGGCCTCACCTTCGCAAACGTTTTGCGCAGCATTCTGCGCCAAGACCCGGACGTCATTATGGTCGGCGAAATTCGAGACCGCGAGACCGCCGACATCGCCATTCGCGCTTCCCTCACCGGACACCTCGTTCTCTCGACACTCCACACCAACGACGCAGCCGGCGCCCTCACCCGTCTCACCGACATGGGCATTGAGCCATTCCTCCTCGCCTCCTCCGTCGAACTCATCATCGCCCAACGCCTCGTCCGCCGCCTCTGCACCCGCTGCGCCAAACCGGTGCAAAAACGCCGTGACGAACTCCTTCCCTACTTCGCCGCCCTCGGCATTCCCGCCACCGTCGCCGACACCGAAACCGTCAGGGAGCCAGTGGGTTGCGACTATTGCCGCAACATCGGCTACAAAGGGCGCGTCGGTATTTTCGAGATACTTCCAGTCAGCGAAGCCGTTCACTACCAAATTGTTAACCGAGCCTCCGCCCGGGAAATTCACGAACAAGCCCTCAAAGAAGGCATGCGCACCCTCCAAGCCTGCGGCTGGGAACAGGTTAAACGTGGCGTCACGACCCTCGCCGAAATCATGACTTACGCGGAAAAATACGAAGAATAGCACCACCGCCTCAGACCAACCACGCCGCCTATCACCACAATGCCAGCATTCACTTACACCGCTCTTGATTCCTCCGGAAAACCCTGCAACGGCACCCTCAACGCCACCGACCGCCGCACCGCCGCCCGCCTGCTCGCCGCCCAAAACCTGCGCCCACTCTCGCTCGCTTCCAACGGCACCGCTCCCGAAAAACGCTCCGAGCGCAATGACGCCGCCACCGCCACTCCCCCCGCCTCTCCCGATACGCCCGCCCCCCGCAAACTCTCCCGCAAACGCCTCTTCGGCGTCCACACCACCGCCAACGACTTCGTTGACAGCTTTTACCAACTCCACACCAGCGGCCTTCCCATGGGCGACGCCGTCAAACTCCTCAGCCTGCGCGTGAGTGACCCCGCCCTGCGTTACCTCTGCCAAAGCCTCTGGCGCGACATAAGCGAAGGCGCCACCCTTGCCGGTGCTATGTCCCGCTTCCCCAAGGTGTTCGACAACGCCACCCTCCACCTCATCGAAGCAGGGGAAAGCACGGGCAACCTCGCGCCAGTCCTCAAAAAAACACTTGAATCCTACGCCCTCCGAGAGGCGCTTCGCAGTAAAATCCTTTCCAGCATCGGTTACCCCACCGCCCTCTGCCTCATGACCATCGGCGTCCTCGCCTTTTTCGTCTTCGGGCTTATCCCGCGCCTCGAAAAAATCATGACCAGCCTCGGCGGCAAATTCCCGTGGACAGTCAAAGCACTCATGGCGTTCTCCGACTTCCTCGTCAAAGGAGGTCCCTTCATCCTCGTCTTTATCATCCTCGCCCTCTTCGCCTTCTCGCGCTGGCGCCGCACCGAAAGCGGACGTCTCATTTCAGACCGACTCTTCCTGCGCATCCCCTTCGCCGGTCCCGTTTTTCTCCACACCGAAACCGTCCGCATAACAGACCTCCTCTCCACCCTCCTCGGCAGCGGAATCAACGCCACCGATGCCCTCCGCCTCTGCGAACGCCCCGTCGAAAATCGCCTCCTGCGCGAACGTCTCTCCGCCGGACGCCAAATGATCAACGACGGCGCCGCCTTCGCCTCCGCCTTCAAATACCACTCCATCCTCCCGCCAAGCGATATCGATATTCTCGCCGTCGGCGAAAATACGGGCAGCCTCGCGGACACCTTCCACACGATTGCCCTGCGCCATATCAACGCACTCGATAAGGCGATCCGCCGCCTCAGTCGCATCATCATCATCGCTGTCTTCAGCGGCACCACCAGCCTCATCTTCATTTGCGTCGTCAGCGTCATCCTCACCATCCTCAGCGTCGGGCAGAATATCACCCGCCACTAAGGCAGGAGTCGCAGCCGCGTTCCGGAGGAGCGGTGCCAATTGCGGCATAGGGAGGGCCGCCCCTTTGGGGCTTTCCTTTCCCTCCCCTCCCTTTCCCAGTGGTATTGGGATGCGCCGTTGGCGCGGGTGGGTGGGGGCGGCATCCGCCGGTTCCGCGCTCGTTACACTCGCGCTCCACCGGCGGTTATTCACGTTTTGCCCCTTCGGGGCAAGGGAGGCGAGTGCAGCCAGAGCAAGTCGCAATGCCCGCCGTGAACGGCGGGAGGCTCTCCCTCTCCCTCTTTCCTCTCCTACGGAGCGTCCGCGCCTTTGGCGGCTGTGTCGGTTGTATCGTCCTTGTAGGTGCCGAGGATGGAGGGGAGGTCGAGGCCGACGCTTTTGCCGATTTCGTGGAGGGGGAGTGTTTCTTTGACGAGGTCTTTGACGAAGCCGCTGACGGGTCCGCCGGAGGTGTTGGAGCCGCCCATGAGGACGACTTTGTCGAAGCGGAGGTTTTTGATGGCGCCGGTTTGTAGTTCTACGATGCGGGAGATTTGTTCGGTGATGAGGAGTTGGTTGGCGTTGTGGACGTTGCCGAGGGCGGAGGTGACGAGGCGTTCGAAGCCTACGGCTTTGCCTTCGAGGATGGCTTTTGTGCCTTCTGCTTGGGCGAGGAGTTTGGCGCGGGTGCCGCGGCCTTCGCCTTCGCCGACCATGGCGATACCTTCGCCTTCGGCTTTTTTCTTGGTGACGACGGCGGCGGCTTCGCCTTGGGCGACGGCGGCGATGCCATCGCCTTCGGCTTTTTTCTGGATGAGGAAGGCGTCTGCTTCGCCTCGGGTTTTGCGGCGGGTGACTTCGGCGAGTGCTTCGGCGTCGATTTCGCGGCGGCGTTTTTCGATGTCTGCTTTTGTGATGATGTCGGCTTCCATCGTGGCTTTTTCGAGGGTGGCGCGGGTGAGTTCTGCTTCTTTTTGGGCGAGGTAGCCTTCTTGTTCTGCTTGGGCGGTTTGCACGCGTTCGGCGATGACGGAGAGGCGGAGTGCTTCGGCTTCTTTTACTTTGAGGGCGGCGTTTGAGGCGGCGACGAGCATTTTGGCTTCGTTTTCGCCTTTGACGGCGGCGGCGCGTGCTTCGGCGACGCGGATTGTTTGTTCGCGTTGGGCTTCGGCGCGGCCGGTTTCGCCGCGTTGGGTTTCTTGGGCGACTTTGACGTTGGCGTCGTTGATGGCGCGGGCGGCGGCTTCGCGTCCGAGGGCGTCAATGTAGCCTGAGGCGTCGCGGATGTCGGTGATGTTGGCGTTTATCATCTTGAGTCCGACTTTGTGGAGTTCGACGGCGACGCCTTTTGAAATTAGGGTAATGAGTTTTTCTCGGTCGGCATTGATTTCCTCAATGGTCATGGAGGCGATGACGACGCGCATTTGCCCCATAATGATTTCGGAGGATAGTGTTCGGACTTCGTCGTTATTGCGTCCGAGGAGGCGGGTGGCGGCGTTTTCCATGATGCCTGGTTCGGTGGAAATGGCGACGGTGAAGGAGGATGGGACGTCAACGCGGATGTTCTGGCTGGAGAGTGCTCCTTTGAGGGGGACGTCTATGCTGATGGGGTTGAGGGAGAGGTAGGCGTAGTTTTGGACGACTGGGAGGACGAAGGCGGCGCCTCCGTGGTAACAGCGTCCGGGTTGTCCTTTTGCGATGCGTGCGCCATAGACGACGAGGACGCGGTCTGGCGGGCACATGCGGTAGCGCGAGACGAAGAATATCACGAAGCCGAGCAGCGCGATTGCGAGTAATGTGTAAGTGGTGAGGTCGTTCATGTTTTTACGAGTGTTTGTGTTGTTAGTGTGGTAAGAAAAAAGGGAATTGCGGTGTTACTGTGCTTCGACGAGGAGGATATTTCCTTGGAGGCAGGCTTTGACGCGCACGAGGGTGCCTGCGGGGAGCGGGGTGCTGGTGTCGCTGATGACGGCGACGATTTCGTTGCGATTTTTGAAGGTGAGCTGCACTTGTCCGCCGCTTTTTCGGTTGGGGGGGATGGTGACGTAAACGGTGCCGGCGGCACCGATGGCTTGGGCGTAATCGACGGTTCCGTCGGATTGGAGACCCATGAGGTGTTTGCCGATGAAGTAGAAGAGGTAGAGCACGATGATGCCTGCGACGAAGCCTGCTCCGCCGGCAATGATTACGTTTTCGGTTCGCTCGTAAGTCGCGGCTCCGATGCCGCCGAAGCCGAGGAAGAATGCCGCTACGGAGCGGGTGGTGAAGAGTGAGCCGTCGGCGGAGACTTCATGGACGCCGACATCGGTGGGGATATCGGGCGCGGCGTCAATGCCGCCGTGGTCGATCCCGAAGATGGTGAACAGGAGGAGAATGAGGGTGACGCCGCCGCCGACCAGCCCCATGACGTTGAAGACGCGTGCCGTTGCGTCGAGGTCGTTCCACCACCCGGAGATGTCAATGAAGAGGAGAGTGTTGTCCATGATAAGATTGTGTTGAAAGTTTTTTGTGTGAAGCTATTTTTGTGTGTCTGTCCAGCGTGAGATGGAGGAAATTTTCCATGTTTCTACGTTGCCATCAATTTCGGTTTGGAAGGTTTCGCCGACTTTTTTGCTGAGTAGTTTTTGGGCTAATGGTGTTTTGTAGGAGAGGATGCCTTTATCGGGATCGCTGTCCCATGCGCCGAGGATGGTGTGGCGGATGGGGGTTGGGGAGTCGTTTTGGAGGATTTCGACGATGGAGCCGATGCCGACGGTGTCAACTGGTGCGTCGGAGAAGTCTGTGACGCGGCCGAGGGTGAGGTCGTTTTCGAGTTGGGCTTTGCGGGCGGCGAGGGTGTCGCCTTCTTGGCGAGCCATTTTGTATTCGGAGTTTTCTTTAAGGTCGCCGTGTTCTTTGGCGGCGGCGACCGCCTTTTTATTTTCGGGGATTTTATTTTCGTTAATGTCTTTGAGTTCGTTTCTGCGGGCGTCGAGAGACCATTGGGAGACGACAAGTTGTTCGGAGTGAGAGGTTTCGTCTGCCACGAGGTTTTGGATGCTTTGGTAGAGTTTGATGAAGCGGGCGAGGATGGATTTTTTGGTGAGCGGCTCGAATCCTTGGTTGAGGAGGAGGGATTGGGCGAGGTCGCGGGCGATTTCGTCGTTGGCGTCTTTGAGGAGGTCTGGGATGAGTTTTTGGTCGTCGCTTAATTCTTCGGCTAATGGGATGCGGCGTGTGCTTGTGGAGCGGAGGGCTTCGTTGTCTATCGCTTGGAGGATGGCGGTGAGCAGTTTGTGGTTGATGAGTGGTTCGACGATGGAGGCGTATTTTTGGGTATTACGGTTTTTGATTATCCAGCTTATGACCGGGCTTTGGAGGGCGTGGCTATTGAGCCAGTCGAGCATGCTTTGGGCGACGAGTTCGGCGCAGCCGCGTTCGGCGAGGAAGGTGACGCATTCGGAGGTGAGTTTGCCTGTGCTGTTTCGGAGGAGGTTGATGATGATTAGCTGCCATTTTGCCTTGTCTGGATAGACGCGGGTGATCAGGTCGAGGAGGCGTTTGAGATAGGCGGGGGTTTGGGGGATTTCTGCGGCGAGGAGGGAGAGGGCGGCATTATCGCAGGCGAGGATTATGCTGGCGGAGGTTGGTTCGAGTTGTTCGACGTTGGCTTTGAGGTGGCGACAAAGGTCGTTGCGCACCCAGATGCCGTGCAGGCGTGCGGCGAGTTCGCGGGCTTCTTTGACGGCGTCTTCGTCGCCGGGGGCGGAATGGGTGATGCGTTTGCCGGAGTTGATGACATTGGTCAGCTCGTCGAATATTTTTTGCAAATCGGCTTCGATGAGATCGCGCACGTGTTTGCGGGCGGTTGTTTCGGCTCTTGTTTTTGCGTCGGCGCGTGGTTTTTCCCGTGTTTTTGGGGCGGCGTTTTCGTCGGTGTCGCCGGTGCTTTTTGCACCTTCGGCGTCGGTGCGTGCGAGTTCGCGCAGAGATGACTCAAAAAGTTTTTCTGCGAGTAAAATCTTCTTTAGCGGGTTTTTATTCAGGTGGTATTTATCGAGGATTTCTTGTTCCGGGTTAACGGGTTCTTCGCGCAGGACGTAGTGGCCGTCTTTTTTTGCGGGGACGGCGATTCTTGGGTCTTTGACGAGGAATTTTCGGTTGTTGGTCCACCATTTTTTTGCGACGGGTGCGCTCATTAAGCGCACGAGGATGCCATCGAGTTCGATGGCGGACATGGAGCGTTCCGGGTCGCCGAGCAGGACTTCTCGCACGAGTTCGGCGGGTTCGCCTTTTATGAGTTTTTCGACGGCACCCGGATCTGTTTTTTGGCGGACGAGGATGTTTTCTGGGGGGTAAACGGTGAGTTTTTCGATGCAGAACTCCGGTGCCATGGGGTGAGCGGTTTTTCCGCTTTCGGGGAAGTCTATCAGGAGGCGGTTTGATTCTTGGTCGTAACGTTGGATTTGACCGAAGCCCCAGCTTCGATGAAAGCAGTATGCCCCGTCCCGCATCGCCTCCAGTTTTTCCCGCGAGTTGCGCAAGGCAGGTTTGGCATTGAGTAGGTGTTCTATGGCGTCGTTGTTCATCTTAAAGCGATGAATACGGGGTTAAACTTGGAGGGAAGCAAGAAACTTCGCAGGCGGCAGCGGGGGTTTGCCCGTTTTTTTGGCGTTACAAGAGCGTTGTTTCGCAAATGAAAGCGCTTGTTCCCCAGGCTTCGCGGATGGTTTTTGCGACGGGTGCGACGTCAAATTCTGTCGGCAAGAAGGCGAAACACGCGCTGCCGCTGCCGCTCATGCGCGGGGAGAGGGCGAATTTTGCTTGCAAGTGTTTTATTAATACCGGCAGGGCAAGGTGTTTTGCGAAGACGACGCCCTCCATATTGTTAAACAGCGGCGGTTCCGTCTCGGGAGAAGCGCGCCATGTGGCGAGCTGTGCGAGCGCCTGTGTTGCGCCGGCGTATGCCGGAGCGCCTAAATTGCGCATGGCGTTGTAGGCGGCGGCGGTGGAGACGCTGAAATCGGGTTTGAACAGCAGCAGGCGGCGACCCCGCAGGGCGGCGTGTTCGCGTGGGAGCAGGGTTTCGATGCGTTCGCCGCGCCCGCGCATGATGACGGGGCGACCGTGCAAAAACATGGGGCAATCCGAGCCGATGGCGGCGGCGAGTTCTTCCAGTGTGGCGAGGGAGAGCGGGCGTCCCGAAGCCTCGTTGAGCAAGAGCAGCGTCGAGGCGGCGTCGGAGCTGCCTCCGCCCAGACCGGCGCCGTGGGGAATGCGTTTTTGCAAGGTGAAGCGCACCGGTGGCGTCGCGGGGACGCATTTGCGGAAAACGGCGGCCGCCCTCAAGACGAGATTTGTGTTGTCCGTCGGCACGCCGAGGTAGTCGCAGTGCAAGCTGTCTTCGGGGAGCGTGGCGGGCATTTCCAACCACAGCGTATCGCCGAGGGCGATGGGCGCGGCGAGGCTGGCAAGCTCGTGGAAACCGTCCGGGCGCGTGCCGAGGATGGCGAGGAGCAAATTGATTTTTGCCGGTGCGAAAGCGGTGAGGAGCATGGAGGCGGAAGGTCGGCGGATGGCGCGGCGTCAAAGCGTTTTTATCGCATTTGCGAGCACCTCGGCCGTCTGCGTTATGGCGGCGGTGTCGTGGGCGGTGCTCAGGAACGCGCTTTCGTAAGGGGAAGGCGGGAGGAAGACGCCGTTGTCGAGGGCGTATTGGAAAACTTTTTTGAAAGGAGCCGTATCGCTTGCCATCACATCGGCGAGGTTGCGGACGGGGTTGGCGTTGAAGTAAAAAGAGAACATTCCGCCGCATTGGTGGAATTGCAGGGGAATGCCTTTGTGCTGCGCTGCGTCCAGGGCGGCGGCGGCAAGCGTTTTTCCCGCCTGTTCGAGGCGCGGGTAAGGGTTTTCGCGGCGCAATTTCTCCACTGCGGCGATGCCCGCCGCCAACGGGAGCGGGTGCCCGCAAAAAGTGCCCGATTGGTAAACCGGACCAAGCGGGGCGAGCATGTCCATGATGTCCGCTCTTCCGCCGAACGCGCCGATGGGCATTCCGCCTCCGATGATTTTTCCGAGGCAGACAAGGTCGGGGCGGACGGCGTGCAAGCCCATTGTCCCGCACAGACTTACGCGGAAGCCCGTCATCACCTCGTCGAAGATGAGAATGGCGCCGTAGTGCGAGCAGAGGCGGCGGAGCGTTTCGAGGAACCCCGTCCGGGGCAGAAGCAGACCGACGTTTCCGGGAAAAGGCTCGAGGATGACGGCGGCGATTTCGGTGCCGACGCCGGCGAAGGCGGCTTCGAGGGCGTCGGCGTCGTTATAGGGCAGGATGAGCGTATCCGCCGCCGCCGCGGGCGTCACGCCGGCGCTGTCGGGGTGGCCGAAGGTCAGGGCGCCCGAACCGGCGCGCACGAGCAACGCGTCGGCGTGCCCGTGGAAGCAGCCCGCGAATTTTACGATTTTTGTCCGTTCCGTGTAGCCGCGGGCGAGGCGGACGGCGGACATCGTCGCTTCCGTCCCGCTGTTTGTCATGCGCACTTTGTCAATGAGCGGGAGGCATTCGTGGAGCAGTTCCGCCATGCGCAGCTCGGCGGCGTGATTTGTCCCGAAACCCAGACCCGCGAGAACGGCGGTCTGGACGGCGGCGCGAATTTCGGGGTCGTCGTGGCCAAAAATCGCCGGTCCCCACGCGAGCACGTAATCCACCAGCTCCGCGCCTTCCACCGTGTGCAGGCGGCAACCCTTTGCGCTGGCGGTGTAGAACGGCGTGCGCCCGACGGCGCGAAAGGCGCGGACGGGGGAGTTGACTCCCCCCGGAATACGTTTTTGGGCGCGGGCGAAGAGTTCGGAAGAATTGCTCATGGAGATAGTTATGAAAAGGGAGTGTCGCCGTTGTTCAGGCTTTTGGGGCGCCGAATTCGCGCAGGCGCGCCTGTGTTTCGCGTTTTAGCTGCTTCACCTTGGTTTGTATTTTGAGCAGGTCGGCTTTTTCCATGCGGTCGATGAAGAGGATGCCTTGGCAGTGGTCGAACTCGTGTTGGATGCAGCGTGCGAACAAGCCGTTGCAGACGATTTCGCGCCATTTCCCCTGGAGGTCTTGGTAGCGCAGGCGCACCTTTTCGCGGCGGGCGATGCGCCCGTTCAGCTTTGGGAAAGAGAGGCAGCCCTCGGAGGCGAGCCATTCGTCGTCGGGCAGGATTTCCAATTCGGCATTGGCGATCGCGAGCGGCATGAGTGCTTCGAGGGGGATGTTTTTGCCGTCAAAGGTGAAAGAAAACTCTATCGCGGAATCGTTTCCGGTTTTCAGGTCGATGACGAAGAATTGGAGCGCGCGCCCGATTTGCTGGGCGGCAAGACCGATGCCGCGTGCGGCGTGCATGGTTTCGAGCATGTCGGCTGCGAGGCGTGCGAGATCGTCGTCGAAACTCGTCACGATGGCTCCTTTTTGCCGGAGGACCGGGTGGCCGAACTTACAAATTGGCAGAAGCATGGCGGCAGCGAAACAGGCGCCGCGACGAAAGAGAAGGCGGAAGTGCCGCACGGCGGCTTGGCGGGGGGGGGTAAGGGGGGGGATTTTATTTTCCGTTGTCCCGATTTTTGATTCATTTCCGCGCCGATGAACCGTGTTTTCATTAAAACCTACGGATGCCAGATGAACGAGCGCGACTCGGAGGCGGTTGGCGCCCTGTTGCGGGCGCGGGGCTACTGCATTGTCGCATCCGAGGAGGAGGCGGACGTGGTCTTGCTCAATACGTGCAGCGTGCGCGACCAGGCGGAGCAAAAGGCGTTGGGCAAGGCCGGGCGTCTCCTTCGCGCCAAGCGGACGGCGGCGGCGAACGGCACCCAGGCACCGCTCCTGGGCATCATCGGTTGCATGGCGCAAAACAAAGGGCACGCGCTCGTGGACAGCCTGCCAGACCTCGACCTCATCGTGGGGACGCAGAAGTTCCACCAAGTCCCCACCCACCTCGACCACATCATGGAAAGCCTGCGCGGGCTGGGTCCGCGCCCGTCCACCATCATTGACATCGCCGAAGAGGAAGGCTCCCAAAACGCCATCAACGGTCATGCTCCCGGGCGGCGCGTGAGCGCCTTTGTCTCGGTGATGCAGGGGTGCGACATGCATTGTTCGTATTGCATCGTGCCGCACACACGCGGCGCGGAACGCTCGCGCCGGATGGAAGACATCGTCGCCGAAGTGCGCGCCTTGGCGGCGGCGGGGACGCGTGAAGTGACCCTGTTGGGGCAAATCGTAAATCGTTATGGCGCAAAAGAATTTCGCTCTTCCGGCGGAAAAAGCCCCTTCGCCCAGCTCCTCGAAAAAGTGCACGCCGTCGAAGGTGTCGAGCGCGTCCGCTTCACAAGCCCGCACCCGACGGCGTTTCGCCGGGACATTGTGGAGTGCTTTCGCGACTTGCCCAAACTTTGCGAGCACATCCACCTGCCCGTCCAGAGCGGTTCAGACCGCATGTTGCGCGCCATGCGCCGCCCTTACACCCGCGAGCGTTTTTTGCGCACCGTGGACGCCCTGCGCGACGCCTGCCCGCAGATGTGTTTCTCGACCGACATCATTGTCGGCTTCCCCGGCGAGACCGATGCCGATTTTGCCGAGACGCTGGCTTTGTTCGACGAAGTGCGTTTCGACATGGCTTTCATTTTCAAATACTCGACGCGCTCCGGGACGGCGGCGGCGGCGCTTGGCGACACCGTGCCACGCGAGGTTAAGGAAGCGCGCAACAACATGTTGCTGGAGCGGCTGGGCGCGTTTTCGCTGGCGCGCAACCAATCCTTAGTCGGCACAGAGCAAGAAGTTCTGGTCGAAGGGCGGGCGCGCCGCGGCGAGGGCGTTTTCATGGGGCGCAATCGCGGCAATCGCAAAGTGCTTTTTCCCGGAACCGCCGACATGGAGGGGCGGCTGCTCCCGGTGCGCATCTCGCGGGCTACGACAACCGTGGTCTTTGGCGATGTCGTGAAACATTAGCATTTCACCGGACCCATCATGCCATGAATCAGACTTGGGAAATACCCGCTCCATCTGGTAAAAACTTTGTAAAACTTCGCTTTTGGCTCTTGAAATGTGCCCGAAATGTGTCTTGGTGGCGGGCGGCAGCGGAATCCCCCTGCCTTCGCTTCTTGTCCACTTCGTTAACCACGTCGCTCCATGATTGCTCGATTCGCCATAGTTCTGGTCGCGCCGCAGTGTGGGGTTCCGCTTGCGGCGGATGTGGCTTCTCTTACAAAACAATCTGGCAACGACTTCAACCGTCACAAAATTTTATGAAGACCACACAAGTTACTACTACCGCCGTTCAAGGCACTGCTTCACCCGCTGCGCCGCGTCGCAGACGGCTGTTTTCGCGCTTCCTCGCCTCAGCCGCCGCGCTGGCGGCGGTCTCGACGGCGGGGGTTTTATCCACGCCATCTTTGTCGGGCTTCGCCATCCGCACCCTCACCGGTGGTGCTGACGGCTCAGTAGTCTATTGGGCTGACTCCTCCACTTGGGACAACGGCGGACCCGGGGTGACCATTGATGCAGTCACCGACCGCTACATCCTCACCGGAACAGCCGCAGTCGGAAATAATAGCAACGCCGTGCTTGCCGCTGCTGTCCTCCGCACCGTCGTCATCGCGGATGACGCGATCATCTCGCTCACGGGAAATATTAGCACGGGGGTTACCCATGATTGGTATTCGGGCAACTCCTGGTCAGGGGACGATCTCGCCGTCCAAACCGGGATTTACAACCCTTCTACTAACGAGTTAAACGTTGGTCTGTTGCAAAACGGGCTTGGCAAGGTGAAAATCACCGGCGGGACGATAGACACGGGAACGGCGAACGGCGCGACCTCTTACGCCATCTTTATTCGCTCAGTGGCAAGCGGATTGGTGATTGAGAGCAAGCTCATTGGTTCCGGCAACATGGGAGTCAAACACAACGGCAACGGCACCAATGAAGGCTTCCCAGGAGGAGGTGTGCAAATCGCGGGCGATGCCTCCGAGTGGGCGGGCACGCTTTATCTCTCTCCCCACGGCAGATCAGCGTCGCTGCTAACGGGCGGCGTCCTTGGTCCAAATGCCACGGTTCATTTTTACGCCAACTCCAATTTCTACATACGTGGCAGTTCCACTTTTGCCGCGAAAACGATTGGCGGCAGCATAATTTATGTCACCACGGCAAACGACACCGATGTCGCCATTATCAGCAGCACTAATTTGTTGCCAGCCATTTCAATCGACAAAGGTATCGCCGCTTTCGAAAAGACAGAAAACCTGCCCACTGGCACCACCACCGTCTCCGTAAATAATGCCGCCACGATACAATTTTACGGTGATGGCGAGACCATCTCCAAGAACATCACCTTCAGCAATGCGAACACCAAGATCAAGGTCGCCACGGCTGACCCCAACGACGATTCCGGCGCCGCCATTACCGTCACTTATTCCAGCGCGATTTCCGGGACGATTCCGTTGAACAAAGTTGGCAAAGGTGTGCTAAAACTTGAAGGGACGAACACCTACACGGGCGGAACTGTTGTCACGGGCGGATTGGTTGAATTTTACAGCAAATCCAGCAATTTGGGATCGGGAATGATTACATTGAACGGCGGCGGCTTAAAGTGGGGGTCGGGGAGCGCGGAGGATATTTCGGGATCGCTGAACGCGATTGGGTCGGGCGGTGCCGTTTTTAATACGAACGGAAACTCGATTAGTTTTGGGACGGTACTCACCGGGACCGGCAGCGTCATAAAAGAAGGTGCCGGGACGCTAACGTTCCCGGCGGGCAACTCTTATACCGGCGGGCTTGTCATCAACGGCGGCGCGGTGAGTGTGGCTGGCGCAAGCTGCGAAAATCGCGCCGGTCATGTTATCACAATTAACAATGGGGGAACGCTTTTCTTCGCCGGAAACGATACTTGGGGAAGTAACTATGTTGGCGCTCCCGTGACCCAAATTGTGGTCAATGAAGGCGGAACCGTGGAATTAAACCAACGCAGTAATCTCGGAGTAATTACATTGACCGGCGGCACCATGATTTCAACAGGTGGAAACGCAGCCGGTCCCAACAGCGGAACATACAAAACGCCGTGGGGAGCGGCGGCGTTTCGCGGTGTGGTGACAGTCAAGGCAAGTGACCTGCCTACCGAAATTAAAACAACCCTTTCGGGCTTTGATCGCGGCAGGGGTTCGTTTGCGCTGGGTGGCGACGCAACGTCTTTCACGAAAGGCAGTACCACGGCTACCTTTAACGTGGAAACAGGTGCCCGCCTCATCGTGAGTGCCGCACTCGCGGACGGCAAGGTGCACAACGGCGGCGTCAACCCGGGAGGTCACAACGGGAGTGCCATCCCCAGTGTGTTGATCAAAGAAGGCGGGGGCATAATGGAACTGTACGGGACGCAGGCTTATACAGGAGAGACGAGAATAAACGCCGGCACGCTTGTTTTTTCCGGTGAACACACGACGTATCAGGGTGCGTTTGGCACAAGCGGCACCACCGCGACTTTTGCGGACTTTGCGTCTTGGGAATTTACCGTCAACGGCAACGGCAGCAGGTTGAAAATTACCGACGAGACAAAACTCTACTACGACGAGGCATACGCCACGACACGCGGCTTCATAACTGTCAACACAGGAGCAATTTTTGAACTCGCGAGCCAGAATCAAATGACCTTGCAAAACGCCGTCAGCGGTGCGGGACGTCTTCTCAAAACCGGCGACGGTACTGTAACTATTTCTGGGGATAAATCTTATACCGGAGGAACGGAAATTACGGGAGGGTTTATTCTCTTTACGCAGTTAGGGAATTTTGGGACAGGAGGCATTACGCTGAATGGCGGCGGGTTACGGTGGGGCTGGGGGACCTTGGTGGATATTTCAACGAGACAAATAACGATTGGTGACAACGGCGGGATTTTTGACACCAACTCGAATAGTATCGCGCTCGGCGGCTTGGCGATAACCGGCACGGGAACATTATCAAAGGTGGGATTTGGCACACTGACATTAACCGCTGCGAACGCATACACTGGCGGGACGAGTATTTCCGCAGGAAAGTTAGTTTTTGCGGACGGGGCATTAGGAACCACCGGCGACATCGTTCTCAAAGGTGGCGAATTAGGTTTTACGGCGGGAAACACGACCGACATTTCTTCACGTTTAGTGGTGGGTGACGGCGGCGGAACTTTGGACATTGCGACAGACCTCACCTTTGCCAGTGCCGTGCGAGAAAGCGGAAGCGCCGGGGTGTTACAGAAGGTAGGAGCGGGTATATTAACCTTGGATGCCGCGAGCACTTTTAGCGGCGGAATTTTGATTAAAAAAGGCGGCGTCGTATTTGCTTCGGGCGGGTTGGGGTCGTCAGGAAATATCACGGTGCAAGGCGGCGCGAGTTTGACTTGGGGAGCAAACAACACGGACGACATTTCGAGCCGTTTAATCATGAGTCCGGGCGAGGGAAGTGCGGCTGTGATAAACACGGGCGCAAATGACGTAACTTTCTATTCAACCGTGTCCGGTGAGCTTGTCGTCTTGGAAAAACAAGGTTCCGGGGCGTTAACTTTTTACGGCGCTAATACATACACCGGCGGGACGAAAATTACAGCGGGAAGTATCGTTTTTTCGGAAGGCGGTCTGGGCGAGAGCGGCGACATTACAGTTGGCAATGGGCGGTTGGTTTGGGGCTGGGGCAACACCGAAGATATTTCTGCGCGCTTGTCATTAACAGGAGGCGCGAACGCGATATTGGACACCGGGGACAACGAGGTTACGCTCGCCTCAGGGATCGGTCAGACCGGCGGATCGGGTGCCATATTGGAAAAACAAGGTTCCGGAACATTAACTTTGAACGGTGTTGGCGCTTACACCGGCGGGACGAAAATTACGGCGGGAAGCGTTATTTTTAAGACAGGCACTCTGGGCGCGATCGGTTCTATCACCGTTGGCAATAATGCGCGTTTGGTTTGGGGATCGAACAACGTTCAGGATATTTCTGCGCGCTTGGTATTGGCCGCAGGCGCGAACGCGATATTGGACACCGGCGCAAACGATGTTGTGTTTGCATCAGCGGTCAGCGAGGGCGGCGTGGGTGCCGTGTTGGAAAAACAAGGTTCCGGATCGTTAACTTTGAACGGTAGTAGCACTTACACCGGCGGGACGAAAATTACGGCAGGAAGTATTATTTTTGTGGAAAACGCTCTGGGGACAAGCAACGCGATTACTGTCCAAAGCGGGGCGGCATTGGTCTGGGCGTCAGGAAATACCCAAGACATCTCTTCGCAGCTGACGATTGGCGTCGGCGGCGGGGTGCTGGACACGAACGGAAATGATGTAACACTCGCCACAGACGGAATTTCTGGCAGCGGGACTTTGATAAAACGCGGGAGCGGCACGTTGGTGCTGAGCGGAGACAACTCGACGTTCGCCGGTGGCATCAGCATCGAAGGCGGTGTGTTGTCGGCGGCGGCGGACGAGGCGTTCGGGAGCGGTACGCTCACTTTGAACGGCGGCACGCTCGATTTCACCGGTTCGACGGGGACGCGAAGCTCTTCGTGGGCAGTCGCCACAGCCGGCGGATCGGTGAGCGTGAAGACCGGCACCGTCGCCTGGGGCGGCGCGTTGACCGGCGCGGGGACATTCACGAAAGTTGATGGCGGGGCGTTGACCTATTCCGGTAATGCCTCGGGCTTTACGGGGACGCTGGTGGTCGCCGACGGCGAATTAAACGTGCAGTCGGCGTTGGGCGCGAGCGGGACGTTCTCGGCACCGATTTCGATTTCTTCCGGGGCTTCTTTAACGCTCACCCAGAATGACCCGCAGACCTTGTCGGGCGCGGTGTCCGGCAACGGCACGCTGCAGAAATTCGGCACGAATGCTTTGACCGTCGCGGAGATCGGCGGCACGGTGTCGCTGACGGTGGGTGACGGCTCGTTGACCTTGACCGGTCTGCTCGGGCGATTGGCTGACGACGGCAACCCGTTGACGCCGGTGGCTGGCTCGCACAGCGGAACTATCGACGTAGGCGCGACGGGGCTGTTGACCTTCGCGATTCCCGCCGCAACGCAACAGACCTTGACCGGCGCGGTGGTCGGCTATGGCGGGCAGATTGCCAAGGAAGGCGTCGGCGTGTTGGCGCTGGCGGGAGCGGCGGCATTCACGAGCGCGATAAACGTCAATGCCGGGGAGCTGTTGGTCGGCTCAGAGCGCACACTCACCGGAGCCGTGAATGTGGCTGACGGCGCGACAATCGCCGGCAGCGGGATCATCGAAAATATCTCATTAACAACAAACACCCTCGGCGGTTCGGGTGCCATAGTCGCACCAAACGGGGTGTTGACGGTGGGCAAGAGCGGGACGACGACTTCGTTCAACGGCTTGACTCTGCGCCTCGCTCTCTCGAAGACCGGCGGCGTTGACTCCAGCGATAGCGTGGTCGTCGCCGGCTCGGCGACGTTCGCGAAAAACGTGAAGAATCGCTTGGACCTCTCCACGACGGTGAACGCTGTGGAGCAGGTGAAATGGACGGACGGCACATACACGGTGTTGCGCGCGGTGCAGGGGCTGGAGGTGGAACAGGCGTTGTTGGAATCGACGACCTTCCTTTATCGCGGGGTGGAAATCAGTGCTGCCGACCGCGTGAGCGCGACCCTCGTCCAGAGTGGAAACGACCTCATTTTGACGACCTTCTCCGGCAAAAGCTACGACCTGAAATGGGCGACGACCGGCACTTCCGGGGTGGGAGTGTGGGCAGCGGAATCTCTCGCCAAAGACTGGGAGTACGAAGGCGGGAACAGGCAAGCATTTCAAAACGGCGACCTCGTGAATTTCGGAAGATGGTCCGGAGCGGCGACAGAAGTCCGGGTGGATACCTCCGGCGGCGGCGTAATCGTGGGCGGGATGACCATCGGCGACGGTATGCGCTACGTTTTCAACAAAAGCGGCGACGGGACGGCTAAAATCGTCGGGATCGCAACGGAAACCATCGGAGAAATCGTCGAGGCGACAAGCAGGCTCGACGTGCTCTCTGGCGCGACGGCGGAATTTGGGGTGTGGATCGATTTCCGCGATATAAAAATCGCTGGAACAGCGGTATTTGCGGACAAGGTGGAGACTCAAAACAGCTTTATCGTGACGGGGACGGCGCGGTTCAAAAACGGAGCCGATACAAGCGGCGTCGCCACCATGACGAATAACGGAACCATCGCGTTGGCGTGGGAATCCGGCGGCGACGATGGTGTGTTCGCGACGAGTGTCAGCGGCACGGGGCGGCTCGTAAAGAGCGGTGCCGGACGCGTGGAACTCGGCGGCGCAAACACGCATTCCGGAGGGACGACCGTCGAGGCGGGCGTGTTGGCTTTGACGCAAGTTGGGGCGACCGGCACCGGTTCTGTTGAAGTGAAAGCCGGCGCAAAGCTGGAGTTTGCGTTGACGCAGGCTGGCGCAGTGACGGTGGCTTTGACCGGCGCGGGCGGCGTGTTGGTGACCGGCGCGCAGACAGAAATCACGACTTCGGTTTTTTACACCGGCGAGACGGTCGTTGACGGCGGTTCGCTGCTCGTCAGCGCGTCCAATGCGCTGGGCAATTCTTCCGGCGTGCGCGTCACCAATGACGGCGTGTTGACGCTGGCGGCGGAGAGCGCGTTAGGTGCCACGTCCGTCACGGTGACGGATGGCGGTCAACTTTTCTCGGAAGGCACGCAAAGCATAAGCTCGCTGAACATCGAAGAGACCGCCGGTGGCGCGGATTTTGGCGGTGCCAACGTGATATTTGGCGCGGCACGGATCGGGACGCCATTGACAGGCGTGGCTGTCGTGCAGCTCGAAGGGACGGTTTTTGATTTGGTCGCACCCGACGCATTGGCGGATGCCACGGCGGTAATTCTTAAGAGCGGAAACGTTTCGAGCGCGGGGGACCAGGCTTTCGCGCACTTGGAAACGGCAGGAGCGACCAATATCGCGCTGGGCGCGGGCGCGACGCTGACGGTCGGCGCGGGCGTGTTGGCAGGCGGATTGACGGGCGCGAACGCCTCATTGGTGAAAAATGGTTCGGACACGCTTTTGGTGGAAAATGCGTTGGCGCACACGGGCACGACGCAGATTGATGGCGGCTTGCTGAAGTTGACGGCGGCGAATGCGCTGGCGGCGTCATCAAGCGTGCAAATCGACAATGGCGGGACGCTCGAAGCGACTCAGACGCAGCGTTTTAAGGCGCTCGTCGTGGAAGCGACCGCCGGCGGAGCGAGTTTTGGAGGCAAAGACCTGACACTTGGCGCGGCGCGGATTGAAAAGGCGGTGACGGATGTCGGCACAGTGCGCCTCGACGGGGCGGATTTCGTGCTGGGCACGTCCAACGCGCTGACCGCTTCGCCCAGAGTAATTTTGTCCGCAGGGAGTGTTACGAGTTCGGAAAACCAGCAGTTCACGCAGCTGGAAACAGCGGCTGGGACAAGCATCGCGTTGGATTCGGGCGCGACATTGAGGCTCGATTCGGGCACTTTGGCGGGTGGATTAACAGGGGCAGACGCGACATTGGTGAAAGAGAGCGAAGGGATTTTGCGGTTGCTCCCAACCAGCGTGAACTCGCACGGCGACACGCTCGTGACCGGCGGAATCTTGTCTGTAAGCGAGGATGCGAATCTCGGCGGCGGCACGAATACCTTGGACGGCGGCGAGTTGCGCCTTGACGGGGCGGCGTTCTCAAAGCGTTGGCTGGTCACCGAGAACGGCGGCACGGTGCGCGTTGACGTGGACGCGGCGGCGTTCGTGGGCGGTTTCGCCGATGCGTCGGCGGTGCCCGGTTCATTGACGAAGAGCGGCGCGGGCGAATTATCGCTGGCGGCGTCGGCGGCGTTCACGGGAATCTTCACCGTCGCAGAAGGCACGGTGGTGCTGTTGACACCGGATGCATTGGCGGGAATACAGGAGTTGCGGGTAACCGGCGGCAGCGTGATGTCGGAGAATGGTCAGCGCGTGCCGCGGTTGGAAGTCGAAGCCGGACAGACCTTTGCGTTTGACCCCGCCTTGGCGTCTCCGGCGCGGGTGCTGCACGTTGACGAAGGAACGGTTAGCGGACGCTTGACCGGCGTCAGCAACCTTGTGAAGGAAAGCGCAGGGGCGCTGAATTTGCCCGGCGCGACGGCGGCGACACCGATTGAGATTTCGGGTGTGTTGGATGTGCGAGGCGGGGAATTGAACATCGTGTTAGACGAGGCGGGACCGGTGATATTGGCAAGCACGGTGGTGTTTTCTCCGGATTCGGTGTTGAACATTGGCGGATTTTTCGACGGCACTGCCGGTCTTTCCACTACGGTCGAGATGGAGATAATACGCACGAGCGGGGCGATAGCGACCGCAGGGTTCCCCCTGAAATACGAGATTGCGGGCAGCGGAAACGCAGATTTCGCGACGGCGCAAATCACGACTGGATCGGGCGGGCGTTCGATTTTGGCGACCTTTGGTCTGGCGTGGACGGATACGCACATCGCGGACGGCGGAGCCTACGACCACGCCCACGGCGACTTCACGGTCGAGGCGACGTTTACGGTGGGTTCCTCCCTGAGCGACCGCACGGAAATAGGCGAAGTGTTTCTCTCCGAAAAAAATTGGGACGGTAGAACGTTGACCAAAAAAGGCGCGGGCGCGTTGACGCTCGCCGGCGCCAATACCTACACGGGCGCAACGCACGTGGTCCAGGGACGCCTCGTCGTGAACGGCGTTCTCGGCGCACAGCCGGCGGCAGTGAGCAGCCCTGTCCACGGCGATTACGCCGGCGCGATAGATGTGGGCGGCGGCTCATACGTGGAGTTCGACACGGTGGGCGCGCAGACCTTGCGCGGAGACATTTCCGGCAACGGGACCCTCGTGAAACGCGGGACGGCGGCGTTTCGCACACTGGGCGCGGTGAACACCGGCGCAGTCGAAGTCGCCCGCGGCGCGGAAGCAACGTTCGACGGCGTCGTGGACACCGGGCGCATGAGCGTCGGCGGAACCGCGCAATTACGGGCGGCGGAAGAAACCGCACGCGTGGGCGTGCTCGAAATTGACCCGGGCGCGGTAGTGGAATTTTCAGGAAAGGCGGAACTCGGTGCGGCAACGGTGCAGGGAACGGTGGTGTTCCGCGGCGACACAAGTGTCGCAGAACCATTTTCCACCAGCGGCGCAGAACGCGTCGAACTCGGCGAAAATGTCCGGCTTACTTTGAGCAAAGGCGGCGAAATAAACGTTCCCTTGCTCGGCGATACCTGGACATTGGTGAACCAGTGGAATGCCGAAAGTTTGCCGCTCACCACCAGCGGAATAGCCGGAAGTATTGAAAACGCCGGCGAAGCCCTCGTGGACGGCGACGTCGGCGGAAACGCCCTGAACGCCAGCGGGGGGCACCTCGAAATAAAAGGCGGAATCGGCGGCAGCATTGACAACAGCGGCATCGTGAGTGTGCGCGGTGTCGTGCACGGTTCGGCATGGAATCGCGCAGGCGCGCATCTGCGAATCGAAAGCGAACGCGACCGTTGCGACATTCGCGGCGAATTGCTGAACGACGGGATGGTGTGGTTTGAAAACCTCGGGCAAAAACTCGCCGTGGCATCATTGAAAAATGCAACTGCCGATGGCGTAGGGCGTTACAGCGTAGAACTGGATTTCGCTACGCCCGCGTTTTCCGACCACGTAGAACTCGCCGCCAATGGCGAAGTGAGCGGCAGGCACATTTTCTCGGTGCGCAACGTGTTAAACGCGGAAAGAGCGACGGCGGGCACGCGAATCGAGCTTGTGCGCTCGGCGACGGGAATGCCGGCACAAGTGGCGGCCGATGCCGATATCCGCCTCGAAGCACCGTTGAACATTGGTTTATATCGCTACGACACAGCGAGTACCGGCGGCAGCAGCGGCAACCACGCAAGCGTCTTTGTCGAGGCTGTCGGCTCAAGTTCAAGCGTGGAAAGCCTCGCCGCCAGTGCCGGCACTCAGGCAGCGGGCTGGTATGCTCAATTAGACAGCCTCTCGAAACGCTTCGGCGAGCTGCGCCTCATCGGAAAACAAAAGAAAACCGCCGAGAAAAAAGCCGTGCCGGCGGAAAACGAATACTTCTGGATAAGAACTTACGCCCAACGCGCAAACGCCGACCTCGGTCCCGCAGTGGCACGTTTCCACGAATACCAATACGGCGTGGACACGGGCATCGACCACGGTCTTGAACTCGCCGACGGAAACTACCTGCACCTCGGCGGCTTCGTCGGATACCAAGCTTCGCGGCGCCGCCTCAACGACGCCTTCGCGAGCAAGGGCGAAAACGATGCGCCCTACCTCGGCGCATATGGCACCTGGCAACACGACCGCGGCTGGTATGTTGACGGCACGTTGAAGGCGCAATACAACGACAACAGCTTCGACGTGAACGACACGCAGGGGCGCGACCGCGCTTCCCTTGACCACGCGGCAATAGGGGCATCTCTGGAAATCGGGAAAAGCTGGGACCTCTGGGATAGCGGGTTGCGCCTCACCCCAAGCACACAGCTCGCGTGGACACACGCGGAACAAAGCTCTACGACGACAGACCGCCGCGTGCACGCGAACCGCGATGCTTCGGACACCATCCGGTGGGCGGTCGGGGGAAGCCTCTCAAGGGCTTTTGAGCTTTCCAACGGGCAAATCATCCAGCCCAGCATACGCATAGGTTACGAAGAACAAAATAGTTACGGCGGCGCATTGCACCTGCGTTACGGGGATGACGATTCCGTGAAATTACGCCCCAATACAGACGGGCACCGCGTCACCGCAGGCATCGGCGTGATCTGGCAGACCACTTCTTCGCAACAAATCCATTTCGACTACGAATGTGCCTGGGGAAGCAAATACGACACCCCGTGGGCGTTCAACGCCAGCTATCGCGTTCGTTTCTAAATGCTTCACACAAGCCAACTTCGCCGGCAAGCGCGACACGGAGCCGACGGAGTGCGATAACGTGAGTCGCGCCCTTTCGGGCAGGGGGAGTGAGCGCGGAAAATGGCATTCTCTTTTTGCGGCATCTGCGTTTTCGTTCCGACCATCATGAGTTTTACCAGCAATGTTCCGCCCAACGGCGGAAAGATCACGCTTGCCGCCAACGGCGCAATTAACGTTCCCGATAACCCGATCATCCCTTTCATCAGGGGCGATGGCACCGGTCCGGATATCTGGGCGGCAAGCGTGCGCGTCTTCGACGCCGCAGTGAGCAAGGCATATGGCGGCTCGCGCAAAATCGAATGGTTTGAAGTGTTTGCAGGTGAAACCGCCTTTAACCGATTCAACAACTGGCTCCCCGACGAGACGGTGGCCGCTTTCAAGGAATACCTCGTCGGCATCAAAGGACCGCTCACCACGCCGATCGGCGGCGGCATTCGCTCGCTTAACGTCGCTCTGCGCCAGCTCCTCGACCTCTACGTTTGCCTGCGCCCCGTGCGCTGGATACAAGGCACCCCTTCGCCCGTCAAACACCCCGAAAAAGTGGACATGGTCATTTTCCGCGAAAATACCGAAGACATCTACGCGGGCATAGACTTCATTGCCGGTGGCGCCGCCGCGCTCAAAACACAAGAATTTCTCCGCGCAGCCTTTCCCGATGAAGCCAAAAAAATCCGCTTCGGCTCCACGCCGGAATTGGTCGGCATCGGCATCAAAGCCGTATCGGCTCCCGGTTCCAAACGGCTCACCCGCGCTGCCATCGAATACGCCATCGAACGAGGACGTAAGTCCATCACTTTCGTCCACAAAGGAAATATCATGAAACACACCGAGGGCGCCTTCCGCGATTGGGGCTACGCCCTCGCCCGCGATGAATACGGCGCCGTCGCGGTTGATGGTGGTCCGTGGCACCGCATCCCCGAAGGCAAACGCGGCGCGGGCATCGTCTTCAAAGACGTCATTGCCGATATTGCTCTACAACAAGTCCTTACCCGCCCGGAAGAATTTGACATCATCGCGACCCTCAACCTCAACGGCGATTATCTCTCCGACGCGCTCGCCGCGCAAGTCGGCGGCATCGGCATCGCCCCGGGCGGCAATATCAACCCCGACACCGGCCACGCCATCTTCGAGGCGACCCACGGCACCGCGCCTAAATACGCCGGAAAAGACAGCGTCAACCCCGGCAGCGTTATCCTCTCCGGCGAAATGCTCCTGCGCCACATCGGTTGGCACGAGGCGGCATCCCTCGTCATTGACGCTCTTTCCAGCGCCATCGCCTCCCGCCGCGTTACTTACGACTTTGCCCGCCAAATGGATGGCGCAACCCAGGTCAAATGCTCCGAGTTCGCAAACATCATCATTTCCTTCATCTGACGCCTCCGAAAAAACTTGCACTAAACACCGATCCTCTTAACCCATAACGTCGTCAATTCGGACAAAAACTCACCGCTCTCGCAACTCAGCAAAACGCAAACACACGGTAAACAAACATGAAAAAATACACTCTCGCAGCCGCCGCAGCACTCGCCCTCCTCGGCACGACTTCTCTCTCGGCACAATCCTTCCGCGACGTCCTCCGTCCCATCTCTGTCAAAGCCAGAGTCGGCTCGGAATCTGAATATGTCTTTCGCGGCAAAGAACACTCCGACTTCAACCTCCAAACCCGCGTTAACCTCGAATACCAGCTCCCATCCACGCGAGTCGGTTCCTCCATTTACGGAAATATTTTCTCAATGAACCCCGTCACCCAAAGCGCAAATCTTGCCGACTTCTCCCTCGGCAGCAAACTCGTCTATAACGATTTCCTCTTCGACTTCGGCTGGATTTATCACTCCTTCCCCAACCAAAATGACCTCCATTGGGGCATTCCGGGCGGCGCCCCAAACCCGATTACTAATCGCGCCATTTACAACCGCAGCAACGAACTTTTCCTCAGCGCGGGCACCGATTATCAAGGCACAAAGATCGCAGCGTGGGCATATTATGACTTTAATTTAGAACAACTTACCCTCGAAGCCAATGCCAGCCGAGCGTTCAGCTTCCCGGCAGTCCTGCCCGGCATCGAATTCGTCCTCTCCGCCTACGCGGGATACGTCTCCGCGCACGCCGCCAACGCCGACCAGCGCGACGCAGGTATTCCAAAATGGCGCAACGACTACGGCTACATCGGCGGCTCCGTTGACCTCACCTACAATGTCAGCGAATACACCACCATCGGCGTCGGCGTCCGCTACGCGTGGAACTCCGATGGCAGCTGGCGTGACGAACTCCGTCTGGTCGGCAACACGAGCGACAACCTTTGGTGGGGATTCTGGCTACGCTTCGCCTACTAAAATTTTCCCTACAAAGATGTTGACACAGCGGCATCCGTCCTCAGCCTGCGCCCCCTTTTTTCAATGAAGACCACGTTAGCCAAAACAGCGTCAGACACAGCGAAGGCATGGTATGTCGTTGACGCCACAGACCAAATCCTCGGGCGCCTCGCCGTGAAAATCGCGTCCATCCTGCGAGGTCGCCACAAACCAACTTACACACCGCATGTTGATACCGGCGACTACGTCGTCGTCATCAACGCCGACAAAGTTCGTCTCACCGGAAGCAAAGAAACCGACAAGACCTACATGTTCTACACCGGTTGGGTCGGCACCGCCTACCGCCGCAGCGTCGCCCACATGCGCGCGCGCAAACCTGCGTTCATTATCGAACACGCCGTCAAGGGGATGCTCCCAAAGAACAAACTCGCCAACGCCATGCTCTCAAAACTGAAAGTCTATGCGGGGGAAGAACACCCGCACGCAGCACAAAACCCGGTTCCCTACAAAGGCTGATAACGCAGCGACTACTCAAACCACGATTTTTCAAACACTACAAAAACTATGAGCGAAACCGTTGCAGACACCTTTGTCGCCGTTGGGCGCCGCAAAACATCCTCCGCCAGAGTCCGCATCTCCGTTGGGACAGGTCAGTTCACCGTGAACAACCGCCCCCTCGATGTCTATTGCTATACCGAAACACTCGCCAAAGCCGCCACACGCCCCCTGCAAACCGTCGGCGTAGATCAAAGCCAGTTCGACGTTTCTGTCTCCGTATCGGGCGGTGGTCCAAATAGCCAAGCGGGTGCCATTTCCCACGGCCTCGCCCGTGCCTTGGAAAAATTTAGCCCGGAATACCGCCCGACCCTGAAAAAAGCGGGTCTGCTCACCCGAGACGGGCGCATGAAAGAACGCAAAAAGAGCGGTCGCCCAGGTGCCCGCAAACGCTTCCAATACTCGAAACGCTAACGCTGTTAACGCCATTACAATGGTTGCCACTTGTCGCGACAAGTGGCTGGAAAAGTTCAACGCCGCGCCGCCAGTTCTGGTTGCACTCGCACGTGCCGGGTTGGACGAACTCTTTTTAACCAATCTAAAAACTCAACACTCAAAATGCACGCCTATGTACACCTCTCTCAGCCCCCATGGGGAACTATCTGAAAATCAAGAAGATACAAAAGATGTCCAAAAACATGGACGGCTAAAGAACATTTCTTTGGCGGTGCTTGTTTTCGGGGCATTCTTCGCATTCTTCGGTTTTTTGCTGGATGAAAATTATTATTTAGACCTGAAAATAAAAAATGTTGTTTCAAAATCGGAAAGCAGACCCGTGTCGCAATTGTTTTATGACACAGGTTCGGGATGGAATGAAGCGAATTCAACGAACGCGAAAGTAAAACGCGGCTTCCACATAGGTCTTTTTAACGAATTATCCTTCCGATTACCGACAAAGAAAATAGACCGCTTTCGCGTGGATGTGCGCAACGAAGCATTTCATGTTCAAATAAGGGACGTTAAAATTACCAAGAAAACATTTTTTGGATTACGTGACGTTGAATTGACCAGCTTTCCTCTTGAAAACTTCGGTTCTTATAATGAAGACATTTTGACGCACGAGATACAAGGGGATACGCTAACAATCCAAACCAAATCCACCGTCCGCGACCCATATTTTGTCTTAACCCCGGCGAAGCCCGTTTTACTTCAAAAGACCTTTTTGTCTCAAAGCGCGTGGTGGCTTTCTGGAATCTTATCTGCACTGGCTACTCTTCTGTGTTTCCGATTTCGGCAGTTTATTTTCAGAGCATTTCAGCGAATTGATTTATCCCTGCTAAAGACTAACGATTCTACATCGGGAACGATGCTCTTCAAACTCATGATGGGTGCACTGGTGGGTGTCTGCCTCTTGTCTATCCCCTATCGTATTCGGTTCGCCCCGCTTTCTGTTTTTATTATTCCAGCCATAATTTACGTTCTGGTTGCGTTTTTCTTTGCATATCCGCTACTAAAAGAATTTCTCTCAAAAGTAGAAGCACGAAAACTGTTTGTTTTCGCTTTTGCCGTGGCTGTTGCGGCATACTGGCAGGAGTTGACCAATTTCACCCTTTCGATTGACGAGGAATTAAATTTGTTTGGATCGGACTTGGAAACCTATGTGACAGAGCATCGATGGGGAAGGGGGATTTTCAGGTTTATTTTTCCCGTTACATTTGGGTCGCTTCCTTTTCTTCCCACCGCGCTTTTTTGTGTTGGTCTTTCCCTCGCTGGTGCTATTCTTGCAACAACCTTTTCGGTTGAAAAGAAGTGGCAGTTTTTGTTTTGCGCTCTTTTTGTCAGCGCACCGAACTGGCCGCATCTCGCCCAATGCAGTGCTGTCTCCGCGTCCAGTGGACTAGGGCTTGTTTTTGCTTCGCTTGCTGTTCGACAGTATTATTTCTCCCGCAGACCCGCCGCATTGATTAGTGCGTTCATTTTGTTCGTGTTGTCACTTGGAGATTATCAGGCTTTCTTTTTTTATTTTTTCGTGGCTCTGCTGTTCTTAATTCTTTTTAGCGAAGAAAAGCCGGACGAAATTTCCCTCAAAAAAATAAAGGCAAAAGGAATCTCAATTTTGCGTCTCGTTTTGTTTTGTGGTTTTGCTGTGGGGGTAAGTTCGGGAATATCAAAACTGCTTCATTTGTGGACAAACATTCCAGCAACCGATCGGATTTCCGGCATGTTTAACCTATTCGACACAGGAGATTTATTTTCACGACTGAAATTTACGATAAATAGCATGCGTTTCACTCTCTTAGGGATGGAGAACCTGTTTCTTGGGCAAGGCATGTCATCCCTCTTTATCTTCTGGGTTGGACTTCTTGTTATTTTCTTTTATGAACCGCTAAAAATAAGGGCGTTTCTTTACAAGGGAGTTTCTCTTTTGTGTGTGATATGCGTCGCTTTTGCTCTTGTGTTCATCACTTATGCCCTTTTATTTCGTACTCTTTTTGCGTTTGCGATACTCTATGCTTTTATAGGCGCGTGTGCGGCAAAAGCCAAAAGCAATTTTGTCATGATTATTGCTGCGGTTGGTGTATTGACAAATATTTATATATGCACTGCTAATTTTAACAACGACGCCATCGCACGCGAACGCGACAAGGTGTTTGCCAATTCACTAATTTCTGAAATGCGCTTGGTTGAGCCAAAACTGGGTAAACAGAAAGTGCGCTTTGCGGTAATTGGTCCGCATAAACATGAAGATTTAGTATTTACACCGAAACACCAGATTTTTGGGAGGTCTTTTTTTGGATGGTATGACGGGGAGAGCGTCCGGGTGAGCCCATACCTCCGTTATCTTGGAGTTACCAATCTCGAAGCTGTTGATTTGTCGGATGCGGATTTTGCTCGCCTGAACGATGAAAAGTATCCGATTTTCCCGGAAAAAGGGAGTGTTTTTTATTACAATAACGTTCTTGTAGTAAAATTGGGGAAAACCACAAGGAATAGCAAGACTCCAAGAGTCTTGCTATCTATTCAAAAAAACGCTCTTCCGTGAAAGTTTTTCTCTGCCCGGACAGCCCGTTTCCATTTTATACGCACCCCAGCCAAGGCTCGCACGACACCGGGCAGTGGGCACTGCAGCTGCAGTAGCCGCAGTGCGCTGCCGTATTTATATTTTCCTATTATTTATTACGGGTTAGGTATTCGAGATAGACGGTGTTGTCGGGGATTTTGCGGGGCATCCATGCGACGAGACGCGGGGTGGTGTGGAGCATTATGGAGACGTCGTCGCCGCCGCCTTTGGGTTTTTGCATGCCGTGTTTCCAGCCGAAGTTGTGTTGTATTTCGTGTGTCAGTATGTTGCGGCCCCGTTTGACGACGGAGAATGCGCCTGGGCATTGGGCGAGACCGCCGCCGCCTTTTGTGCCGAGGAGGCAGACGAGGTCGGCTCCTGTTTTTTGGCGTAATTGGGCGACGTTGTAACCGGCGACGCTTTTGATTCTGTTTGATCTTAAGTTGTTGAGGTCATGTTTTCTATCGGAGTCGAAGTAATCTGCTTCGACGAGGCCGACGAGGCGGATGGCGCAGTTGGCTCCGCCGCGTTTATAGACGTCGTTGGCGAGGTTGAACATATAGTTAACGCGTTCCAGTAGTTTTGGTCCCTTGCCGGCTGCGTAGCCGTTTTTGTATTGGGCAGTGAAGAGGCAGAGGACATCTACGGTGCGGTCTTGGGGGATTTTTCGGAGAGAGGTGAGTCTGTTCGTGACGTTTTTGGTCACGAGGTATTTTTTCCTATTTTCCGGAGTATTGGGCTTAAATTCTGGTTCTGGCTTGGCTGGTTTTGCTTTGGGGTCGGGTTTTGGTTTGGGTTTTGGGGCTTCGTATTCGTCGTCGTCTGACGAGAAAAAGAAGGCAGATTCATCTTCTACCACAGAGTCTGTCGGGGGAGGGCGTTCTCCGTCTTTTTCCGGGTTGGGGATAATTTCGGGCAGGCTGAATGTTTTCTCGGACGCTGTGGCGAGTGCGATTTTGTTGTCTTTTGCTGAGTTATCGCCGTCGAAGACGATGGCTGCAACGAATGCGGCTCCGCCGATGAGGATGAAGAAGCATGTCAAATAGAACACCCAGCCGTCGGCATTTTTTTTGACGACAATGACGCGCACTGAGGGTGTTCCGTGTTTAGCGGATGTGATGTTGTCATCCGGCGGTGGAATTGGTGTTTGTTGTGAGGAAGCCATGGTGAGAAAGGAAGTGTGCATGTCTCCCTATCGTCGGCATGGAGCGTGTCAACGGCGAAATTGGGGGTGTGGTTTATTTGGAGCGGGGTGGTGGGGCGGGGCGATGGCGTCGGTGATTGTCTTGTAGCGTAAAATTCCGTTGGCGATGCCTTGTGCGATTTTTTCCCGGTGGGCACCGGTGTTGATTTTTGTGGCTTCGTTGGGGTTTGAGAGGAATCCGCATTCGACGAGTGTGGCGGGGACTGGGGCGTCTTTCAACACGACGAATCGGGCGCGCCGCAAGCCGCGGTCTATCGCGGGCGTTTTTCGGATCAGGTTCGATTGGATTTGGTAGGAGAGCAAGGTGTTCCATGTATTGAACGCGTGTCCGATTTCGCGTGCGTTCAGGTTGTTGCCCGAAGTGGCGCGGCGGCTGTCGTTTGTTGCGTATTGTCCGGCTGGGGCGAGGGCGTAGGTCTCTATTCCGGCGGCGGAAGGAGACGCGGAGAGCGCGTTAAAATGGATACTGACAAAGAGATCTGCGCCTACGCGTGCCGCCATCGCGGGGCGTTCGGAGAGGGGGACAAAGACGTCGGTAGTGCGCGTCATTGAGACACGCAAGCCGGCGCGTTCGAGGATGAATTTGAGGCGGCGAGCTACGTCGAGGGTGAGATTTTTTTCATGGAGGTGTTTGGCGATACTTTGTCCCCCGGCGTCTTTGCCCCCGTGTCCGGGATCGAGAAGGACGTGGGTGACGCGCCGCGGGGGGCGTCCGCCCGCAAGGGTTGGGGCGACGAGAGGCAGGAGCGTGTTCTCATAGTCGGCGCGGCGCATGTAAAAGATGCCACGCGTTTCGGAAATGGGTGAGCCGATCCAGATGCGGACGCCGTGGATGGTGATGAAAGTCTTGCCGCTTTCTGATTCGATTTGGGAGGAAGCGTTTTTCCAGCGCGCTATGCCCGGCACACGCGTTGGTTCGCGGACAAAGTTCCATTTGGCGAAAACTTGGTCGAGGTTGACAAAGGGTAAGGCGACCGGTGCGGGGCGTTGCCGGGCACGCGGGGGCACGGACGACGCTGCGGGCGGGGACATGCGCCACTGTGCCGATGCGTCAGGCAACGCGGCGGAGAAGAAAATCAGGAAAAACGCGAGAAAGTGCGGAAAGGCGGCGCGAGAGCGGGGAACGTTGAGGAGATGTGCCCCCGTGCGCTGTGACCGCATGGGACTCATGGGGTAGATTTTTCGGCGCCTCCGAGGGAGGAGGCGGGATTTTCAGGAGCGTCGTCCCCGCCGTCATCATCGTCGTCGTCGTCATCTATCTCTTCAATAGGTTCTGGAGCGGTGTTGTGGATGAGTTTACGTTTATTTTGGGAGACAGGCGTTAGGGTAGTGGACATGGAGCGCCCGAGGAGGCGCGGCTGGTGGTCGGCACTGGCGATATGGGACAAGTCGGCGAGAGCTTGGCGAATGAGGTCATAGCCGACCTCCGGATGCTCTAATTCACGGAAACGGAAGGAAAGGATGAGCTTAATTTTGTGTCCGTGGAAAAGGAAATTTTCGGCGCGGCGGATTTTAATTTTGAGGTCATGGGCATCGCAACGCGGGCGGAGTTTGACCTCCTTCATCTTAACGGTGGCGACCTTCTGTTTCTTTTGCCGTTTTGACTCCTCGTATTGATATTTGCCGTAGTCCACGATGCGGCAAACGGGCGGGCGGGCGTTTGCGGCGATTTCGACGAGGTCGAGGCCGAACTCGCGTGCGCGTTGCAGGGCGGCGGCGGACGACATAAGCCCGATTTGTTGTCCGTCCGGTCCAATGACACGCACATCGGGTGCCTTGATCCGCTCGTTGCGGCGAGGTCCCTGTTGTTGGACGCGACCAAAATGCCCGCGGCGACCACCTCTGTTGGCGCCTTGATACGGCGCTCGATTACCTGACCCTTGTTGCTGGGGAAATGCCATTCAGTTTTGTTTTTTTGTGTTTACGTCGCAGACGGAGCAGACGCATTTGGACGAGAAAAGTGCCATCATTGCGCACGAATTTAGCCCGTGCTTTGGCGGATTCAACAGGAAAATACGACTCGCCCGCAGGCGGACTTTCCTCATGTTCATGCGTATCTCATCCAAGGACATGCAAAAACATCTGGTTAACGAAACAATTGACGCCATCACCGCCGCTGCTGCCGTTGACGCGAAGAACGTTCCCTTCGACGTCCAACGCGTCCGTTCCGATTTCCCGATTTTATCGCTCCACATCGGCAAAAACCCGCTCATTTACCTTGATAATGGGGCGAGTGCGCAGAAGCCGCTTGCCGTTATTGAGGCATTGGCGCGCTACTATCGCGAGCAACATGCCAACATTCATCGTGGCGCACACTGGTTGAGCGAAGAGGCGACGCGTGCCTACGAAGAAGCCCGCGTGTGCATGGCGCGTTTCCTCAACGCACGCGAACCCCGAGAGTGCATTTTTACGCGAGGCACTACCGAAGCCATCAACCTTGTCGCCTCTTCGTGGGGAAGTGCTAACTTGTTTCCAGGCGACGAGATACTGCTGAGCGCGATGGAGCACCATGCCAACATCGTCCCTTGGCAACACGTCGCAGAACGCACCGGTGCCCGCCTGCGCATTGTCCCCCTCACCCCCGAGGGCGAATTGCGCGTGGATGAGTTCCACCGCCTCCTTTCTTCGCGAACGCGCCTCGTCGCCGTCACGCACGCATCCAACGTGCTCGGCACCATAAACCCCGTGGCAGAAATCGCCGCCGCCGCCCACGCCGCCGGTGCCACCGTGCTCATAGACGGCGCACAATCCGCCGCCCATTTTGACGTGGATGTCCGTGGCATTGACGCCGATTTTTTCGTCTTCTCGTCGCATAAAGTCTGCGGTCCCACAGGGATCGGCGTCCTTTACGGCAAAGCGGATATTCTCAACGCCATGCCCCCTTACCAATTCGGCGGCGACATGGTGCGCGAAGTGGATTTTGAGCGCAGCACCTTCCGCGAAATACCCGAACGCTTCGAGGCGGGCACGCCGAATATCGCCGATGCCATTGCGCTTGGCCGGGCAATCGAATACGTGCGCGCTCTGCGTCCGGCGGGTGCCCTCGCCCACGAAGACGCGCTGTTGAGCTACGCGACGGCACGTCTCGAAGCTATTTCCGGCTTGCGCATCATCGGGACGGCACCGCGAAAAGTCCCCGTCATCTCATTTCTCCTCGGAAACACGCACCCGCTCGACGTTGGCACGCTGCTCGACGCCGACGGGATCGCCGTTCGCACCGGACACCATTGTGCCATGCCCCTGATGAAAACGCTTGGCATTGGCGGCACCGTGCGTGTCTCACTCGCCTTCTACAACACGTTTGAAGAAATAGATCGCCTCGCAGACTCGCTGGAGCGCATTCGGCGCATGTTTTGAGTTGGGGAAACACGCATATGTTTTCGCGCCGCATCGATTGGAACACAGCCAAAAACGCCCTCACCAACGCTGCCGAAAAACGCAGACAAGCCGGACTTCCCCTCGCCGACCTCGCCTCCGCCAACCCGACCCGCGACGGTTTCGCATGGGCGCCAGAAACACTGGCGTCCGCCTTCGCCAACGCCGAGAACCGTTATTATCTCCCTTGCCCGCAAGGTGTTGCAGCCGCCCGTGAAAGCATAGCCGCGTATTATGCCACGCACGCCGCCGCCGTTTCCGCCTCGCAAATCCACCTCTGCGCAAGCACAAGCGAAGGCTACGCTTGGGTGCTCAAACTCCTCGCCGACCCAGGTGACCAAGTGCTCGCGCCTGCCCCGTCTTATCCACTCCTGCAATTTCTCGCCGAGATGGAATGCGTCACCATCGCTCATTACCCGCTCGTTCTTCAAAACGGATGTTGGCGCGTGGACGCCGCCGCCCTCAAAGCCGCCATTACTCCGCGCACTCGCGCCATTTTTTGTGTTTCGCCGAACAATCCCACCGGTTCCACGTTTGATGCCCAAGAACGCGCCTTCTTGCGCGAAATCGCACTCCAGCACGGCTTGGTTCTCATTGTGGACGAAGTTTTTATCGATTTCGCCGCCGCCGACCGTGCTCCCCTTTCTTCTTGGGCGGGCGAGACCGAAGCGCCCCTCCTCGCTCTCAACGGATTGTCCAAGCTCGCGCTTCTCCCGCAGATAAAACTCGCGTGGATCGCGACAGCCGGTCCCCCGGACTGGCGCCACACCGCCCTTAAAAACCTCGATCTAATCGCCGATACTTACCTCTCGACGAGCACCGCCGCCCAAAACGCCGCCCCGTTCCTTCTCCAACACGCCCCCTTCGCCCGTGCTCCGCTCCTGCAACGCATAAACGCCAATGAGCAAACGTTACGCGATTGGTGCGCTTCTTCCCCGCACGCCCCGCACGTCCTCCCGCGTGAAGCGGGCTGGACTGCCATGCTCGCCCTCCCCAACGGCGTGGACGAGGAAGCTGCTTCGCTCGACCTGATAAAGCGGGGAGGCGTAATTGTGCATCCAGGATACTTTTACGACACGCCGCATGGATTTCCGCCGTGTTGGGTCGTTTCCCTCACCGCCCCAGAAACTGCTTTCGCCGCTGCCCTCGCCGCCATGCACGATACTTTGCAACGCCATTAAATAACCGCGAACTACGCACGATTCACCGCCGTTTCACGCCTCCATTTTCCCAGTCCTCCGCCGAGCACTTTTTTCCTTTCATCACGGGAGTTTTGGTTTTCCCTCCCCCGCATGGCACTTGTTTCGGACAACCCGACCTACATTGTCGTGTATCATTTTGCGCGCTGGTTCGCTTCGCTTTTTGGACGCGTGGACGTCAGCGGAATTGATAATGTGCCCTCGTGCGGATGCATCATCGCTTGCAACCACCAGAGCTTTCTCGACCCGCCGCTCGTGGGTAGTTCGCTGGACAAGGAAGCCTTCTTTTTTGCGCGAAAAACCCTGTTCAAAAATCCTTTGCTGGGTTGGACACTCCGCTCCTGCAACACTATCCCCGTTGACCGCGATGGCGGGTCCGACGTGGCTGCGTTCAAACGCGTGTTCACCGTGCTGCGAGAAGGGCGGAGCCTGTTGATGTTTCCAGAAGGAACGCGGAGCCGCGACGGACAATTGCAGGAAGCTCAAGCCGGCATCGGGCTGATTGCTTGCAAAACACGTGTCCCCGTGGTGCCGGTGCGCGTCTTCGGAGCAGGTAAATTGTTGCCACGAGGAAGTTTTTTGCCTCGACCGGGGACGCGCCTGTCGGTGGTTTTCGGGCAAGCTATGCCGCCAGAGGAAATTGACCCCGGACCGCGCCATCCGGAGCGCTTTTTGGAGGCGTCCCGACGCGTCATGCGTCGAATTGCCCTCGCCCAAGAACTGCCTGAATGTCTCGCGTAAAACCATGCCCCTCACCCCGCACAGGCGAGCGTTTATCCACAAAATCCCCGCATTGAATATCTCGCTTTTTCCTTTGCCTCTGCCGCAAACAACAACATCTTGTCGCCCTTCCTAAACAAACAATCCTCTCTGCCACTCATGTCCTTCACGCAAAATCCTATCTTCGCTCAAGCCGCCGGCACCCAACCGCCCGCACCGGCACCAGCTCCTGCACCGGTCGCCGCACCGGCGCCTGCACCCGCACCAGCTCCGGCTCCAGCTCCCGCACCAGCACCAGCTCCGGCTCCGGCACCCGCACCCGCACCCGCGCCGACTGTCGCGCCTGTTCCCGTCGGTCAGGCTGATCCTAATGCGCTTCCGGGTGTTGGCATTCCTGCCGCTGCGCCTGCCGTCTCCGCTGCGCCTGCCACTTCCGCTGCGCCTGCCACTTCTGCCGCGCCTGCCGTCTCTGCTGCACCCGCCACTTCCGCCGCGCCCGTTACTGGTCAAGGCACCACCGTCCCACCCAGCGCACCACGCGGCGAGGCGGATTCCTTTCTTTCATCTGGACTTTTGCTGCCCATCCTTCTCCTCGTTGTTTTTTGGTTTCTGTTGATTGTTCCACAACGAAAACGCGACAAAGAGATGCGAAAACGCCAAGCCGAACTCAAAAACGGCGACCAAGTCATCACCTCGGCGGGCATCTACGGCAAGATCGTCAATCTCGATGGAAACCGCGTCACACTGCAAGTCAGCGAGAATTCCCGCATTGTTTTCCAACGCCAAGCCATTGTCGGTTTTTCGTCGGACGATAAACCGAATTCCAAGTGAGGTCGGGGTTCCCTCGTTCCGGTTTCTCCCTCTTACACCAGTCTTTTTTAGCATATGTTCCTAAAAGTTAAAATCAGTCATAATCTTTTGCTTCTTCCCGTGTTTCTGCTCCCCCTTTCGGGGTGCAGCGACAACGGTCCCAGCGCAGACTGGAATGATCCCGCCAAACCAACGCCGCCGCCCGCCGCCGCCGTCAAACCCGCACCGTTGCCGAAACCCGCGCCGCAATCCGTGACGCCGCCGCCCGCGCCGAAACCGCCACCACCGCCCGTCGCGCCACCCGCGCCACCACCAACGCCACCGGCACCAGCACCCCAGCCGCCGCCGCCGGCTCCCGCCGTTGCCCCCGTCACCGTAACTTCGCCGGTGACGCCTGCGCCTGCGCCCGCGAGTGCGCCGGTGCCCGCGACATCTTCTGCTTTTGAACTGCGCCTGACGCATCGTTTCCTTAAACCCGAGGGAGGTGCACAGGCGGGCAAGATAGATGATTTGTCCGAAAATCCCGCCGACAAAAATGCGCCCGTTGGCAAATATGAAGTGTTTCATTTGCCGTCCGGCACCAATACCACCGACCCGGTTTACATTAAAAAACAGCCCGAGGCCGGCGCAGAAATTATCAATGCCGCACAGCTGACCCGCACCGACGATGGCAAGTATCTCGTCCTCCTTGAATTTACGACCAACGGACAAAAAAAGTTCGCCGAAATCATTACCAATATCGCCGCCCGAAATAGTAAGGCAAACGACACCAACGAACGTCTTGCTTTCGTGCTTAACGGGCGAGTCGTCCTCGTCCTCGTTGTGCCAAAAGACACGAATTCAGAACCTTTTAAGAATTTGGGACAGGCAAGTGCGATTGGCGTTGAAGCCGGGACACTTACGAATGCCATCAGCATCAAAAGTGCGTTCGACAAATAATATAAACAAGCCCTCAAAACAACACCGCAACACACACGTCACCTGCCGCTAAAACACCACCGGTGCGGCTTTTTTTCTTTTGTTCTCATGTCCAAAAAAATCTTCTGGTTCCTTTTTGTGTCTGTGCTTTTTCTTGCTTACGCATTGCACAATTTGACCCCCTTAACAACGACGCCGTTCGATGTTTACGTCCAAAAACGTAACTCCTCCCGAAAAGAAGAGTTCAAGCAAATCATCGCCGAGGCAAACGAGCGCGTCGCTGCGCAAGACAACAAAAACGTCCCTGTCGAAAAAAAGTCTCAAACCATCTACAGTGCCCTGCGCGACATTGGTGCTGGCAAGGGCAAGACCGGCAAAGCCGTTGACCTGCACCAATTTTTTGACGATATCCTGCTCATAAAAGACCCTAACATCATTCGCCGTAACGACTTCCTTTTGCAAGAGCTGCTCCGCCAATCCCAAGGCAAACTCAAACTTGGCCTTGATTTACAAGGCGGGATTTCATTCACGCTGCGCATTGACCCTAAAGTTTTTGAGGTAAAGCAAGAAGATATCGCCGAAGCAAAAAAAGTCGCTATCCGCGATACAACCAAGGGGCTTGTTAACCCGAACGATCCCTCTCTTTCCGAAACGCAAAAGAAAAACGCCGCCGAAAAATGGGCAAAAGCTCTCAAAGAGGCGGAAGAAGTCGCCAAAGCCGCCGCGAAAGAAAAAGCCGAATCCGCCCAAGTTCGCCTCAAAGAAGGTCTCGACCGCGCCGTTGCCGTCATGGAAGGTCGAGTAAATGCCTTTGGCGTCGCCGAACCTCTCATTCGCATACTCGGCACCGACTCCATCGAAATCCAGCTTCCCGGTCCCGATGCCGCAAACAATCCCGATGCCATCAATTCCCTCAAAAAACCTGCCAAATTAGAATTTCGCATGGTTCATCGCTACCTCACCCCCGAACCGGGAGAACGCCCGCATAAAATCGTCGCTCTCCCCGAAAACCCCAGCGATAAATCTTCTCCCGTAGCCAATTACGAAGTTCTTTACCTGCGGCGCGAAGATGCAAGAACGGGTAATATCCATGAAACCCCTCTCTATGTGCAAAAAACAGCCGTCGCCGCGGGTAATATCGTTTCTAAAGCCGAGGCGGTCGCCAGAGATAGCCTCGGCAATTCTTTCCAAACCAGCATCTCATTCACATCAGCGGGATCAAAAAAGTTTGAAGAGCTGACCGGTAGAATTGCCGAAGAGAACAACAGGATCAGACGCGCCCGCAAAGATTTCCCCGAGCTTGCCCTCTTTGAAGACGGACGCATGGCAATCGTCCTCGACGGCGAACTCGTTCTTGCTCCGGGAATTAAAATCAACGATGACGGCGTTTACAGAGCCATCGCCGGGGGTGCCACCATTGATGCCGATAGCTACAAGGGTGCCACCGAACTTGCCAACGTCCTCAATAACCCCCTCGAATTTCCCCTCGAACTTATGGACAGCAAGCAGATAGGCGCCTCCCTCGCCGAAGACGCCAAGCAAAAGTCCATCAACGCCGCCACCTGGGGCATCGGCCTCGTCCTCGTCTTCATGCTCGCCTACTACCTCTGGGCGGGCGCCATCGCCGTCGTCGGTCTTACCCTCAACGTCGTCCTTATGCTCGGCGTTATGGCGACCATTGGCGCCACCATCACCCTGCCGGGGATCGCCGCTCTCGTCCTCACTGTCGGCATGGCTGTTGATGCCAACATCCTCATCTTCGAGCGCATCCGCGAAGAACTCGCCGATGGAAAAACTTTCAAAGCCGCCGTCCACAGCGGTTACGACCGTGCGCAGGCGACGATAATAGACGTCAACCTCACCTCCCTTATGTCCGCCGGCATCCTCATTTGGACGGGCACGGGTCCCGTCAAAGGTTTCGGCGTTATTCTCGCCATCGGCCTCGTTACCACGGTGTTCACCTCACTCGTCACCTGCCGCGCCCTCCAAGAGCTGTGCGTCGCCAAGGGCTGGTTCACCAGCATTTTCGGGATACGTATCTTCAAGGGTAACACAGAGTTCAAGTTTCTCGACGTCGCCAAACGAGCCTTCCTTATTTCGTGGGGCATCGCGATTGTAAGCATCGGCGCACTTTTCTACAAAGGCGGCGACGCTTTCAGCAAAGACTTCAAAGGCGGCGAAGCAGCTATTGTCAAAGTTGCTGAAGGCAAAGAACAAATCAGCACCGGTGATATTATTAAAGCTGCAAACGAAGCAGGCGTCTCCGACGTGACGACCAACTACCAATCCGCACTCGGAGGCAGCAAAGAAATGACGCTGCGCATCGAAACAGAGTTGTCCGCGAACGTAAAAGTCGCGCCGGGAACCCGCCAACTGGCGGATTTCACCCAAGTCAACAAAGCCGTCGAAGCCGTGCGCGCCAAATATCCCGACCGCTTCCCCCAAGGAGACCTCAACGCCATCGTCATCGGGCGCGAATCCGTCGGCGGAGCCGTCAGCGAAGGGCTGCAACGCAATGCCATTCTCTCCATGTTCCTCGCCCTCGTCGGCATCGCCATCTATGTCGCACTACGCTTCGAGGCGGGCATGGGTCTCGGCGCCTTCGTCTCATCCCTCCACGACGTCCTCCTCACCTGTGGTCTCTATATCCTTGTTGGTAAACAATTTTCCATCGCCATGATAGCCGCAGTCCTCATGGTCATCGGCTATTCCATCAATGACACCATCGTCGTCTTTGACCGCATCCGCGAAGAATTGAAACGCCACCCGGGCATGAGCTTACGGGACATTGTGCACTTCTCCATTAACCGCACCCTTTCTCGCACCCTCCTCACTTCCATTACCATCTTCCTCACCGCTCTCGCCCTCTGGCTGCTCGGTGCCGGCGATGTGAAAGAATACGGGCTAATTTTCGTGTTCGGCGTTATAACAGGCACATTCTCATCTATTTACATTGCCAGCCCCATCTTTTACTGGTGGCACAAAGGACGCCGCGACTCCGTCGAAAAAGCGGAAGCAAAAGTCCATTACGAATGGGAAGCTGGCACAGAAATTAAAAAGAAAAAAAGAAAACTCCTGTCCGAACCCCAAGGAGAATAAGTCAAACGAGACCGAAGCCTCCACCGATGTAGGCGGCAGGAGTGCCGCTGCCCCCCCCCGGTGGGAGATAACGTGATCCGCGTTCGTTTCAGTGCGCTCCCCCGGAGGGGGGACAACGTGAATAACCGGCAGTGGAGCGTAGCGGAACTGCCGGAACCGCCGCCCCCCACCCCGCGCCCCAGAGGGGCGCAACTACAAGGAGCTTGTCGAAGTCAGGAGCGGCGGAACCGCCTCGCCGGAATGCCGCCGCCGCCACGGCGGTTTCGGCGATTTTTCCCGCAGTGGCTTAAAAATAAATAGAGCGTAAACGTGTATTTTTTCGCTTGCGCATAAGGGGGTGGGGGGTATGTTTCCGCCCATGTTTCGCGTTTTCACAGCCGTGCTTTTGCTACTCGCCTATTCCCTGGCGAGCATGGCGCATTGTCCAATCGCGGAGACAATTTGTGCTAATGGCGGCAGGGCTGCGTGCACAGAACATTCTGATGAACATGCAGTTCCGCATGGAAGCGACTGCCAGTTAGAATTGGAACTGGGCACCGCGCCCGCGCCAGCCGGAGATTTTTCAAACAGCGCGAAGGTCGGCGAAAAGACACTTCCCCTCCTCGTTGCGTACTGCCTGCACTGCTTCCGCTGCATCGCCGCCGCCCCATCGGAAATAATTGCGGTGCCGGCGGCGACACGCAGCAATTTGATCTGTCTCGCCAAATCGTGGCAGTTCTCGAGCCGCACTGCCGGCTTTGCCCGCGCCCCGTAGCCGCCTCGGGACGAATAGGTCGTTCGCAAACAACGGGTTGACGCACCCGTCGGCACCGAGGTGTCCCTGAAAAGACTCTCGCAGCCTAATTGCTGCTCCTCTGCCCTTGCCCTTCCTCGCGCACTCCGTCCCTCCCCGCCCCCGCCACGCGTCTCCACCAAAAACACAAACTACTACAATACTATGAAACACAACACTTTACTTAAACTTTCGGTTTTCTTTCTCTCAAGCACCCTCGCTTCCGCGGGTGCAATACCAACGCAAGGCAAGGCACCTATCACAGCCGCGCCGACAAAAACAACTTCGCTCAATAAAGCCGTTTCGCTCGACGCGCTTGTCGCCAGCGTGGTCGCGGCGAACCCGGAATCGCGTTTTTACGAAAACGAAATCCAGCTTGCCCAAAAACGCCAAAAAGTCACCGGCCGCTGGGCTGACCCAGAGTTGTCTGTCGAAATCGGGCGCAAGTCCAATCGAGACGCCTTTGGCGGCAGCGACGGTCTCGCGTGGGGCGTGACAATCTCGCAAAAGTTCGACTTTTCCGGACGCAACGCGCTGCGCAAAGCCATCGCCCAATGCCGCGTTGATCGCGCCACCGCCGGTCTCGCCCAGTTTCGACGCGAGCTTGCCGCAAAAGCAACCGAACTCGGCGTCGCCTTGCTCGCCGCACAATTGCGCCTCGAAACCACCGAAGCCGTCGCTGCTCGCAGTCGCGCTGTGATAGAGACTCTGACGCAGCGCGACCCCGCCGGCGTGCCGGCTTGGTTGGAGGCACAAGTTGTTGAAGCCGACATCCTTTCGCTCGCCAAATCCGCCGCCGCGCAACGCGCCGCGTTACTCACCGCTTTGACGGAGCTGAACTTGCTGCGCGGTGCACCGCCGTCCGCGCCCCTTGTGCTCCGCAGTGAATTGCCTGCGTTTGCCACCGCGCCCGAAGACGCACGCCTCGTAACAACGGCGTTTCGCGAAAATTTCACCCTTCGCCAATTCGACGCAGACCTGCGCGAACAAGGCATCGCCGTAGATTTGGAAACGAAAAACGGCTACGGCGACATCACGCTTTCTCCCAGTTATTCGGAAGAACGGGCGGGCGGACGCGAACGTCTCTTCGGCATCGGCGTAAGTATCCCGTTGCCGTTCTGGAACTCCAACCGTGAGGGCACCGCCGCCGCTCGCGAAAATCTCGAACAGGCTTCCCTTGCCGTATTCAAAGCGCGCCGCGACCTGCAAAAAGACATCGCCGCCGCCGCCGCCGAATACCGTGCCAACCTGCAATTCCTCGCCGTGGTAGGTGCCGAAAAAACCGCCCGCTTCCGCGACGCCGCCGAGGCTGGCGAACGCCATTACCGCCTTGGCTCAATTCCGGTTTCCACCTACCTCGCTTTGCAGCGCGCCTACCTCGACGCCGTTGATAATTACCTGAGTGCCATCTCCGATGCCGCCCGCGCCGCTGCAAAATTGACTGCACTCACCGGCCTGCCCCCGGAATCATTCTTCGCACGCGCCGCCGCCAAAACCGCCCCCGCCCCGAAAATCTCCACCGTTTCTCCGTTGCCAAAAACGGAAAAACGCAGCGCGCAACCCGTTGAAAAAGAGCAAAAAAAGCACGATGACGCCGCCCACGACGATCACGACGAAAAGGACGCCCACGGCGCGGGAGAAAAGGAAAAGCACGATGCGCCGCCCAAAGGCACCAGCTTTGAAAAAGGGCGCGGGTTGAAGCTTACGCCCGATGCCGCCGCCGCTCTTGCGGTGCGGTCTTCTCCCGCCTCGCGGATTTCCCTGCCGCGCAGCAGCCGCATTGTCGCACAAGTTTTCGTCGCCGATCCCGCCGCGCCCCGCGCCGTCGCTTTGGTGTCGTCCGAGCAAGCCAGAGGAATCGCCGTCGGTGCCCGAGCCACGATCGTCAACCGGTCTGGCGCAAAAGAAGCGGTTTTGACCGCCATTGTAACCGCATCGGAAAAGGCATCAGGGCGCGTCGAACTCATCTTCGCTTTGCCGGCTGGCATTCAAGCCGACGTCGGTGGATCGGTCGAAATGGAGATACGCTCTGCGACTCCCTCTCCCGTAATCGCCATTCCACGCTCCGCGCTGCTCGATTCCGCAGCGGGCACCTTTGTCTATGTTGCGCAAGGAGAATACTTTCTGCGCGTTCCCGTGAAAAAGGGCGCAACGAGCGCGGACGGCGCCTATGTCGAAATAACCGAAGGCATCGCCGAGGGAACGCCCGTTGTCCTCTCGCCGCCCATGCAATTGTGGCTGACGGAGCTTCGCCTCACCAAGGGCGGCGGACACGCCCACTAATCGCGCTGCAAACGCAAAATACAGAAAGGAAACACCGCCATGATTAACGCTCTCATTGATTTTTCCCTGCGCCGCCGCGCTTTCATCCTGCTCGGCGTGGTCGCTCTCGCCGCCGTCGGCTTCTGGTCGGCGGCGCGCCTACCGATGGACGCCATTCCGGACATCACCAATGTCCAAGTGCAAATCAACACAAGCGCCCCTGCTCTTGCACCGGAGGAAATTGAAAAGCTCATCACTTACCCGGTCGAACTCGGCATGGGTGGAATCGAGGGGCTTGAGGAAATTCGCTCCATTTCAAAGTTCGGGCTTTCCCAAGTGACGCTCGTCTTCACCGACGCCACAAATCTCTACCGTGCCCGCCAGCTCGTCAGCGAACGCATCCAAACTATTCTCGACGAACTTCCGCCGGGAATCACCCCGAAGCTCGCGCCCATAACCACCGGTCTGGGCGAAATTTATCACTACGTCGTCCGTTACAAAGAAGGCGCGGGTGCCGCCGATAAAGAGGAAGCACTGCGCGAGCTGAAACTTGCCCAAGACTACGTCATAAAACCGGTCCTCCGCACCGTCCCCGGCGTGGCAGAAGTCAATACTTCGGGCGGGCGCGATAAGGAAATCGTTGTCACACCCGACCCGGACAAACTCGCCACCTTCGGGATTTCTATCGCCGACATAGCCGCCGCAGTCGCAGAAAATACCGCTAACGCCGGCGGCGGCGTCGTTGAAAAAGGCGGCGAAAGCGTCACCGTGCGTGCCGTTTCACGCGTAGGGACGGCGGCGGAAATCGCCGCGCTGCCGCTCAAATTCGCTGGGCGACCGGCGGCTCTGCGCATCAGCGACGTGGCGCAGGTCAAAGTCGGCTCCGGCGCACGCGTAGGCGCCGCCACATATAACGGCGAAGAAGCTGTCCTCGGCTCCGTCCTCATGCTCGTTGGCGAAAATAGCCGCACTGTGGCAGCGCGGGTGAACGACGCCCTCTCGAATCTGCGCCAAAAACTTCCGCCCGGAATCGAAGTTGAGACGGTTTACAGCCGCGCAAGTCTCGTTGGAAAAACGATCACGACGGTGCGCAACAACCTCGCCGAAGGCGCGTTGCTCGTCATCGCTGTCTTGATTGCCCTGCTCGGCAATTGGCGTGCTGCTCTCATTGTCGCCGCGACCATCCCGCTTTCGCTATTGTTTGCGCTAACCGGCATGGAGCAGCGTGGCATTCCAGGGAACTTGATGAGCCTCGGGGCGGTGGACTTCGGTCTCGTCGTGGACGGAGCCGTCGTCATGGCGGAAAACATCGTGCGCGTGCTGGCGCAACGGCAGCACGAATTAGGGCGGCTGCTCACGAAGGCAGAACGCCGTGACGCCATCGGCATGGCATGTCGCCAAGTTAGTGCGCCGACGGTCTTTGGCGTGATCATCATCACCATTGTTTATCTCCCGCTCTTTTCGCTGGGCGGTGCCGAGGGGCGGACCTTCTCTCCGATGGCTTTCACGGTCGTCCTCGCGCTCACGAGTGCGTTGCTGCTCGCGTTGACACTCGTGCCGGTGCTCGCCTCGTTATGCCTGAGCGGAAAGGTGAGCGAAAAGGAAAGCCCACTGATGCGTTTCGCCAAATACCTCTATTTGCCCCTGTTACGCGTGTGCCTGCGGGTGCGCTGGCTCGTTTGCATGTTTGCCCTCGCCGTGTTCGCCTTCGCGCTCGTCGTGTTTTCGCGCCTTGGCGCAGAATTTCTCCCGCGCCTCGACGAAGGCGATATGGCTGTGCAAATGATCCGCACGACAAGCATCGGACTAAATACCTCCATCGAACTTCAAAAGAAAACGGAACGTTCGTTGTTAGAACAATTTCCAGAAGTATCCCGCGTCTTCGCACGCGTGGGCACATCGGAAGTCGCCACCGACCCAATGGGCGTCAACGTCGGCGACTCCTATGTCCTGCTCAAACCGCGCAAGGAATGGCGGCGCACGCCAGATGGCACCCGCCCAATTTCCAAGGAGGAGCTGACAACGCTCATGGCGCGCGAACTCGAAACGCGTTTCCCCGGTCAATCCCACTTGTTCTCGCAGCCGGTCGAGCTGCGTTTTAACGAGCTTCTCTCCGGCAGCCGCGCCGATATCGCGATAAAGGTCTTTGGCGATGACTTCGGGGTGATCGAGAAAATCGCCGGCGAAGTCCGCGAAATCATTGAAAAAATACCCGGTGCCGAAGACGTGGAATTTGACGCCGCCGGGCGCACGCCGGTTCTGCAAATCGCCGTCAACCGCGAGGCGATACTGCGCTACAATGTCCACGCGTCTGAGGTAAACGCCGTCGTCAACGCCGCTTTCGCCGGTGACCGCGGTGGCGTTATCGTGGAAGGAAACCGCCGTTTCCCCGTCACAACGCGTTTGCCCGAAACCGCACGGGCGGATTTCCAAACCGTGCCGCGCCTGTTAGTGCGCACGAGCGACGGCGGTGTCGTCCCGCTCGGCAGTGTTGCAAACATTGAGGTCGTCGAAAGCGTTGGCACCATAATGCGCGAAGCCTTCCAACGCCGCATGAGCGTTCAGGTGAACCTGCGCGGGCGGGACACGCAAAGTTTCGTGGACGAGGCGCGGGCGCGTCTTGCGGCGGAGCTGAAGTTGCCAGAAGGCGTTTTCATTGAGTTCGGCGGTTCCTTCAAGAATCTCGCCGAAGCGCGCGGACGCCTCGCAATCGTCGTGCCCACCGCCCTGGCGCTAATTTTCGTGCTGGTGTTTCTCGCGACGGGCAGCGTGCGCCAGACATTGATAATCTACACCGGCATTCCGTTGGCGGTCACGGGCGGCGTGTTTTCCCTCTGGGTGCGCGACATGCCTTTCTCCATATCCGCCGGCGTGGGGTTCATCGCGCTGTCGGGGGTGGCCATCCTCAACGGTCTAATGATGATTTCCTTCATTAACCAACTACGCGCATCCGGCACCACCGTCCGAGACGCCGTGATAGAAGGTGCCCTCACCCGTCTGCGACCGGTCTTAATGACAGCATTAGTCGCCTCGCT
>JAISZI010000096.1 GCA_031269335.1 Puniceicoccales bacterium
TTGGTGCCGCCCCGTTGGGGCTTTGGTTTGCGTGGTGCCCACAATACCCAGGGCGTTGCCCTGGGCTATGATTGGTGCCGCCCCTTTGGGGCTGCGGGCAGTCGTGCAGGCGGGACGCCTGCGCTCCCATGTCTGGGCTATGATTGGTGCCGCCCCGTTGGGGCTGCGGGCAGTCGTACAGGCGGGACGCCTGCGCTCCCATGTCTGGGCTATGTTGGTGCCGCCCAGTTGGGGCTTTATTTTTGTGGTTGCCCAATACCCAGGGTGTTGCCCTGGGCTATCATTGGTGCCGCCCCTTTGGAGGCTCTGTTTTTGTTGTTCCCCAATACCCAGGGCGTCGCCCTGGGCTATATTAGGACCGCCCCTTTGGGGCTTTGGGGACAACGCTTCCCCCGTAGGGGGATAACGTGAATAACCGCCGGTGGAGCGCGAGCACAGCGAGCGCGGAACCGGCGGAATCGCCTCGCCACCAACCCGCGCCCTGAAGGGGCGCAACTCCAGACCTCGGTCATGCGCCGCCGCCTCGGATATGCTCCCGCTGTGCATCCGTCTCTGCACGCCCCCGCTGCGACTATGCTGCGCTTACGCCCCCCCCCCCGCGGGGAAGCACGGTAACGGTTGTTGGTTGCGCCCCGTCGGGGCGCGGGCGGTGGTGGGGCGGCATCCGCCGGTTCCGCGCTCGTTACACTCGCGCTCCACCGGCGGTTATTCACGTTGTGCCCCTTCGGGGCACTTGGAGGCACAGCGGACGAGCATGGACGACGGGCTGCCACTGTGGGCGTATCGCTGGCTCGCCGGTGGATTGGTTGTAAACGTTCCCAAAAGTTAGAGGGGGCACTTGCGGGAACGCTTACGTTTTGTGTTAGCTGGCGGTTTCTGGGTTGGGGTTGTCGTCTGCGGCGTCTGCGGTGTTTCGCGTGTTCTCGGGGTTCTTCGCGTCTTCGTCGGTGAGGTCAATTTTGCACAGGCCGATGATGCTTTCGCCTTCGGCGATTCGCATGAGGCGGACGCCTTGGGCGATGCGCCCCGTCATGCGAATTCCTTTGACGGGGGTGCGGATAGCTTGCCCGCTTTTTGTGAGGAGCATGATTTCGTCGTCGTTGCGGACGCTGATGGCGCCGACGACGGTGGCTTTGGCTCTGGTTCTCATGGCGATGATGCCTTTGCCGCCGCGGGATTGGACGCGGAAAATGGGACCTTCGTCGTCGTTGTAAGGGGTGCGTTTGCCGAGTCCATTTGTGGCGGCGATGAGCATGGTGCATTCGGGGTCAACGATTTCCATGCCGCAAACGGCGTCGCCTTTGGCGAGTTTCATTCCGATAACGCCGAAGGCGGAGCGCCCGACGAGGCGGACGCCGGTGTGGCGTCTTGGCGCAGCGTTTTCGGTGGTCGCGTTTTCGACAGTCGCGCCGTCGGCGGTTACGCTGTCGGCGTTGTCGTCTGCGCCGTTGTCATCTGCGCTGCTGTCACTCGCACCGCTGTCGTCGCTCGCGCCGCTGTCGTCGTCGTTGTTGTCGTCGTCTGATTTTTCGGATTTACCGTTATAGACGGGGAAGCGGATGGACATGCCTTGGGTGGAGACCATGACAATTTCGCCGGCATCCGGGGTGAGTTTTACGGCGATGAGTTCGTCGCCTTCTTTGAGGTTGATGGCGATGATGCCGCGGCTGTTGATGTTGGCGTAGGCGCTGAGGCGGGTTTTTTTAACGAAGCCATTTTTTGTGCCGAAAACGAGGTAGAGGTCGTCGCTGAATTCTTTGATACAGACCATTGCGGCGAGTTTTTCGTTGGGTTGGAGTTTTAGGAGGTTGACGAGGGAGCGGCCTTTTGTGGCGCGGGTGCCTTCTGGGATTTCGTAGGCTTTTTCGAGATAGACGCGTCCGCTGTTCATAAAGAACATGATAATGTCATGGGTGGAGGCGGTGAAGAGGTGTTCGATGAAGTCGTCGTCGTAGGTTTCGGCTCCGATGACGCCTTTGCCGCCGCGGCGAATGGTGCGGTATTCGGAGACGGCGGTGCGTTTGATGAAGCCGTTGTGAGAGGCGGTGATGACGCAGCCTTCGTTGGCGATGACGTCTTCGTTTTCGAATGCTTTTTCTTCGGTGTCGTTGATTCGGGTGCGGCGCGGGGATTCGGGGTCGTATTTTTGCGCCGTTTCACGCAGTTCGTTTTTAACAATGGAGAGGAGTTTGCTTTCGTTGGCGAGGATGGCGCGGAGGTCTTCGATGGTGGCGAGGATTTCGCGGTATTCGGCTTCGATTTTTTCGCGTTCGAGGCCTGTGAGTTGGTAGAGGCGGAGGTCGAGGATGGCGTTGGTTTGGCGTTCGCTGATGGGGTATTTGCGCATGAGGTGTGCGCGGGCTTCGTCGCGGCTGGCACTGGCGCGGATGATTTTGACGAAGTCGTCGAGGTTGCGCAGGGCGAGCAGGAAGCCTTCGAGGATGTGGGCGCGGTCTTCGGCTTTTTGGAGGCGGTGGCGGGTGCGGCGTGTGATGACTTCGCGGCGGTGCTCGATGAAGCATTGGAGCATTTCGCGCATGTTCATCTGTTTGGGGCGGCGTCTATCGAGGGCGAGGAGGATGACGCCGAAGGAGCTTTCGAGGGAGGTGTGTTTGAAGAGTTTGTTGATGACGACGCGGGCGGATTCGTTGCGTTTGAGTTCGATGACGATGCGGGTTTTTTCGTCGGATTCGTTGCGTAGGTCGCGGGCTTCGGAGATGCTTCTGTCGCTTTTTTCGCGGATGAGTTCGGCGATTTTTTCAACGAGGGTGGCGCGATTGACGCCGTAGGGGATTTCGGTGATGACGACTTGTTCGGAGCCGTTTTTGAGTGTTTCTATGTGCGTGATGCCGCGGACTTTGACGACGCCGCGGCCGGTGCGGATGTATTGGCGGATGGCGTCGCGTCCGTTGATGACGCCGCCGGTGGGGAAGTCTGGTCCTTGGATAATGGATTCGATTTCGTCGAAGCTCATGTTGGCATTATCGATGAGGCGGCAGGCGGCTTCGACGAGTTCGCCGAGGTTGTGCGGGGGGATGTTTGTGGTCATGCCGACGGCGATGCCGGTGGAGCCGTTCATGAGGAGGTTTGGGAGTCGACAGGGGAGGACGGAGGGTTCGGTGGTGGATTCGTTATAGTTTGGACCGAAGTCCACGGTGTCTTCGTCTATATCGGCGAGGAGGTCGCTGGAAATTTCGGTGAGTTTTGCTTCGGTGTAGCGGTAGGCGGCGGCGCCGTCACCTTCGATGGAGCCGAAGTTGCCTTGGGGGAAGACGAGTGGGTAACGCATGACCCAGTCTTGGGCGAGGCGGACGAGGGTGTCATAGACGGAGGCGTCGCCGTGGGGGTGGTAGTGTTTGAGGACTTCGCCGACGACGCCCGCGCATTTGCTGAATGGGCGGTTGTGGAGGAGACCTTCGCGGAGCATGGCGTAGAGGATGCGCCGTTGAACGGGTTTAAGACCGTCGCGCACGTCTGGGAGTGCGCGGGAGACGATGACCGACATTGAGTAGTCAATGTAGGCCGTCTGCATGATGTCGGTGATATTGGTGGTGCTGAGCTTTTCGTTTTCCGTGTGCATTGATAATGTGTGGGCGAGAATGCGAAAACGGTGTGCGAAATCAAATAAAACCCCGAAGGCGTGTGTTGCGGGGTCGGTGGTCGCAGATGGGAGGGCTTAAACCTTTTTAATTGGTAAATAACGAGTTATGTGATTTTTGGGCGGGTCTTTGAAACTGTCATTTGGGGGGAGTCCGCTTGCTATGCTGGATTTTTTCATTTTGTTGTGTTTGCGCATGAAGTTTTCTTGGGTCTCCGCATCGGCGAAGGGTCCGGTCGGGCTGTTTTATTTCTTAGTGAAAGAAGTGTTTCCGGAACTTCGTAAGACGGTGCGGTTGGCGTTTCCCATTGCTCTTGGGCAGTGCGGGGTGGGGTTGCTTTTTGTCATAGATACGGCGATGGCAGGGCGGCTTGGGGAAATAGCGATCGCGGCTGCGGGGTTCTCGGGGATGCTTGTGGTGTTGCCGTTTCTCTTTGGGCTGGGGCTGTGCGTCGGTGTGGCTGTGTTGACGGCGCAGGGGCGCGGGGCGGGGCGTCCGGAGCATGGGGCGACGGCGTTGCGGCATGGCTTGGTTGTGGCTGGGGTGTATGGGGTGGTTTCTGGTGCGTTGATCCATGTTTGCGTGAGGGCGGGGGCGTTGGCGTGTTTTGGGCAGGCGGAGGGCGTGGTTGAGATGGCTGAGGATTTCGCTATTTTAATGGGTTGGAGCTCGTTACCTGCTTTGCTTTTTCAATGTTTGAAGAACAACCGCGAGGCGATAGGGCGTCCGTGGGCGGCGTTGTGTTGGATGAGTGCGGGCGTTGTGATCAATGTGGTGTTGAACTTTGTGTTTATGTTCGGGTGGCTCGGCGGACCGAAGATGGGGCTGGCGGGAGCAGGGTTGGCTACCTTGGTGGCTCGGTCGGTGACCTTGGTGGGGCTGGCGGTGCACCCGGGCGGGCAGATGCCGCGCTGGCGTGATGGATTTCAGTGCAAGTGGTTGATGGATATACTTAAATTAGGTATCCCGAGTGCGTTTCAATGGACATTTGAAACGGGTGTTTTTGCGGTGGCAGTGGTGTTGATAGGGCGTTTTGGGAAGGAGCAACAGGCGGCGCATCAGGTCGCGGTCAGTTTGGCGAATTTGGCGTTTATGATTCCGGTGGGGGTGTCGCAGGCGGCGAGCATTCGTGTCGGGGAGGCGTTTGGGGCGCGTTCGATAGAGGCGATGCGGCGCATAGTGGCGGGGGTGTTGCTGTTTGCGGTGGTGTTTATGGGAAGTTACGCGCTTGTCGTGAGTACGTTCAGAGGGCGTGTTGTTCGCCTTTTTTTGACGGGTGAGACGTCGGCGATGACGGCGGGGTTTGCCGAGAATTTCGTTTTAATAGTGGCTGCATTCGCGCTGTTCGACGGGTTGCAGGTCGTAGCAAGCGGGGCATTACGGGGGATGAGCGATGTGAGGTTCACGTCTATTTCCGCTTTTGTTTGTTACTGGATAATCAGCCTCCCGGTGGGCGCGTTTTTGGCATTTCAAGTCGGGATGGAGGGGATCGGAATTTGGGTGGGACTCGCGTGCGCGATATTTGCGGCGGCGTTCGTGCTCAACGTGCGTTTGTGGTGGAAGTTGGGACGCGGGCGTGTGTTTTGACAGCGGCGCGGGCAGCTATTTTTCGCAGGCGAAGAATTGCTTCAAAATTTTGGCGACATAGGCGGGGATGTCGGTGGCGGGAACTGCGATGAAAGGGAAAGCGCGGCGACCGATGTGATCGTGAAAAAGCCACACGAAGTCGTCGGTGTAATGTGCGGCAAATGCGGAGTGGCACCCGGCGCCGAGGGCAGCGAGAAACGCACGTTCGACGGTTACGGCGTAGGTCGTGGCGGGGTCGCAGAACACACCGAGGTCTGAGGCGTCCCGGATTCGTGTTTCCCACGCTATCGCGCCCTGCCCGGCGGCAGGCACCATTTTGTCGGGACCCCATTCCTCGAAAACAAGCCCCGCCTGCTCTGTGATGCCGAGGCGTTCCAGCCCAGCCGCCGCAAGAAAGGTGGCATCGGCGACGCCTTGCGCGATTTTTTGAAGGCGGGTGGCTACGTTGCCGCGCAGCTCGACAAACCTGGCTTTGGGGAACACCGCCGACGCCTGCATCTGCCGGCGAGGGCTGCCCGTCGCGATCACCGCAGGCGTCACGATGTGTTCGCGACGGACGAGGATGTCGGCGGGATTAGCCCGCGGAAGGCAACCCGCAAGCGTGAGACCTGCCTTAATTTCTGTTGGCAAATCCTTCGCGCTATGGACGGCTATGTCCCCTTTTCCTGATAGCAATATGTGTTCGAGTTCTGACGTGAACAGCCCCCTGCCGCCCGCTTTTTCGAGTGACCAGTCCGTTTGCTTGTCGCCCGTTGTCGTGACAATGCGGGTTTCGATGCTCGCCGCGGGAAATTTTTTTGAGAGCAGAGCAGAACTCAATTCCGCCTGCCGCAGTGCCAGCGGGCTGCCGCGTGTGAGTAAAATGACGCCGGTGTCCATGTGCGCACAAAAAAGCAAAGATACGCCGTTGACGAAAGAAGTTTTGGCGCAAAGCAACGGATTGGCAATGGGCGGCGAGGGTTTGTCCTCGCCCTGTCTTTCAACACCTAAACACACACTCTCCCATGGCAGCTTTCCTGAATTTTCTCCGTAAACGTAATCCCGCTCCTGAAACGTGGATGCAGATCAAAGCCCGCGAAATGGAGAAGTTTTTCGGTCCCGTCCACAAAACGGCGCGTCATTCCGACGTTCCTTTTTCCGCCGACGGTTTCCTCGACCTCCACTACTATCCCGACTGGGGAGGCGATGGCAGCACGGCAATCCTCACGCACGAACTCATCAACGAAGATGGCTCCGGTAATCGTAATGACCTCTATGATGCCTACGAACTCGTCATGTTCACGCGCCACAAGTTTGACCTCAAAAACGCTTTCAATGCACAAACCCCCTTTGGACGCACCCACCGGCAAATAAACAGTATCCTGAACGCTGTGGCACGCTACGGCGCACAAACAATCTTTAACTCTTTGGAAACGGCTACCCTTCCGTCTCAAATGCCGGAAGTCGGGGGACATCACTTGATTTTTGACGCATGGCAGGATGCAGATGGTGCCGTTCTTGAGCTGCCATGCAAAGGTAATTTCGGAATCATGCTCGTCATGCAATTGCTTCCTTCGGAAATGCAATTTATCGAAGAAAACGGCACAGACGCTCTCGTTAACTTGTTACTCGAAAACGAGGTTTACCCCAACGCCGACCTCGACCGCGAACCGGTCGTGTGAAAGGCGAACGGACGCCCGCGCCGCCCGCGCCCGCCGCCGAAGTCGCCGAGCAACCGGCGCAACCGCAACCGCAGCCCAAGCCGTTCACGCACGCAGAGTTTCGCGCTGCTGTGTTGGGGGTGCCGGACGCGGCGGGGCAGATACCGCTTTCGCCTCTCGAAC
>JAISZI010000041.1 GCA_031269335.1 Puniceicoccales bacterium
TGCTTGCCGAAGATGCGAATCTTGGTGCACGGGTGGCACGACCGAAGGCGGGCGAAGGTGAACTTGTCAGTTGTTTTTTCATAGTCATAGGTTAGAGAAAGTGGGCAGGCAAAAATAACCCGCAGGGCATTGGCCTGCGGTTGGAAAGAAGTTGCCTTTTCGGCAACAGAAACGAGCTGCGAATTACTGCGTAACTACTTGATATTACGCAAGTTGAGGGGGGGGGGGGGGGGGATGGAAAATTTCGGCGAATTACGGGTGTAATACAACGACAAAGCAGCACACCCCGCCGATTTGGCGGAAAAAGCAGACATGGCGTTGTCCTTTGATGTCTTCATGGGATCGATTTGTAAGAAAGAGAACCGATTTACGAAAGCGAGAAATGCGCGAATGGTGAAAATTGTCAAGGGGAGAATTGAATTTTTTTTGTTTTTTTCCTCCTGTATTTCGCTTTCTTTTCGCGACACATCGTTTTTCCACATGCCTGTTTACGCTTACCAACTTATCAACGCCGATGGTTCCGACGGTGCTGTTTTCGAGATAGAACAACATGCGGACGATCCGCCGCTGGCGGCGCATCCGCTCACGGGGCAAGCTGCCCGCCGAGTTTATTTGGCGCCGCATTTGGCGGGGGCGTATCACGAGCGGAAAGTGAATGCGCATCTCAAAGATGGGGAACACCTTGCCAAGCTCGGGTTCACCCGCTACGAGCGGGATAAAATCTCCGGCGAATATCACAAAACAGCGGGGAAGGATACGCGTGCGCCTGAGTCTTTTTCCGTCGGAAAAGAGTTGTAGGTGTGGGGTGTTTTCAGGGTGGCGAGATTTCGAGAAAGCTGGCGAAAAGCGTTTTCACATTTTGGTCCCATGAAAAAGTTGCCGCACGGCGACGGCCGTTTTCGCCGAGAAAATGGCGGAGGGAAGGCGTTTCAAGTAGGCGGCGGAGGGCGGTGCTCAGGGCTTGCCTGTCGCCGGAAGGAACGAGCAGACCTGTCTCGCCGTCAACCACGGCTTCGGGCACGCCGCCGGTGTCGTGCGCGACCACGGGGAGGGCGTGTGCGCCTGCTTCGAGATAGACAATGCCAAAACTTTCAAAACTGTTTGGCTTGAAGGAACTTGGGAGCGCGAAAATCGTCGCTTCAGAAAAAAGTGCGTCCAGCGCCGCGCCTTGTTTTTTGCCGGCGAATTCGACGCGCAGTCCGGCGGTGGTGGCGAAATGTTCCAGTTTTTTGTGGTAGGAATAGTTTTTGCGGGAAGCCTGCCCGACAAAGCGCGTCAGGGTGTCGCGGCGCAGCGGTTCGGGCAAAGCCGCAACTGCTTCAAGCAATTCGAGTTGCCCTTTGCGCGGGTGAATTCGGGCGACGCACAGGACGATGTTGCCGGCGTTGATTTCTTTTGCCGCCGCCGGCACTGGGGCGCGGAGGCGGAAAGCCCAGTCTGCCCGCAGCGCGCCTGGGGCGACGCGTATTTTGGCGGGGTCAACCGCGGTGTGTTTCAGGAGAATTTTTCGCGTGAACTGCGAGATGACGCCCACGGTGTCGGCGCGTGTTAGCAGCCGGTTGAAAAGCCATCGGCGGTGCGGGAGGCGGGTAAAGTTCAAGATTTCCGAGCCGTGCAAAAAAATCCCTGTGTGGGCGGGCGTGGGTAGGCGGAGAAGTCCGGCGTAGCAAGCAGTCAACACTGCTCCCGGCTCGGCGAGCCAGACAAAGGCGTTGCGGATATCCTTCGATCGCTTGCGCCAGACGTGCGCTGTGGCGAGTCGGCAGCGCCAGTCTTGGGTGCCGCGGTTTCCCGCCGGCAGGGGTGTTACCGTAAAGGGCCATTCGTGGGTGTGAGCGGCGAGTTCGGGGTGGGGCGGGCACCAAACTTCGACCGTGCAGCCGGCGGCAGCGAGTGCGCGTGCCGTTTCCAGCACATAAACCGCCACTCCCCCCGCATAAGGGAAAAATTCGTGCGTGATGATGATGACGTTTTTCATGGTTGGTGTGGTCGCGGGTTCGGCGGGCGGGAAAACGGTTTCAATCGCGCCCGTGTGCCTGCCAGCGCGTTTTTGTCCGCCAGAACCATGCGCGAAGCCGTTCGTGCCACGGTGGCGAGTCTATTTCGCGCAATTCGCCGCGCCAAGGCTCGCCCAGGTGCAGGTAGTGCGCGAGGAGTTCTTCCTGCGTAACGCCCCATTTTTCGAGCAAAAGTTTACGGGCGCGTTTCCCCGCGCCTCGCGCCAGCTTGCGGGTCGAAACACGGGCGAAGTGATAGACAAGGCTGTTGCCCTTGCCCTTGAAGTAGCGTGCGCCGAGCGCCCAGAGTTTCAGGACAAAATCGGGGTCGGTGGCGTAGCCTGTGGTGAAAACTTCGCTGTAGCCCTCTGCTTTGTCCCACAATTCGCGGTGGACGACGCAGGGCGGGGCGATTGCGCCGCTCCAATCTGGTTTGGCAAACCGTTTATATTCAGCTAATAATGCCGTTTCGCGGAAATCTCCCGCCGCTCGTCCGAAGTCGTGGAAAACCGGTCCTATGCGTCCTTTTTTGGCAACGGGTTCGATGGGCGTCGAGGCGAGGTAAAACTTATGGTGCCCGAGCGTTTGAATTTCCTCCCAAAGCGGCGCGTCCCAGTCTGGGCAGACATACATATCATCATTAAGGTAAAGGAGATAATCGGTTTTGGCGAGCGGAGCCATCAGGTTCATTGCGCGGGCGACACCCACGTTTTCGGCGGTGGCGGTGAAGTCGAGGCCCTGAGAGCGCGTCCAGTCGGCCGTGCCGTCGGCGCCCTCGTTGACATGGACGATTATCTGGTGGGGAAAACGGCTGTTTTTGCGAATGCTCGCGACGCACAATTGCAGATACGGGAGGTTGTTCCACGTTGGAATGAGGATTGAAAAAAGTGCCTTCCCTCCCGCGTTTTTCACGACAGCCCTTCCGTTTCGTCGAAGCCGGCGAGCAAATTCATGATTTGCACGGCTTGCCCGCCGGCACCTTTGACGAGGTTGTCAATGGCGGAGGTGATGACGAGGTTGCCTGTGCGCGGGTCGGCAATCGCACTGATGTCCGCACGATTCGTTCCCGCGACATGGGCGGTGTCGGGGTATTGTCCGGAAGGCAGCACGCCCACGAATCGCCGCCCCGCGTAGGCAGTGCGCCAGGCGGCATAAACCTGATCGATGGACACCCCCGGCGCGGGCAGCGTGATGGTCGTGGCAATTCCCCGCCGCATGGGCGCGAGATGCGGGTTGAACTGCACCACGACGGGTGCCCCTGCCGCAGCGGACAGATTTTCCTCAATCTCAGAAAGATGCCTGTGGCGCGGAATCCCGTAGGCGGTCGCCGAACCCTCGCGTTCACAGTAGAGGTAACGCGTTTCCGCCTTTTTCCCCGCCCCGCTCACGCCCGAATAGCTGTTAATGATGATTGTCCCAGGTGCGGGCTTGAAGAGTTTTGCCCGCAACAATGGCGTGAGCGGGATTTGTATGCTCGTCGGGTAACAGCCCGGACACGCGATAAGCGGAGCGTCCCGCCACGCATCCCCGGCGACCAACTCTGGCAAGACATACGGTGCTGTCGCAAGTAAGTCAGGCGCAGGATGTTCCGCCCCGTAGTATTCTTTGTAAAGTGCCGCGGAGCCGAGCCGGAAATCTGCCGAAAGGTCTATCACGCGCCGCCCGGCATCCGTGAATGCCCGTGCGAACTTAGCCGCAACTCCATGCGGTAGCGCGAGAAACCAAAAATCCACCGGCTCCCGGGCGAGCGCGTCCGCATCCGCCCCGGAAAAAACGAGCGTAGGGGGCAACAGCCCGCGGCACTGCGGAAACGCCTCTTCGACAAGCGTCCCGGCAAGGCTGCGCGAAACCGCACACGCGATCGACGCCCGCGGATGCCGCGCCAAAAGCCGGACGAGTTCCTCACCGGTATAACCCGACGCCCCGACAACACCCACACGAAGGTCGGGAACGGAAGTTTTCTTTCCCATGCACCCCAAAAAACAAAATCCACGCGCTTTTCCACCGAAAAATTCCAAGAATCCTCCCCGGCTCCTTTTGCCTGTGGGAAAAGCCGCCGCCGACGTGAATTCTCAAACGCGGGAAGAACAATCGCGGTTTTCTCCTGTTTCTCACTAAGAATATGCCACTATCCAGACGCACTTTTTTACACGCCACCGGGGCACTTGCCGCAGGTGCCGCGTTTCCCGCAATTGCCAGTGCTGCACCCGCCGCCGGACGCGCCGCTCCCAGCGAGACCGTCAATGTCGCCCTTATCGGTTGCAATTCCATGGGTTGGGGCGACCTCGCCACCCTCTTGCGAAACAAGGGTGTTCGCTGCCTTGCCCTTTGCGACGTTGACCGCGATGTCCTCGCAAGACGCACCGGCGACCTCGCGAAAAGGCAACCGAGCACGCCAGGTTTTGCCACATACGACGACTATCGCCGTGTCCTCGACCGCAAGGACATAGACGCCGTGCTCATCGGGACGCCAGACCACTGGCATTGCCTGCCATTTGTTGACGCATGTAAGGCAGGGAAAGACATTTATGTGCAAAAACCCCTCGCCAACAGCATTGCCGAGTGCGAAGTCATGGAAGATGCCGCCCGCAAATACAGCGACCGCGTTATCCAAGTCGGGCAACAACAACGCAGCGGCACCTACTGGAAAGAGCTGATTGCCTACCTCGAAACCGGCGCAATCGGGCGCGTGAACCGCGTCAATGTCTGGGCAAATTTCGGTTACGCCGTCCTCCCCCCGCCTATTCCCGACACCGCCGCGCCGAAAAACGTAGATTACGACAAGTGGCTCGGTCCCGCGCCCGCCCGCCCCTTCAACGCACACCGCTTCCACGGCTCGTGGCGTATGTGGTGGGACTACGGCGGAGGTCTGCTCACCGATTGGGGCGTCCACTTGTTAGACATTGTCCTCTGGGGAATGAAAGTGGACACCCTCCCCCTGCGCACGCTCGCCTGCGGGGGCAACCTCCTCTTCCCCGAAGGCTCCCAAGAGACCTACGACACCGTCTCCGTGAGCTACCAGTTCAAAGACTTCGTGGTGAATTGGGAAAACAACGCCGGATTGCACACCGGACCCTACGGCAAAAACTACGGAATCATGTTCCACGGTTCCAAAGGCTACATCGTCGCGAACCGCAGCGGTTGGGAAGTCTTCTCCGAACGCAGTCCTAAACCGACAAAATCCGTCCACGGCGATGGCTGGGGCAATCCGGGTTCGCTCTCCCTGCACACCACAAACTTCCTCGAATGTATTAAAACGCGTAACACCCGCACTGCCTGCACATTAGCGTCTGGGAGCCTGTGCGCCAAACTCGCCCACCTTGGCAACATCGGTGCGCGCATCGGCGGCGGCGCCCTTGTCTATGACGAGAAAGCGCGGAAGTTCGATGTCGAAGCCGCCAACAAATTCCTCAAACCGACCTACCGCGCCCCGTGGAAATTTCCGCAGGTGTGACATTGCCGCTGCTACCGCGAAAAATCCATTGACGAGACGGGCGACCTCAATTTGATGCGCCCTCTCTAATTCTTTTTACACAACCAAAACCGACACATGCCCGTTGAAATCAAAATTCGCAAAGGTGAAAACATGGACAAGGCGATCCGTCGCCTGAAGAAAAAGCTGGAACGCGAGAGCATCATCAAAGATGTGCGCGCAAAGCGTTACTTCGAGAAACCATGTGAAGTGCGCCGTCGTAAGAAAAAGGTGCAGGCGTTCACAAACATGTTGCGCCAGCGCTACGAAAACATGTGAGGCGCAGACCCCTTCATCCGCCTCTGTTTGTTTTCCGTGGAGGCGCCACCGGCGTGGTCGTCTCTCCTTGGCGTGTCCGTAAAAAGTTGCCCCTCAACCACTTTGCGGAATACTTATGATCGGTTTGCTCGTCGAACATGGCGGCGGTGCCCCTGTCCGGAGACCGATTCTCACGCTCACGCCGCGTATTTTTGCAAACCACGGCTGGCTCCACGAAGTCCTGCAGCTTCCCCACCGACCCCAACAAGCTGCATTCGCCGCCGCCGCCGCACACGCCTTCGACTCCGACACGCCCCTTCTTTGTGAAGCCGGAACAGGCGTCGGCAAAAGCCTCGCCTATCTCATCCCGGGCATTATCCACGCCATGGACACCGCCCGCCAACTCGTCGTCGCCACCTACACCATCCCCCTTCAAGAACAAATCCAAAGCAGCGATCTCGTGAAATGCCGCCAGCTTTTTGAGCGCGTGCCCGAGCTACACCGCTACGCCGCATTCAAAACCGCACTTCTCGTCGGCAAAGCCAATTACCTCTGCTCGACGCGCCTCGCCCGCGCCCTCTCCCAACGCGCCGAATTGCTCGAATCCACCCAGCAAGACGAACTCCGCCTCGTGAGCGAGTGGGCGCGTTCCACCCAAACCGGTTTGCGCCAAGAAATCCCCGCCCGCATCTCGCCCGAAGTCTGGGAATGGGTTAACGCGGACTCCTCCCTCTGCGGTCCGCGCAATTGCAACCCCGCCACTTGCCCCTACCAACGCGCCCGCGCCCGCATTGCCTCCGCCAACGTCATCATCGTCAACCACGCCCTTCTCCTCTCCCTCATCAACGCCGGTGCCGCCCCCGCAGGAAAAGATACGCGTGGCATCCTTTACGCCGATGACTTTGCCGTCCTCGACGAAGCACACCGTTTGCCCGACGTCGCCACCGACCATTTTGGCTCACGCGTGACTACCCGCGCATTGGAAAAACAATTGAAAATGCTCTGGAATCCCAAGAGCGGACGCGGACTCCTCGCCAGCTTTCGCAAAAAAACGGATAGCGACCTCGTTGTTAACGCCATTCTCGCAGGTGAGTTCTTCTTTAACGACATCCGCGCCCGTTTCCTCGAAAACGCCCACCTCTGGCGCCAGCGCGAACCGAACTGGATCGACCCAACGCTCAACGAACCCCTTTGCCTCCTCATTTCCCGCCTCAACGAGCTTGCGAAACGCGAAGCAGACCTCGGGCGCAAAGACGAAATCGAAGACGCCCGACGCCGCCTTGATTCCCTTAACTCCGCCCTCAATGACGCCATTTCGTTGGGCGAGGCGCCAGACTTCGTCTATTGGGTCGAACGCTCCGGCGTGCGCGGTCAAAATATCTCCGTCAACAAAGCACCGCTCGACGTCTCCGCCGAGCTGCGCACGCACCTTTTCCAACGCAAAACCTCCGTCGTCCTCACGAGCGCAACCCTCGCCGCCGGAAACAGCATGGAACGCTTCCAGGAACAAACCGGTGCCCTCAACGCCGCTGCCCTCATTGAAAAATCCCCCTTCGATTACAGGCGAAATATGGAAATTTTTATCGCTACCGATGCGCCGGCACCCGACCGCGAAAACGGCGGTGCCCTCGCCACCGATTGGCTCACCAAAATCGCCGCCACCTGCGTCGAACGCGTCCCTTCCGGCGGAACGCTTATCCTTTGCACCAGTCACGGCGACGTCCGCCGCCTCAACGCCGTGCTTACCGAACATTTTTCCGGCACCCGCTGTATCCTTGCCCAAATTGACGGGGCGAACCGCGCACGCCTTGTCCAAGACTTCCGCGAGAATGGCACCGCCGTCCTCATCGGCACCGATAGTTTCTGGACGGGCGTAGATGTGCCCGGTCCCGCGCTCTCTCAAATAATAATGACGCGCCTGCCCTTCGAGAACCCGTCCCACCCCATCGCCGAAGCGCGCACAGAATGGCTCGCGGGCAAAGGCAAAAACCCTTTTGCCGAAATGAGTCTGCCCGCCGCCCTGATCAAATTCCGCCAGGGCATCGGTCGCCTCATTCGCAAAACCGACGACCGCGGGCGCCTCGTAATCCTTGACTCACGCGTACTTACAAAAACCTACGGGCGCCATTTCGCGGCGGCTCTCCCGCACACTGCTTTCACGCGTTTCAGCGGCGACACCCTTGCGGTCTTGCCGCTGGTTTATCGGTGAGGCGCCGGCGAAGTCAGCCCGCTTTCTTCAAGCAATAGATAAAGCCGACGGCTTATCCAGGCATCGGTGGCGGCATAAGTGATTTGTTGAGGCGTGAGCTGCCGCCCCGCCCAGTTCGACACTTGTGCGCCTTTCGAGATGCGCATGCCAAGATAATGCGCCGCCAATGCCCGCAATCCTGTGTTTTCCACGCCATCGCGGCGCGTGAACTCGCTGATTTCCACAAAGCCGGCGTCCTTAAACGGCGCACGGTCTTTCAAGAAACGCACATCGTCGCGCACCGCCACACCGGCTTTCAAAATCGCCGGGTCGCTAAAAATGGGGAAAAGCGGCGGCACGCCCCCGCAGTCATCAAGCCGGAAAAGATACACGGCTTGTTCCCCTGCAAACTGCACGAGCGAAGGCAAATTGCCCAAGCCGCGCTTAAAAGTGGGCTTCGTTTCGGTGTCGAACCCCAGCACCCGTTCCCGTTGTAAAATTTTTACCGCGACACGCGCATCCGCCGGCGTCTCCACCAAAACGATACGCCCATTGAACTGCCCAAGCGGCAACGCCGCAATGGCTTCCCGAGAAATTTTAACGTGAGACCGAGCGTCGTCCCCGAACGCCCCACTGTTCCCGACTCTTTCGATTAAATTCATCTGTGCGTTGGAGAAAACACACACGCCGCCTCCTTGCAAGCGGTAGTTAAACCTGAATTGACTTTGCGAGGGGGACGCCGGAAGCTCCTCCGCATGGGGACCAGCTCTCTTTCTCAACTCAAACAGCACACCACCGTCGTTGCCGACACCGGCGACTTCGCGACTATGCGCATTTTCCAACCGCAAGATGCGACCACCAATCCCAGCCTCATATTAAAGGCGGTCCAGAAGCCCGAATATCGCCCCCTGCTCGACAAAGCGGTGGCGGATAATAAAGGTAAAAGCGTCTCCGAAGTCATTGACGCGCTGCTTGTTTCGTTCGGAACAGAGATTCTAAAAATCGTCCCCGGACGCGTTTCCACCGAAGTGGACGCCCGTTTGTCTTTCGACACGGCGAGGACGATTTCCAAAGCCGAGACGCTCATCGCCCTCTATCAAAAAGCGGGTGTGCCACGCGAACGAGTCCTCATTAAAATTGCGACGACATGGGAAGGCGTCAAAGCCGCCGAACAACTCGAACGAACCGGAGTTCGCTGCAACCTCACCCTGCTCTTTTCCTTCGCACAAGCCGTAGCGTGCGCCGAGGCGGGCGTGCAGCTCATTTCCCCTTTCGTCGGACGCATTTACGATTGGTATAAAAAGAACACAGGGAAGGACTACACCGGCGCAGATGACCCTGGGGTTCAATCCGTTCAGAAAATTTATGATTATTACAAAGCGTTTGGTTACAAAACAGAAGTCATGGGTGCGAGTTTTCGCAATACGGGACAAATTCTCGCTCTCGCCGGATGCGATTTGCTCACGATTTCGCCGAATCTCCTCGAGTCTTTGAGCAATTCCACGGAGCCGGTCGCACGTGTGCTTTCCGCCGAAAACCCCGCCGCCCGCAACGCGGAAAAAATCTCTCTTGATGAAAAATCCTTCCGTTGGCTCCACAACAGCGACGCCATGGCGGTAGAAAAAACCGCCGAAGGCATCCGTGCGTTTGCCGCCGACGGGGACAAGCTCGTATCACTCGTAACAAGCGCGATGGAATGAAGTTGCGCAACAAGGCTTTCTTTCGCGGCGAATAGTTCACGCGAGCCTGCGAACGACGAGATCGAGACAACCTTCCGCCCTCGCGAAAAGAATTTTTCGCCTCTTCTTTTTTTGGTGTAACAACTTTTCCTTACCCGTTTTCCTCCCCGTGTTTTATCATGTTAGAGAAAAAAATAGTCCTGCTCGGTGCCACCGGCTCCATTGGCGAAAACACGCTCAAAGTTGCCCGCAAACACCCCGAGCGCGTCCGTATTGCCGCCATTGCAGCGCACTCGCGCTATAAACAACTTGCCGCCATTGCCCACGAGTTCGCCGTCCCCGACGTCGCTCTTTTTGACCGGCGCAGTGCCGAAGCCGCCCGCAGCTCCGGGCTTTTTCCGGCAAACACGCGCATTCACGAGGGACCGGAGGGTCTGCTCACGCTTGCCACGCTTGATGCGGCGAATGTCGTTGTCATGGCAATCGTCGGCACGCTGGGGCTTCGACCCGCGCTCGCCGCGCTGGGTGCGGGCAAGACACTCGCTCTCGCCAGCAAGGAGATACTTGTGCTTGCAGGCAAATTCGTCATGGCGGAGTCCGCCCGCTGCGACGCGCCTGTTCTGCCACTCGATAGCGAGCACAACGCCATTTTCCAATGCCTCCACGGCGAACCACGCCGCCATGTTGAGCGTCTGATTCTCACCGCTTCCGGCGGACCGTTCCGCGATTTTCCCATCGAAAAAATGGGCACGATCACCCCCGAACAAGCACTGTGTCACCCGAATTGGAACATGGGACCGAAGGTCACCATTGATTCCTCAACCATGGCAAACAAGGGGTTGGAACTTATCGAAGCACGCTGGCTTTTTGACATTCCGCAAGAACGCATAGACATAGTCGTTCATCCCCAAAGCATTATCCACTCCATGGTGCGTTTTATCGACGGAAGCGTGCTCGCGCAGCTCGCCCCGCCTTCCATGACTTTTCCTATCCAACACTGCCTTTTTTACCCCGACCGCGCCGAGGGCGTCTCTCCCTCGCTGGATTTTTCCCAAACACTGCGCCTCGATCTGCAGCCTCCCGACCTCAAAAAATTTTCCTGCCTGCGCCTCGCCCGCGAAACTTCCGCCGCCGCCGGCATTGCCCCCGCCGTATTCAACGCCGCAAATGAAATCGCCGTGGATGCCTTTCTTCACAACAAGATCACCTTCAACAATATCCCCAGCGTCATCGAATTCACCCTTGCCGCCGTTTCCCCTCGCGAACCGATAGACATCGAAGACCTTCTCGCCGCCGACGCCGAAGCCCGCGCAAGAGCCGAAGAATTTGTCGCGCATCATTGCCCGTGATGGAGCCGCGCCGGCGTGGGCGGGCGGCGGTTTTCAAGCGGCGGGAGAGGAGCAGAGGCGGATGAGGTCGTGGAGGGAATTGCAAAGGGACAGGCTGGCGCGGAGTTTGCGTCCACCGGGGAGGGCGCGGGTAAGCGGATAAAGGCGGGGAAACATCCAGCGGATGTCGTCGCTGTTGCCGAAGATTTCATTATGTTGACGGTCAAGAATTTGGGCAAAAGTTATGAGTGCGGCGAGGCGTTCGTTTTCGGATGGCGGAGCGGGGAGGGGTTGATTGAGGAGAGCGGCTTTGATTTCACGAAAAACCCAGGGATTGGAGAGGGCGGCGCGACCGATCATGATACCGGCGACGCCGCTTTGGCGAATGCGGAGCAAGGCAGAAGAAGCGTCGCGGATATCGCCGTTTCCCACGACCGGAAGCGTCACGGCTGCGACGGCGCGGGCGATTTCGTCCCAATTAGCTTCGCCGGAATAACCTTGGGAGCAGGTGCGCCCGTGAATGGTGATGGTGCGCACACCGGCGTCTTCGAGGCGGCGGGCGGTGTCGGCGGTGGAAATGGAGGCGGAGTTCCAGCCGGTGCGGATTTTTGCGGTGACTGGGGTAAGCGGGACGGCGCGGACGACGGCGGAGGCGATTTGGGAGAGCAAGGCTGGGTGGCGCAGGAGGCTGGCGCCCGCATTTTGTTCGATGACGTTTTTAGCCGGGCAGCCGAAGTTGAGGTCAATGAAGTCGGGGCGGAGGCGTTCTTCGAGCAGGACGGCGGCATGGGACATGGAGGCAGGGTCTGCGCCGAAAAGTTGGATGCCGAGCGGGCGTTGATCGGCGGGAAAACGCAGGGATTGCCAGACGCGGTGGACTTCGCGGCGGAGAGGTTCGGATTGGACAAATTCCGTGAGCACGACGTCGGCTCCGTGTTGTTTGCACAGGGAGCGGAAGGCGGTATCGGTGAAGCCCGCCATCGGGGCGAGAAAGAGCGGCGGAGTGTCTGCGTTGAAACACGGAAGCATGTTGGGGGAGGAAACGAGGCGGGAGGAAGCGGGCAAACACGAAGCTCGGCGGAGGGCGGGAGGCGCGCCGGTTGCGGGGATTTTCTGCTTTTCCGTGTCGGAGAGGTTCGGCAAGGTTGTGGGGCATGAGAGGTAAAGTTTTTGAATACGCGCGGCGTATCACTTTTGCGGAGACAGATGGCGCGGGCATTGCGCATTTTTCCCGATTTTCGCGTTGGGTGGAAGAAGCCGAGACAGCGTTTTGGCGGGTGCACGGGGTTGAAGTGCCGTTCGTGGAGGAAGGTCGTTTGTTTGGGTTCCCGAAGGTTTCGTTTTCGATTCGTTACCGTGCGCCAGTGCGGTGCGGGGAGGAGATTGGCGTAGAGATTGAGCCGCAGGTGCTGGGGGCGGGGCGGATAACCTGGGGATTTCGCGTGAAGCGCGGGGAAGTTATTTGCGCGGCGGGTAAGATGGTAGTCGTTTTTGCGCAGGCAGAACCGCTTCGAGGAGGGCTGATGACGCACGAGATGCCGGAGAAAATGTTGCGTGTGTTGGGCGGGGTGCCGATGGAGGGAGAAAGAGTGGCAAAAAACGAAGAAGAGGAGGAAGGATGAAAAAAGAGTTTTGCGGGCGCGTTGCATTTTCTGTTTTCTGATGTCTCTTCCTTTGAAACATTTCCTATGAACCGTCTCTTGTGTTTCATGCTGATAATTCTGGCTACAATGCCCGTGGGCGTCCTTGCGGCGGCGGGCGCGGGAGGCGTGCCGATGGCACCGGCTCCGGTTTTTAAGGGGTGGGGCGTTGTGGTGACAAATTCGATGTTGATGATGTGGATAGTGGCGTTGCTGGGAATAGTGGGGATACGCTTGTTGACGGGGGTGCCGCGGTTGGTGCCTTCCCGCGGGCAGGCGTTGGTGGAAGAATTGCTTTGCAGCCTGCGCGATTTGCTCGCGCCGATTGTTGGGAAACGGCTTGCGAAACCGACCTTCCCGCTGCTGCTGTCCTTTTTCATCTATATTTTATTGATGAATTGGAGCGGGCTTTTGCCTGGCGTGGGAAATATCGGCGTCTGGGAAGGTGTCGGCGCAGACCGGCGGCTCGCAGATTTTTTCCGTCCGGCTAACTCGGATTTGAATACGACTTTGGCGCTGGCATTCGTGTCGTTTGGCGGCTGGGTCTATTTCGTGCTGCGTTTTGCAGGGCTGCGGGGATTGGCGAAAGAGATGTTTGGCAACAAGGCGTCGCGGAGCGAAGTGTCGGCGCCGGTGTATTTATTTTTGACGGCGTTGTTTCTCGCCGTGGGCGTTATTGAAGTGATTTCGATCCTGTTTCGCCCGGTGTCGCTGTCGTTCCGGCTCTACGGAAACATTTTTGGAGGGGAGAATTTGTTGCACCATCTTGGGGCGCTCGCCCCGTATATCTTGCCTGCGGCGGCGTATTTTTTGGAAACGCTCGTCGGGTTGATACAGGCACTCGTGTTCACGCTGCTTTCGGCGGTTTATATCGGGTTGGTTTGCAATCATGAACAGGAGGAGCACGCCCCGTAAAAATTTCCCCGTTGGTGTCGCGCCCGATGCAGTATGCCGGAGCGTGCCCTGCGGGTTTCACAACACTACACAAACACAAAGGAGTAAAAAAATGATCACTACAATACTATTTGCCGATGCTACCGCTGCGGTGGCGCAGACTGTCGGCGGAATGACTGGTAACATCCAAGGCGCACTGGGTTGCCTCGGAGCCGCGATAGGCGTCGGCATTGTCGGCGCAAAAGCGGTCGAGTCTGTCGGGCGCAATCCCGGGGCGTCGGGGAAAATACTTGTTCAGGGCATCTTGGGCATGGCACTTGCCGAAGCGGTAGCGTTTTACGCTATCTTCTTGGGTAACTAAAAAAAACGGGATATGCGCGACTATTCCGTATTGGGAGCCGGCGCGGGAGAAATAGGGGAACTTCTCTCGCGTTTTGGCGTGAACTGGGCGTCGTTTTCCGCGGCCGTGGTCAACTTTGCGTTGGTCGCCGCCGTGCTGTATTGGTTTGCGTTTCGTCCGGTGCTCAAAGCGATGGACGAGCGCAACGCGAAAATTGCAGCGGGGCTGCGTTTTGCCGACGAGATGAAGGAAAAGTTGGCGGATGCGGAAAAAGCCTGTGCCGCCCGCATAGAAGCCGTCGGTATTGAAGCGAAAAAAATCGCCGATGCCGCCCTCGAACGGTCACGAGAGTTTGAGGAGAGGAAGAAGCAGGAAGCCACGCAAAAGGCGGAAGAAATTCTGCGCCGCATTCGGGAATCTCTTGAACAAGAACGAAATCAGATGCTCGCCGAGCTGCGTGCCGAAACGGCTCGTCTCGTCGTCGAAACCACGGGCAAGGTCATTGCCCGCGAATTAACCGCCGCAGAACGGGAACGATTCAACGCCGCTGCCGCCGAATCTCTGCGCGGGGTGTAATGCCATGAGGACGGTCGTTATCTTTTCGGGCGGATTGGACTCCACCGTCCTCCTCGCAAAATTAATTGCGGAAGGGCGGGAGTGCCTCGCGTTGACCTTCAAATACGGGCAGAAGCACGCCCGCGAAATTGCTGCGGCGCAAGCGATTTGCGGGCTGTTTGGCGTGCGCCATCAGGTCGTTGACTTGGGCGCGCTCGCTTCGCTTTGGGGCGGCAACAGTTTGACCGATCCCGCTTTGCCCGTGCCCGATGGGCATTACACCGAGGAACGCATGAAGGTCACCGTGGTGCCCGGACGTAACCTCGTTTTCCTTTCAATAGGCACCGCTTGGGCAATCGCTGAGGGCGCGGACACCTTGGCATACGGCGCACACGGCGGGGACCACGTAATTTATCCCGATTGCCGCTCGGAATTTACCGCCGCGCTTGCTCCCGCCATCGCGCTGTCGGACTGGCGAGCCGTGCGCCTCGAACATCCTTTTGTGAACATGACCAAAACCGATATTGTGCGACTCGGCACTGCCATCGGGGCACCCATGCACCTGAGCTGGTCGTGTTACAAAGGCGGCGCCCTCCACTGCGGGCGTTGCGCCACCTGCGTCGAACGCAAAGAAGCCTTCGCCAATTCTGGCAACCCCGATCCCACGCATTACGCCGAATAGGCTGTTATGGATCGTTACGGGCAGAATTTTCCCACGAGAAATTTTCAGCGGCGCCGAGGATGTCAAAACGGGAAGGGACGCCAGCGTCGTCATTGAGAGCGAGCAAGGCGGCGTGTTCGGGGTGGTTGGCGCAGTAGGAATCGAGTTCTTCGCGGGACATGACGAAAAACGCCGTAGAGAGGGCGTCGGCTTCGGCAGCGAGCGGGGCAAGGGCGCGAATGAGGTCGGAGCGGGAAATGACGTCGCCCGTGCGGGGATCAACGATGTGCGTCAGTTGCGTCTGGTTTCCGGAGCTGCTGAGGGCGTGGCGGGAGAGGAGGAGGTAGGGGAGTTTCGTTTCGCCTCCGAAACCGATTTTCCAGCCCGCGCTTTCAAGAGGGCTGTCGAGGGCGAGCATAGTGCTCCCGCCGGCGCTGAGGAGGGCGCGAGAGATTCGCCATTCTCTTTCGAGGACGAGTGCCATTTCATCGAGCGCGAAGCCTTTTCCAATCCCGCCAAGGTCGAGTTTGCTTCCGATAGAGACACATTGGAGGAGGCGGGTTTCGGGGTCTAATGCAAACTCGCCTTGCCGGTGCGCTTCCCACGCGGCTTCCCATTCCGGCGGCGGGGAGAGATTCGAGGCGAAGGCGGTGGCGGCAAGGTGGCTTTGCGCCCCTTTCCAAAAATCAATTAATGCACCCGCAGCGGGGTCAAACGCTCTGTCGGTCGCAGCGGCAAGGGCGGCGGCAGTTGAAAGGCAGTCGAACACCTCCATGTTTAATTGGAGGCTGTCGCCTTGGGGAAGGGTGTTGGCAAGGGAGATATCGCTGGAAGGGACGAAGCGGCTCATCTGGCTTTCAATGCGGTCGAGGACGGCGAAGGCATTTTGGGCGGCGGCGGCGGCGGTTTCCGGGTCGGTGTCTATGGCATCGATGAAGATGGTGAAGTCGGTGTTCATGGCTTCATGGGTGAAGCGCAGGGACTTCTTGGCAGTGCTGTCGCTGGAACGATTCATTGTTAGTGGGAAGGGCGGGAAAAATGGCGCGAACTTTGTTTTTTTCAATGCGAAGAATCCGTGCGAAGGGGCGGCATGGGCGAATTTTTATTGCGGAAACTATTAAAAAGATCGGCGATCTTTTCCACGCCTGTAGTATTTCTTGACGATGCGTTTCATAGCGATGCGCAGAAACGGCGACGGGCGGCTTTTTTCGGTTGCGCTGCGGGGCGTTTCCAAAATTGTTTTTGCCGAAGAAGTTTATGCCTAAAATCTACACACGCTCCGAAGTTGCGGCGACCATTGACCACGCCGTGCTCAAACCTGACTTGACCGTCGCGGACATTGAGCGGCACGCCGCAATGTGTGCACGCGAAAAAGTCGCCAGTATGTGCGTGCGCCCGTGCGACATAGCACTGACTTCCCAATTGCTCAAGGGCACCGGCGTGCTCGTCTCTTGCGTGTTGAGTTTCCCGCACGGAGCCGACGCCACCCCTGTTAAAGCGTTTCAAGCACGCCGCGCCATCCTCGACGGGGTGAACGAAATTGATATGGTCATGAACATTGGGCGATTCCTCTCCGGCGCATACGATTACGTCACGCAAGACATCCGTGCTGTCGTCGAAGAAGCACACGGGGCAGGCGTTAAAGTAAAGGTGATTCAAGAAAGCGGTTTCCTTTCTCTAAAACAGGTGGAAGAAGCGTGCGAGGTATCGTTGCAAGCGGGTGCCGATTTTGTGAAAACTTCGACAGGATTTGGACCCGGCAGCGCGACACCGGAAATCATTGCCGTAATGCTGCGCACCGTAGGCGGAAAAATGAAAGTGAAACCCTCCGGCGGAATCCGTTCGTGGGAAACCGCCGTCGCTTACCTCCGCCAAGGAGTGGACCGCCTTGGCGTCGGTTCGACCGAAGCCGTGCTTGACGGCAAACCGGCAACGGAAAGTTACTAAGTGCCACCATTAAAAAGAAGAAAATGCCCATGAAAGCCGTCGTCTTTCACGCCCCCGGCGACGTCCGGGTGGAAAGCGTCCCCGTCCCCGTTTGTGGCGAGGACGAGTTACTCGTCAGCGTTGACGCATGCGCCGTGTGCGGCTCGGACTTGAAGGCAGCACTCTCCGGCAACACACGCATCAAACCGCCCCGCGTAATGGGGCACGAGTTCACGGGCATCATCGTTAAAAAAGGGCGCGACGCCGTCGGCGGATTCGCCACGGGCACACGCGTAGTGATGGCGACAAGTATCAGCTGCGGCGGATGTTACTATTGTCAAAGAGGATTGGGCAACCTGTGCGTGGAACTCGCCCCGATGGGATTTTCCTATCACGGCGGCATGGCAGAATTTGTGCGCATCCCCGCTCGCGCTCTTGCCAACGGACATCTCGTCGCCACGCCCGCAGAGATTCCCGCCGAACTCGCCGCATTGGCAGAACCGGTTAGCTGCGCCGTCAACTCCGTCGCCCGCTGCGCCGTCACCACCGGCGACACCGTCCTCGTCATCGGACATGGACCACTCGGCATAATGAACGCCTGCGTCGCCCGTGCCGCCGGAGCCGCCAAAGTCATCATCGCCGGACGTAACAAAAATCGCCTCCGCCAATGTTCACAATTTCCCTTCGACCGAATCGTGAACCCTGCCGAAGAAGACTTGAAACGCATTGTCATGGAGGAAACGAATCACCTCGGCGCCGATGTCGTCATAGTCGCCGCACCCGATGCCGCACCCCAAGAACAAGCATTAGAATTAGCACGTAAACGCGGACGCATAATGCTGTTTGCCTCACTCCCAGTCGGGAAAAATATCCTGCATCTCGACAGCCGCCTCATCCATTACAACGAACTGCAAGTCCTCGGTGCCAGCGACTCCACCCCAACCCATGTCAAAACAGCCATCGAGATTCTCGCATCAGGCAAGTTTCCCTTCGATAAATTGATTACCCATCAATTGCCACTCGACGAAATCCACAGGGCATTCGATCTCATGCGTTCCGGCGAAGCACTCCGCGTCGTGCTCCACCCCTGACCCCGCGCCCCGACGGGGGAACACGTGAAGCAGAGGCGCAACGGCATCCCTGCCTCCCCCGAAGGGGGATAACGTGAATAACCGGCAGTGGAGCGTAGCGGAACTGCCGGACAGTGCCCACCCCCACCCCGCGCCCTGAAGGGGCGCGACTACAAGCGGCGAGACACCGTCCCGAGTTGTCTCATCTTCTCCGGATAGACAGGCTGCGCTCTAACTGTGCGTGGCTCTCTCACCCCTTGCGCCGACGGCACTGACGCAGAAAAACCAAGCCCGCGAGCAAACCCGCTGCCCCAGAGGGCGTAAGTCGAGGGTTCGGGGGTGCTGCCGGCGGCGTAGAGAGCCTTCTCGTGTATAGAGGTCTCTTGTTCTAATTTTGT
>JAISZI010000061.1 GCA_031269335.1 Puniceicoccales bacterium
TATTTTTGCTCGCGATAGCGGTGTTTGCGATGCCAATTGACAGGGCGTTTGGTGATTCTTCTTCGATCCCGACAGTAACTTTGCCTTTTTTCGAGGAAAACGAGGGGTTCTCCCTTGGCGCGATTCCTGCAAATTACCCAGCGGAAGTTTCACCGGCGAGCCAAGTGAGTGTTTTCGAGGAAGCTGATGGAAACAAAATTTTGAAACTCGCTGCGCCTGTTTCCGGTAGTGGAGATGAAATTGCGGCTTCGGTTGTTTTTGATTTGGCGGGTGTTCTTTCTGGAGGCGGAAATGTGTTGTGGGCGGAGACGAAGCTGCGCGTTCCTGCGCAAACATTTTCCGTCGGCGCGCAGCCGGCTGCTGTTTTCAATTTAGACGGTGCGTTTGTCTCTTTTGTCCAGACTGCGGCTGGCGTGGGACGCTTCATTGTTTATGACGGAAAACTTGGGCTTACAGCAGATGGTGTTCCCGTTGGCGGCGAATGGAAAACCGTTGGAGAAAATGTTCCGTTGGAGGGGACAACAAACCTCGCTACAACACTCGCAACGGTCACCGTTCGCGCCGATTACCAGCGTAAAAAGTTCGATCTCTGGCTCAACGGAAATTTGGTCGCCGTCAACCTCGGTTTCGCTGATTCTTCTGTTTCTTCCCCGGTTGTGTTTTCATTTTTCGGCGCGCTTTCCGGAGACAGTTTTTTCGACGATGTTTTTCTCTCTACAAGTGCCCCAGCCAGCGTTCCTTTTTCCACTGTTGGAGACGGTATTCCAGACACTTGGAAAACACAAAACGACCTCTCTACGACGGATACTCTCTTGCGCGACCAAACAGACTCTACAACGAATCTTTCTCTCATTGAAAAATTCTTTTATGGTCTTCCCGCCGTCGGCGACGGATTCTCCGAACTCCTTGGAGCAATGGAACTTCCGCGCGGTTTTTTGCGTGAAGTCTGGTCGTCCATCGCCGGACTCCAGGTTAGCCAACTCCGCTCCGCTACGGCGCACTTTCGCACGGAACCCGTTATCCGTTCCTTGACAAATGGTGCTGAAGCTCCGCAAAACATCGCCAATCAATACGGACAACGTCTTCGTGGCTATATAACAATCCCCGTCAGCGGCGACTACCGTTTCTATTTGACTGCCGATGATCGCGCCGAACTTTATATCTCTCCCACAACAAGCAAATTCCAAAAACAACTTGTCGCCCAAGTCGCTCCTCTTCACGCTGGAGTTAACGAGTGGACAAAATATGCCGATCAGCGCAGCGAAATTCTCTCCCTCACAGCCGGTCAAAAAATCTACGTTGAAATTCTTCACAAAGAGGACGGCGGCGGCGACCACGCCCGCCTCGGTTGGACGACTCCGCTTTCCCAAACTATTGCTCTCGTTCCCGCCACCGTCCTCACCTCTTTTGTTTATGACCCCAATGACGCCGATGACGATGATCTTCCCGACGACTGGGAAACACAGAACAACCTCTCCACAAGCGACAACGGCAGCACCAATCCCGCGAACGGTGCCGACGGCGTGAACAACACCCTCGGCATTCCCAATTACATTGCCGCTTTCCACAACGTCAGTGCCACAAGTCCGCCTGCGACCCTTCCTGACAACACCGCCTACAAGGGTGTCTTCTCGCGTGAAGTTTTCACAAATATCGCCGGTGCGACCACCGCCTCTTTGAAAGGTTCTGCGAGCTTTCTATCCCCCGCTGGCGTCTCCGGTTTTGTTTTACCGTCTGGCTCCGCCTCGATTGACAATGACACGGGCGAGCGTTGGCGCGGTTACATAACTGTCCCCGTCACCGGAAATTATAGTTTTGGCATCCATTCCAGCGGCGCGGCGGAGTTTTATTTATCCGCAGACTCTTCTGCGAAAAACAAACGTCCCATCGCCCTCGTCCGCGAAAGCACCTCCGCCTATCAATTTCGTTTTAGCGAACAAAAAAGTATCCCCGTTACCCTTGTTGCCGATCAGCAATACTACGTCGAAATTCTCTTCAAACAAGGGACCGCTGCGGTGCCACTTTTCCAACTTTCCTACGACCCGCACATCACCGGAAACTACGTCCCGCTGCCACCCGAACTTGTTTCTTCTTTTCTCACAGACCCCGCGACCGACCGCGTTGGTTTTTCTCTTGATTATCTCGTTCAAAACAGCCTTTCTCCAAACACGCTTTTCCCCGGCAACTATTTTGCCACCGGTTCCTATTTCGACAATTGGAACGCCTATAAACTAAACATCGCTCCCGCCGCCACTGCCAACGAACTCAACGTCCTCTTTTCTGACCCCGATTCCGAACACCGCGGTCTCACACACGAAACGTGGTTCAGCGCCGCCGGTGCGCTCGCCGACAATCTGAACAAGTTCCTCACAACGCCCGATCGCCGCGAAATTATTGCCAACGGCGACGACTTTCCCTCGCAACTCGCCGATGCTTACATCACGCGCACGCGTGGCTACATCGTCGCCCCCGTCACCGGCAATTATTACTTCGCCGTTAATGGTGACGACGAGACGGAAGTCTTTCTCTCTACGAGTGATGCGATTGCCTACGCTACGCGCATCATTAACGCCCCCTGCACCGCTTGGAATGTCTGGAACAACGCCGCGCAAAAAAGTGCCGCAATCCCGCTCGTCGCCGGGCAAAAATACTACATTGAAATCCGCCACCGCGAGGTTTCGGGCAACGACTTTCTCCGCCTCGCGTGGCAACTCCCCGACACGGCAACGCTCGCCATTATTCCCAGTGCCGCTCTCCGCCCGTTTGCGCCATCCTCCGCCGACCCATACGGCTTCGGTTACCCCGATTCTTGGTTCACCAACGCCGGCTTTACGACACTCTCCCTGCAACAACGCGCACCTTGGGCAGACCCCTTTGCAAGCGGTCTGAATAACTGGCAAAATTACGCCCTCGGACTCGACCCGCTCGGCGTCTCCGGCACAGGTCCCTACACAAACATCTACGGACACCTTGAACTTCCCGGACGCCTCCTGCACGAGACATGGGCAAACATTTCCGGAGGTTCGCCGTTCGCCCTACGCCGCCTCACAAACGACTTCCGCGACACACCCAGCAGTGTCTCTTTCTGGTACGGTGCCGACCGCGAAATAAGCGTTGCCGACAACTACGGTCAACGCTTGCGCGGCTACATCACAATCCCCCAAACCGGCACTTATAATTTCTACATCTCCGGTGATCAAAATGCCGAATTCTACATCGGCACTAATGGCACTAAATGGAATAAAACGCGCGCTGCCTTTACAACAGGTGCGACCGACGTCCGCCAATGGACAAAAAACGCCTCGCAAAAAAGTGCCCCCTACAACTTCGTAGCCGGGCAGAAAGTTTACATTGAAATCCAGCATAAAGAAACCAGCGGCTGGGAATACTTTTCCCTCGGCTGGACAACACCCGGCAACAGCGCAATCGCCGTCGTCCCAGCCAACCTTCTTTCCTCTTTTGTTTACGATTCCAATGACGCCGATGACGACGACCTCCCCGACGACTGGGAAAGTGCGCACGGACTCTCCACGGCAGACAACGGCGGCACTGACCCGCTCAACGGCAAGCACGGCATTCGCAACAACGTCGGTCTAAAAAATTACCAATGCGCCGCCCTCAATCTCGATCCCAACGACCCCGCTGCTACCCCGCTCTTTTACACGACGGAAATCCCCGGCGTCTTTCTGCGCGAAAAATGGCAAAACGTTGCCGGTGACTCTATTTCCACATTCACAAAGAGTGCCACCGCCACCCCTGCGAACGCATTGCAAACGTTCACCGCCGCCGCCACAAACACAACGACCGAACAAGACACTGCCGAACGCTGGCGCGGTTATATAACTGCGCCTTACACCGGCAATTACGCCCTCGGAATCCAAGCAAATACAACCGCCGAACTTTATTTATCCAACGACGCCGCTCCTGTAAACAAACGCCACCTCGCCACGCTCCGAGCCGCCTCCTCCAATTTCTCCTACCCGGAGCAAAAAACACTAACGATCTCGCTGGTGGCTGGACAACGTTATTACGTCGAAGCCCTGTTCAAAAAAGGCGCATCAGGCGATGCCTTTGGGCGGCTATTGTGGACGACTCCGCTTAACGGCGACTTCCAAATTGTTCCCGACGAAGTCATCTCATCGTGGTCAAAAGGGACGACGCTGGACAGTGCCGGACTCCCCCTCACATGGCTCGCGCAAAACAATTTACAGCCCGACACCCTCTCTCCAAACGCTACCGCCGCCAACGGTTATCTACCCTATTTTGCCGCTGCGAAACTAAACATCGCCCCCGCGACCGCCTCCTCGCTCCAAAACCCGATTTCCGGCGGTCTCACTTACGACCTCTGGCACAATGCCACCGGCACCACGCTTGCCGATAATTTAGCCCTCTTCCTCACGACGCCCAACAAGCGCGAAATTGTCACCGGCGGAGACAGCTTTCCGCAACAACTCGGCGACAATTTCATCGCCCGCGTTCGCGGCTACATCGTTGCGCCGACAACCGGCTATTACCGCTTCGCAATCAACAACGACGACGAGGCGGAACTCTACCTCTCTACAGACGCCCAAATCGTCAACGCAAAAAAACGCATCGAAGCACCCTGCCTGACGTTCGACCAATGGACATCCGCTTCGCAGCAAAGCTCTCCCGTTTTTCTCCAAGCCAACCAACGCTATTTCATTGAAATTCGCCACCACGAAATTGGCGGCAGTGACTTCCTCCGCCTCGCCTGGCAAACACCCAACAACGACTATTTAGAGTTCGTCCCCGCCACCGCCCTCCAAGCGTTTATCCCCGACGCCACCGACCCGTATGGTCTCGGCTACCCGCAATCGTGGCTTGAAGCCACCGGTCTCTCCAACCTCACCCTCGAAGAACAAATGCCGTGGGCTGACCCCAACAACGACGGTCTCACCAACCTCGAAAAATACACCCGCGGTTTGAACCCGCTCAGCAGTGATAGCGACAACGACGGCATCAGCGATTACGAAGAAATAAAGCAACTCGGCACCGACCCGCTCGCCGCTGATTTTGACGGCACCGTTAACACCCTCCTCACACTCGACGGAAGTGCCTACACAAGTGCCACCGGCAACTGGCAAACCGAAGACAACACCGTCCACGCCGTTGACACCCGTGGTGCCCTTGTTTATACCATCAATCTCACGGAAGGAGGCATCTTCCGCCTCGTTCTTACCGGCGGACAATACCTCACAACAAGCCCCGAAAAGACACTCTATTTTGATCTCTACACAAACAACACCCACACCGGAAGCCTTCGCCTTGACGCCACACAAAACAACACCGGTACAGCCACTGCTTGGCTTCCCTATTTAACCGCCGGCACGCACACAATTAGACTCGTCTGGCTAAACGGTGTCTCCGGTTCCTCCGCCCGTATAGACCAACTCAAAATCGAGCAACGCGGCGGCACTTGGCTCGCCTCCCTCCAAAGCAACATCTCCTTCGTCGATCCCGC
>JAISZI010000042.1 GCA_031269335.1 Puniceicoccales bacterium
CGCATGGATTTTCCCAGTTTTTGCTTGGTGTTCCTTGGAATACCGGGAAAATGCGCGGCCTTTTTCTCGTGTCAACTCCTTTATCCCCAAAATGTTAAACTTTTTTCAGCACCGACTAAAATATCACGGTTCCGCTTTTCGGCTTTCGCTTTGCAAGGTTTCCGTGCCCCGAAAGGCCGAACTTGATGCGGAAATAAAATTGTATTTGACTCCCGATATGTTCATCGCAGATAACTTATCCATGATCAATTCCAGCATCTCTCGTTTCTCGCTTTTCGCGAAAACCGGAACCGCAAGTTCCGCTCAATAACACTGTTAGGCAAAAAATGAAAGCCCAAGAATTATCCACGTGCTTTTGCACACAAGACATCGCCATTTGTCGCGATTTTTATGAGAGATATTTCCAAGCGAAATCGGTTTTCGATTGCGGCTGGTATATCAACGTAAAAATCGGAGGAGAATGTCCATCCCTCCAATTTATGCAGCCGCAAGGCGAGATGCCCTCTTTTCAAGGAGGAGGTGTCACACTCAATTTCAAGGCTGATGATGTGGACACACAATATCACCGACTTGTGGCGGAAGAACTTCAAGTAGTGAGGCCGCTGGAAGATCATCCGTGGGGAGATCGTGGATTCTCAGTTTTAGATCCTATTGGAAATTCTTTTACATCTATTCAGACAGAGAACTCGCGGAAGAATTCAAGCAGTCTTACAAACCTCAATAAACCGAACAAGGTGCTGCAGCCAACTACGGTAGCTGATCTTCGACGTTAGGCAGAAAACATATGCCAGTCACAAATCCCCCCATCACGATTCGTGGGCAAGTCCGATCCCAAATTTACCGTTCAGCATTTTCCGCATTGAGCGGAGCATATGGTTTTCTTATCGGCGATTGGCGGGATCGCACTATTGATTTTGCCCTTCCAGTTGCGGCTATCGAAAATAGGAAATATTTTTATGATGCGACACAACACCTTGATCTACATCTGACTGCTGCCGAGCGAGTGGCGAAATTCACCTGGCGAACAGTTTGCGGTGCTTTCATTTCATTCGACACCTCTTCTGAGTCCGATGCGAATCAAATTATCGGATTATTTATTGATTATTTGATAGATCGGAAGCTCGTCTTTCTCTTGGAGCTTCCCACATCGGGAGGTGAATCTATTTGGGGCATTTCAGTATTCTGGGCGGGCGCATTCCCGCATTCTGGGCTTCCATACCGTATGGCGCGCAGAGCCTCATTAGCACCGCATCATAATCCTCGCCGGGTTCATTCTCGATGGAAAGAGGCCATACACCATGAATCAAACGGAGCCTAACAAAGCGATGGAGCCAATTCCGGTAAAATGTCACGGTTCCGCTTTTCGGCTTTCGCTTTGCAAGGTTTCCATTCCCCAAAAAGACGAACTTGATGCGGAAATAAAATTGTATTTGACTCCCGATATGTTCATCACAGATAACCTATCCATGATCAATTCCAGCATCTCTCGTCTCCCGTTTCTCGCGAAAACCGGAACCGCAAGTTCCACTCAATAACACTGTTAGGCAACAAAACACTCGCTCTCGGCAATTTCCCCCGCTACCATTCTCTGATACTGAATCTATATGACTCCATACAAGGACTTTACAACGCGGCTAAAGCTGCTCATCGGCAAAAATCCGCATCTCATAACCACAACCTTGAGCAACGTTTTCACAATGCGACTCATTGGAAACAAAACCCATGGGGATTTGGCGGAAATTGCGATTGCGGAGTTCATCAACCAGTTCATGTATGATTTCAAATCAGTTCATGTCGGAAAAGACCTCTACCGAGCGAAGTCACATGAAGAAGACATCAAGATAATCAACGAGGTAACCAAGGTCGAGTTTCCTGTCAGTTTGAAAGCGTATGGGGATGGTCCGCTACAGCTCTCAACGGACAAGCATTCAGTCATGTTTCCACGGCTCTTGGCGGAAAAGGGGGATATTGTGGATAAAATAAAACTGCAGGCTATTTTTAATGATCCTGCATTCGCAGTATTTAATGATATCAATGTCCTTCCTCTCATCTATGACGAGAAGAAGCAGAAATGTAATATCTTAGTTTTTGATTACGAAGCAGCTCGAACTAAAACTGCAAGAATAGCACACGAAAAGAAAGGCAAAGGCAGAAAGCATCCTGTTTTTCGATTTTACGATAAAGATGGCGACTATATTTGCGAAGTGCGATACGGCAATGCTGCCGCCAACGCTCTTCAGCGCGGCCTTTGGACGCACACTCGTAATGCTCTGAAGTACTTCGACAGCGTAACTGATGGTTGGATCGGCTATTCGCACAATCACGTCTTGGTCAAACTTTTCTCTCACGCGTTAATTTCTACAAGTGCAGGGCACGAAGACGCCTTAAAGCGACTCAAAGAAGACATTGAAGCGCAGAAAAAGGGATCGAATTTATCTTAGATTCAGATGGATATGTTCATGGAAAATTTAAGTTTATTCGGCGATCAGTTATTTGATGTGCCCAAAACGGAAGGCATCAAATACGCTGGTTCTAAGCTTAAGCTGCTGCCTCATATTCTCCGGCTTATTCGGAAAACAAAAACAAAGACCGTCTTCGACGGCTTTGCTGGAACTACTCGGGTGTCTCAAGCATTGGCACAGTCTGGATACAGAGTTTTTTCGAGTGATATTTCCGCGTGGTCAAAGGTCTTTGCTACTTGCTATCTCTTGAATTCACAGCCTCGCAATTATTATGTGCCTATTATTGAGCATCTGAATTCCCTTCAAGGGATTGACGGCTGGTTCACAGAACATTATGGTGGGGATCCAAATGAAGGATATTCGATTGGTCCTGATGGACTTAAGAAGCCGTGGCAACGGCATAACACACGCAAGCTCGACGCAATCAGGAATGAAATTGACCGCTTGAATTTACCTGAGGAGGAATGTTCCGTTCTATTGACAAGTCTTATTCTTGCACTCGATTCCGTGGATAGCACCCTCGGGCATTTTGCGTCATATTTGAATGAGTGGTCTGCACGATCATATAACCCGCTTCTCCTAAAAGTTCCCAAGTTACTCAATCCCGAGTTTGGGCACAGGGTGTATTCGGGTGATGTATTTGATGTGTTGCCGCAGGTTGAATCCGATGTTGCCTATTTTGACCCTCCTTATGGGTCAAATAACGAGAAGATGCCACCCTCTCGGGTTCGCTATTCAGCATACTACCATGTGTGGAAAACCGTTTGCTTGAATGACAAGCCTGAACTTTTTGGTAAAGTTAAGCGTAGAAGTGATACTTCTGACACTATTTCCGCATCGGTTTTTGAGGAATTCAGGAAGGATGCCGATGGTCGATTTATTGCGGTCAAAGCCATTCATCGACTACTGAAAGAAGTAAATTCCGGCCATATAATATTGTCGTATAGTTCAGGTGGGCGTGCCACCGCTGCAGAGCTTAATGACTGCATTTCTGATGTAGGCCGAACCCGTGAGGTCTTGGAGATAGACTACAAGAAAAATGTGATGGCTGGTATGCAATGGACGAAAGAGTGGATTAAAGAGGCAGAGGAGCCAAATCGCGAGTTCTTATTTCTTATCGAAAAAGACAGAATGCCCAACAAGTCGCTGCGCCCAACGCCTACCCGCGTCACGCTTCCTGCTGGTCGCTCTCCCGTGCAGGAAGTGCGCCACGGGCAGGATTGAGATGGATATGGAAGGATGCAAGCAGGGAAGAAGTCACTCGTTTCTCTTGGGTCGGACATTTTTATTCTTACGCATTTTTATTTCTCGTTGTCCTCCTGTTTTTCGGAGTCTGTTCAATCAGCGCAAAAACTTGATGCGGAAATCAAATTGTATTTGACTCCTGGCATGTTCACCACAGACAACTTATCCATGATCAATTCCAGCATCTCTCGTCTCTCTCTTCTCACGAAAATCGGAACCGTAAGTTCCGTTCAATAACACTGTTAACCAAATCGTGAAAATCATGCCCGGCATCGCATTCATACTCTTCATATCCGTCTTTTACGCGGTAGGTATTGGCATCCTTGGCTATGGAGTTTACATGCTTTATCAGTCTCAAACCGCGTCCCGCTGGCCGACTGTGGAGGGCAAGATTCTTGAGTGTAACGTGATAGAGTCGCATCGCTCTGGTCACTCCAGAGGCACCACACACACATATGAAGCAAAAGTTCGCTATTCTTATGTTGTTGCGGGCACACAGCTTGAAGGCAGTCGCATCGCATTTGGTTATTCAGGGAGCAGCGGAGAACACGTGCACAATGAGATCGCGGATCGTCTCAGGACGTCACGAGCCGTGATGGTTCGGTATGATCCGAACAATCCTTCGCGATCCGTTCTTTCATACGGGATCAATCGCTCGACGATTACCTCGCTGGTTTTCGGCGTGATGTGGCTTTTAGTCATAATCGGATTCTCCGCGGTCTGTGTTTTGGGATCCCAAAGCGATAAGGGCATACTGAACACTTTGATCACAATTCAATGACCTCCGGAAGAAAAGGTGCCGAACAATGCGACGCCGCCAACTCCGGTAGCTGTGATCCGCGCCCGTTTCTTAGAAGCTGAATTTTACGCCGCCGAGGACGCCGATGCCGGGCATGTCGTAGCCGTTGCGATACTGATAGTTGGAGTCGGTGAGGTTTTCGCCCACGAGGAAGAGTTCGCAGGAGGTGTTGTTGGTGAGGCGATCTCGTTCCCAGAGTTCGTAGGTGAGTTTGGCGTTCAGGAGGAAGTAGGCGTGGACGCGGCTGGCGGCAATGGCGATGGCGTCAGGCGCCGCCATGCGGGAGTAGCCGTCGAGGTTCAGGGTGGTGTCTTGGTAGGAGGCGTCCACGGAGAGGCGGAGGCGGTCGAGGGGGGCGGGGAGCTGCCATCTGGTGCCGAAGGTGGCTGACCATTTTGGGGCGTAGGGGAGGTCATCTCGGTTGGTTTGCAGCCAAGTTCCGGCTGTGTAGAAGGCGAGGCTGGGGGTGGGTTTCCAAGTGAGTGAGGCTTCTACGCCGTGGTTGCGGTAATTGCCGATGTTGGCGAAACCTGGCAGTGCGCCGGGAACGGGGAAGACCATTGCGTAGCGGTCGTTGACAGTGTCGTGAAAGAAGGTTGCGGCGATCTCGATGCGCCCGGCGGCGGAGGTGTTGAAGGTGTGTTTTACGCCGACTTCGACGTGGTCAAGGGTTTCCGGGTCGAGATCGCGCCATGCGCCGCGTCGGCTGGGATTACTAGCGAGGAAGGGCATCATTGTTTCGTGGAAGACGGCGACGAGGAGGCCGGGGTAATTGACGCCGCGGGCGTAGGTGGCGTGGACGACGGTGTTTTTGTAATTGGCGACGATGCCTGCGTGGGGCGAGGCGGTGGCGTCGAAAATGTTGTGGAAATAACCGCGGACGCCGACGGATGGCGTTATGCGCAAGGTGTTGTCAGTGGCGTTGTTTGGGGCGTCGTTAAGTTTGCCGAATGGCAGGGCGAGAGCGAGGTAGGGCGAATAGAGCTGGAAATCTTCTCGCGGGAAAACGTGCCCGGGTGTGCCCGCGTAGTTGGAGTCATTGACTTTGCCGGTGAACACGTCGGCGTCGGCACCGAGAGTGATTTCGGCGTTGATGGTTTTGCCGAGGTTAATGCGGGCGGTTTCGCGCAGGCGCAGCCCGTAGTTATCCCAGTCCATATCGGTGTCGTCGGTGGCAGAGCCGGCGGGTGTGCCTCCTGATTTAAGGCTGCCCTGGTCGTCCCAGAGGGCGTGGCCGTTATGCCAATAAGCTTTGAGGTGGCCGTGCCACGCGTAGGTGTTGGTGGCGGAGTAGTCGTTGGCGAGGGTAAGGACGGAGATGGAGTCGCGGCTGTGGTAATCGCCTTGGTGCGTGCCGGTTGGGTTGACGTCGAGACGGGCGTCGCCCGGGTCTTGTGCGTAATTATTAGTATGATCTCCGTTAAAAGTTAATGCCCAATTTTTATTTAGGGAATAACCGGCATGAATGTGGTAATTTTCGAGTTCACCGCCGGAATTAGGGCGATGTCCGTGGCTGCGGCGAAAACTTTGACCAGCGTAAACATCTATTGCGCCATTGCGCACGCCGCCGGCGACACTTTCGACAACGGTGTCATTCGTGCCGTAGGCAGCGGTGACTTCGCCGCCATGTTTTTTTTCGGCGTCAAGCGAACGCGGCGTGATGTCAATGGCGGCGAAGCCGTTGCCAAACTCGCTGGGGGAGACGCCGCTGTGAACGTGCAACGCGCTGGCGGAGTCCACGGACAAGAGGTCGAGCAAAGGGTGCGAAAAGACCGGGTTGAAGCGCGGCACCCCGTCATAAAGCACGACCAATTCGCCACCCGGACGACTTGCACCCTGCCCGCGAATGAAAATGCCGCCACCGCCGCCGCCGCCGTAGGAACCGGCGATGTTAAAGCGCGAGATGACGACGCCGGGCACCGTGCGCAGTGCCGAACCGATGTCCATCGCGGCGAGTTCTTCTATTTGCGGGCGGGCGACGGTGGTCGTCTGTGTGGCGAATGCCGAGAGGGCTGTCCCCTGCACGACGGGAGTCGGTGCGGAAACTACTACCGGCGGGAGGACGGTTGGGACGTCGGGCTTTTTTGCGGCGGCGTTTGTGTCAACGCTTTGGGCGTGAAGTGGTGTGAATGCAGCAGCGGCGAGTAAGAGAACAAGTGCTGTGCGGGGCGTCTTTTGAAGTGGCATACGGACCACGCAGACAATGCCGACGCGGATTTGTTGCGGGAATACTTCAAAGATTTCGTTTTGTTTGATCTTATTACGTGAACGAAGAGGGCGGTTAATTTTCGCGCCAATGTTCGGCGACCCATGCAGTTGGGCGCACGAACTGTTTGAGGGCGAGTGTCCATTTTCGGTCAAGGGTGTCGCGATTTTCCCAAACGTGGCGGATGTGTTTCCACGGAGGGCGATACACGCCGCCCGCTTCCCAATGTCCTTGTATAACGTCGGGCGGATTCGGACCGCCGGGGCAGGCGATTATTTTCGCATTTTTTGGGAAAACAGGTTCCTTAAAATAACGCAGTGGCCAGAAGGGGAGACAGTGAACACGAAAATGGCGCGTCCAAGATGATGGCCAAAATTTTATTCCACCGCGCACACCATTTGTAACGTAGCATTGTTCCCAGACATATTTGCGGGAGATTCTTTCCGGGTCGGCGCGCAAGTTATCCAACATGTATGCGTGCTGCCCTATGGTGAAACGGAAAACCGTTGTTTGCCCCAGGCGTCGCAGCGGCTTCACCCAGTTGCGAACAGTTATGACGTCGTCCGGTTCTCCAAAGGTAAAATAGTCGTCTATATTTCCGATAATTATAGAATCAAGATCGATGAAAAGAGCGACGCCTTTCATCCCGAAAAGCTCTGCGCCCCAAAGTGCTGTTTTACGCCATTTCCCGGGAATTTCTGGAGGAATGCTGCACCGCAGTTCCGGCAAGGGCAAACAATTCACTTCTTTGCGGATATCAGTCGTATCGTCCGTAAAACAAGTCAAGGTGAACGCTCCGCTGATATTTCGGGCGATCATGCCGTAGAGAGTATTTACATAACGGGCGTTATAGAAAGTTCCCCACTTGATACAGATGATTTGTTTGACGGATGGAGTATCCATTTGGAAAAACGTGTTTTCAGCCTTTTTTACTGCGGCTATTAATCAGGTTTTCGCGGTTGAGCTGTTGCAAGGGTTTTGGGATGAAAACGCCGTCTTTGCGGACGAGCTTTCCGTCAAAATAAATTTCTCCGCCGCCGTATTCAGGGCGTTGGATACAAACGAGATCCCAATGGATGGAAGATTTATTTCCGTTGAAAGCCTCGTCATAACATTGACCGGGTGTCAGGTGAAAAGAGCCTGCTATTTTTTCGTCAAAAAGAATGTCTTGCATCGGCTCTAATATGTGAGGGTTGAACCCCAATGCAAATTCACCGATATAACGTGCGCCGGGGTCGGAGTCTAAAATTTCGTTTAAGCGTTTTGTATTATTAGCCGTCGCCTCGATTATTTTTCCTTTCTTAAAGACGAGTTTTACGTCGGTGAAATTCGTGCCTTGGTAGAGTGTCGGGGCGTTATATTGCACGACGCCTTCGACGCTATTGCGCACGGGCGCGGTGTAAACTTCGCCGTCGGGGATGTTTTTTTCGCCGCCGCAGGGGATGGCTGGGATATTTTTGACAGAGAAACGCAAGTCGGTGCCATTTCCGGTAATTCGCACTTCGTCGGTCTTTTCAAAAACTTCTTTAAGAGCAGCCATTCCGGCGGTGAAGCGGGAATAGTCGAAGGTGCAAACGCGGAAATAAAAATCCTCAAAGGCTTCGGTGCTCATACGGGCTTGTTGTGCCATGGAGGGAGACGGCCAACGGAGGACGACCCATTTTGTATTTTTAACACGGTAATCTACAACAGGGCGCAGGATGTGCGCGGCGGTCTTCATTCGGTCGGCGGGGACGTCGCTGTTCTCAAAAATGTTTCCGGCACCGCGCAGGGCGATATACGCGTGCATCTTTTTCATGCGGGGAAGTTCGACGGCGGCGGTGAGCCGGAATTGCTCTTCCGTGCCTTCCTGTAGCAAGACGCGGGTAATGCTTGCTCGTTGAATGTTGACCTGCGGCACCGCGCCGCGAGCGCGAGCGGCGCGCACGAGTGCGACGACTATGGCGTCGGGGACATCAATAGCGTCTATTAGGACGTTTTCGCCTTTTTTGAGCGAAGTGGAGAAACCGGTGAGCAGTTCTGCGAGCTGTTTGTAACGCGAATCCATATCGGGGCGGAAACCTACCCCGATCCGGGCAAAAGTAAACCGTAATCCCTCACGGGAAACCACTTTCCAGTTTTGCCCTCCGACGCGGGAGACGGTGACACAGCCGCAATTACGGTGCGGGAAACGGCGACGGCTCTCCCGCTGGCGGTGCGACTGGTGCTGGCGGCGGTGCGACTGGCACTGGTTGCGGGTACACTGGATACACCGGGCGCGCAGGCAACGTTGCGGGTTGCGCACCCTGTGCACGGAGATGTGCCAACTGATTCTGCCCCTCTGGGTTGAGCAGGTAGTAACTAACGAGATGGCGGTCGTTGATGTTTCCAGAGCTTATGACGGCATCCGGAACAGCCCATACGACTGATAGCGGCCAGAGCAAAAGATTTACCACGCCAAAAACGGCGTGGGAACCTTCGTTGCCAGCAGCAGCGAGGTAAAAACTTCCAAAGCCCGGAAACAGGTTGAGAATGCCGGCGACAGCTTGATTTGTCGGTTCTTGCGGGGCGACGATACCGTAGCCGCGCAGCTCGTCGCGGGTCTGCCTTTCATACGGTGCCAACTGCGTGCACGCCGCAACCGCTATCGCGAGTGTGCCGACGGCGACACTTTTTACGGCGGTTTTGCCGCAGAATTTACCGGCAGCCCAAAAGAAAAACCGGTGGGAGGTAGTAGATTTGTGTGAGTTCATTGCTTTTTGACTTAGGAAAGAAGGCAATGAAGGTGGCATGGTGCAAGAAAACCACAAGAAAAAACTTGGTCTTTTCAAATAATTTTTGGAGCGACCGCCCCCATGTTAACTGTGCAACTTTTTACGTGAGCGAAAATTACGCCGGATTTTTCAGCGCGAAACGTTCTGCGACCTCTTTTGCAAGTGCATCGTAGGCAGCAGCACCGTGCGAGACGGGATCGTATTCAAAAATTGTCCTGCCGTAGCTGGGAGCTTCGCCGAGGCGGATGCTGCGGGGAATGATGGCGTCAAAGACTAAAGCGGGGAAATGTTGCCGCACTTCCGCCACGACCTGCCGCGAAAGATTCGTGCGCACATCATACATTGTCATGACGATGCCGCCGACACTTAGCGACGGGTTAACGTTGGCGTCGCGCAGCTGGCGGACGACGCTCAAAATCTGACCGAGACCCTCCATTGCCAGATATTCGCACTGGAGGGCGATGAGGAGATGATCGGCGGCGGCGAGGCTGTTCATGGACAACATGCCGAGTGCGGGCGGGCAGTCGAAAATGATGGCGCGGTGCCGCCCGGAGGCTTTGAGCGGCGCAGTCACCTCGCGCAGACGGGAAAGATAATTCCCTTTTTGGAGCAATTCGGATTCAAGTGCCGCCATGTCCACTTCGGACGGAATCAGATCGAGGTGCGGCGTAGTTGTCGGAAGGATTTTTGAGGCGGCATTGCTTTCGCCGTGCAACACCCGGTAGAGGCTTGCGCCCTCATTTTTCGGGAAACCGAGTGCACTCGTGGCGTTGGCTTGCGGGTCGAGGTCAACAAGCAACGTGGAAATGCCGGCACGGGCAAGCCCCGCCGCGAGATTCACGGCGGTAGTAGTCTTGCCGACCCCGCCCTTTTGATTGGCAATGGAAAACACAGTGCTCATGTCTGAAACAGTAGGGGTGAATGGGGGAAAAAATGAAGACAAGAAAGAGAAAAACATCCCAACCTTTCTTCATTGGAAATGTCACCACGCCGTGCTACACCCGCCCCCGTTTCCACCACTTTCTCCATGACAAACGCCACCTCCGCTTCTACCGCACCCAGCACGCCGCCGCCGCGCACCCGTGGACACGCGGTTTTGCTCGCTGCCGACATCCTCACCGTCACCGCCGTGCTGCTTGTCTATTTCTTCGCGCCACGTGCGCAGGAAACGACAACCGCCGCCCTCGCCGCCATCACTGCCTCCGGTCTGTTCGTGTTCATTCCAGTGTTGCTCGATTCACTCCGCGCAAAAAAAGACAACGCCGTCGCCCGCGCGCTCCTTGAAACGCTGCGCACGGACATCGCCGAAAGCCAACGCATCCTCCAATCCGACCTGCTCGCCCTCGCCCAACGCCTCGCCTCCTTCGAGAAATCCGCCGCCGCCCATGCTGCCGCCAACCCGCCAGTCCCGCCCGCGCAGCTCGCCTCCCAACTCGCCACCGCCCTCAACAGCGAAAACAACACCACCTTTTCCCGCCTGTCCGCTACCGTTGACTCGTTCCAAAACCGACTCGACGCCTTTGGCGAAACCCTCCGCTCAATAGAAAACACGGTCCGCGCTAATGCCGCCGCCGTCGAAACCCTTGCCTCCCGCGAATCCGACGGCTCCTCGCCGCGCACCCTCCTCGCAAGAGCTTTCCCCGCCGCCCATTCCGCCGGCAACAGCGCCGTCGCCCGCCTCATCGGCAACGCCGCCATTTCCCAAGAACCCGGCTCCCACGCAGCCTCCCACAACCCGCTCTCCCCCTCCGAAGATGAGGTCTGGAACACCGCAACCGATATGGCGGACGCCGAATCTAACGAACCCCAACCCGCGCCTGCGCCCGCCGAACCCGAACCGCCGCCCGCCGAACCCCAACCCGCGCCCGCCGCGCCGCCGCCCGCGCCGCCGCCCGAAGCCCAAGGCGAACTTGACCTCCGCTTGCCTCCCCCAACTTCACCCGCCCCGAGAAAGCGAACTATTCTCATCGCAAACCTCATCACCGGTCTCGCCGATAAACCGTATGTCCGTGGCATCGGCGCAGGTCTCAACGAAGACATCGGCGTCCCCATGGTGCCTGTGGGCATCGGCCGCTGGCAGTGGGTTTGCCCAGACCCGTCTCAACCCGTCCAAATCACCATTTGGAAAAATGACATTCACCGCGCCGACGGTGCGCCAATTTCCATTGGGGCCGGACGCACCGTAGAAACCAGTCCCCGGTTTTCCTTTTAACAATAACAACAAAACCCTGACTCCGCTCCCGCCTTGAAAATCTCTCTCCTCCGCCCTTTTCTCTCCGCCGTTATCGGCATCCTTCTCTTCGCTACCGCCGCTGCCGCAGATAGTTCGGTTGCCGCTGCCGCTGCTGCTGTTCCCCCGCCGCCGCGCCACGGAAGTATCAGCGAAAGCCAGTTTTTCACCATCGCCTCCTACGACGCCCGTTCTTCTTTTCACGTCGCCAGATTCGCACAACACCTCGACGCCCTCGTTGAGCGCGATTTTCGGATAACCGACACCCTCCGTCCACGCATCCGCATCGAACTTGTCCCCCGCGAAGAAGCCCCACGAGACGCACCCTACCTCCTGCGCGTCCATCCCGAAAACATCAGCGTTTCCCTGCGCTGGGACCGCGAAACCACGCGAGAAATCACCCTCCGCGCACTCACCCACGCCCTGCTTGCCCGCCTCTGCCAGATAAACAACGCCCGATCCCCTGCTAACGTTCCCCCTTGGCTCATAACCGCTTACGTAATGGAAGTCGAGGCTTCCCTCAACCCCGCCCTCCTTGATTGTTGGACAGAACGCGCCGAAAATACTCCACCCTTGCCCCTTGCCGTTATCCTCAACCCCAAAAAACAATTTACCGACACTGCTTCCGCCGAACAAGCCTTCTGGTTTTGGCGGCACCTGCGCCGCGATTTGCGGGCAAAAAAAATTGATACCCGAACCTTCCTCGCCGAACTCGCCTCCGAACCTGCCGCCGAACACCTCCTCCCCCGCCTTTTCCCCAAAACTTGGGCAGACCGAGACCTCCGCGCCCTCTGGTGGCCAACGGGTTACGTCCAATTGACCCACGAAAATTTCCGCCTCGCTCATACCCCCCAAGAATCCCGCCAATACCTCTCCGACGCCTCCTCCTTCGTCTTCGCCCCCAACGGCACCGACTTGCGATTCTCCCCCCGCGAAATCATCCCCCTGCGCCACCTCCCCGCCGTTCGCGACGAAGTCCGCGAACGCCTCCGTCGCCTCAAATACGACATCCCCCGCGCAAACCCCATCTGGCACAATGCGTGGCGAGCCTACGGCGTTTTTTTGGAAAAATTTCCAACTGCTTCCGAGACAGAACTTACCAACCTCTGCGAACAAACTACCGCTGAAACAAACATCTCCCTCGCATTAGAATCCAAAATCGCCCGCCTGCTCAAAAACACCGACGAAGACGCCCGCCGCCCGCCAACCGCCAACAATCCCTAAAACCTAAATCCGTCCGAAAAAACACTTGTCTTCCCCCCGCAAGAATACAGAGTCGCCCGCTTCAATAAAGTCGGCGGTCGCGTAGCTCAGTTGGTTAGAGCATTACATTCACATTGTAGGGGTCACAGGTTCGAGTCCTGTCGCGACTACCATCAAGGAGAGGTGACAGAGTGGCCGATTGTGCATGATTGGAAATCATGTGTACCGCAAGGTACCGGGGGTTCGAATCCCCCCCTCTCCGCCAGGTGTAATTCACTGCAAATCAACGTTTTCCGCACTTTCACCCCCGCTTTTCCCATCACCCGCAAACCCAAAAAAACGCGTGTTTTTTTCGCAATTTCGACACTTTTTGACGCTTTTTTCTCACTTTTTCGCGAATCATGCATGATGAAAAATCATGTTAAATTTTCTCCAAAACTTCACAAAAAATGTCCGAATCTCACATGAGGTTTTCTCATGCACAATTTTTCCCGGGCCGGTTTTTCTTCTAAAAACATCACCAAAAACACCACCATGACACCACACAACGCGCCTCCGGCGAGAAGCAATTTCCGCCTCAGCGAGGCCGAAAAAACCGACGCCCGGCAAGCCCTCGTTCTCTTGAACGGGATCATCTCCCTCTCCGCGTGCGCCCGTGCTTTTCTCGGTCTCGGCTTGAAGCCCGCGGGCGACTCCAAGCCTATCTCCGAAGCCGTTGATGCTTTCATCCTGAACTGCTTCAGCCGCAACCTTCGCGAAGCATCGGTTTCTTCTTACAACCAGGCGCTTGCCCTCGGTACGTCTTGGATGTCGTCGATGGGGAAGGCGATGAATGAAATCGGCGTGTTTGGGCGTAGCCTTGAGTCACTGGGGCAAATGAAGGTCGCGTTCCCTTTTGTTGGCGGCGAGCGATTGAACGATGCGAGGCAGAAAGTCTCCGACTTGGCAGCCTCTCTCGCTGGAATGAAAGCCGCCCGCGACGCCGCCACACCCGAAAGCGATATCGACCTCTTTATCATCGGCTCCATCGGCCTGCGCCAACTCGCCCCCCGCCTTCGTGGCGTCGCGGATGCGCTTGGCCGTGAAATCAATCCGTATGTGACAACTTCCGATACTCTCGCAAAAAAAATCAAAGATAAGGACGCCTTCATCATGAATATCCTCAAATCGCCTAAACGCTGGATAATGGGAACCGACGATGAGCTTAAAACTCTGGCAAAATAACGGCTGGCTGCGCCCCCACCAAACCAATGCTGCGCAACTTGCCGACCTCTTCGTTCGTGCCTGCCATCCTCGAAAAAATCGCCCTCGGCACGCACACCGCGCAAAAAGCCCCCGACTACAAACTCCCCAAAGGCCTCACGCTCCCCGACGAACAAGGCCGCGCCTTTCGCATCGCCGTCGCCCTCTGGAAGAAGTTCTCCGCCGACCGCGCGCGCCGCGACATCCCGCCCGCCGTCTCGCCGAGCGCCTGGCCGAGCTCCGCGCCGCCGACGGCGCCGTCACGCCCGATGATTACCGCCGCGCCCTGCACGACGTCATCGCCCGCTGTATCTACGGCGTTGGCAATATTGCGTTTGCTCAGCCAGCAAGAGGGTAACACACGCTCCCATCAAGTAGTAGCAGGCAGAACTCAATTTGACAGAGATTTGTCAGACTACGTGTTTTTCACTTGATTACCAAGACCGCGGTGGCTCCGACGGCGCGGGGGCTGTTGATGGAGTTTAGGAACAGGGGGTGGAGGATGCGTGTGCATGGGTCTGCCAAGCATAAACTTACGATTGCGCGGAAGGTGGAGAGGAGCCTGGGTCAAGAAGAGAAGAGTGTGCGGGGGAGGGTGGTGACAAGGAGGGGGG
>JAISZI010000019.1 GCA_031269335.1 Puniceicoccales bacterium
TTCGTTTGCGGCGTTTTTGACGGAAGAGTTCACGTCGCTGACGAAACGCGAGTTGTTCTTGTTGTGTGGGCGGATCGCTTCCGGGTGACCATTTTCGGGCGTGGGCACGGGTGTCGGCAATGTCGCGCTCGCGCTCGGTTTTGTAGAGTTGCTGGACGAGGGCGAGGGTGTTGGCGACTTGTGTTTTCGCTTCGAAGGTTTTGCGGTGTGGGTGCGTCGCCAAACGCGCAAAACAAGCGCAATATAAACTCTTTTTTGCGTTCGCCGTTGTAGAGGGCGAGTTGGACGTTTTTGAGAGAGTTTTATTGCGTAAAAATGTACTCGTTGGAGAGCGTTTTTCGCGGCGCGTTTCGATTCTCCAACGCGACGCTACTCGCGCTCGAACCAGGGGCGGCGGCAACCCTCGCGCAGGTCGAAGCCGTCGAGCAGCATCACAAGTGCCGTCGGCTCGATGCGGATTTTAGCACAAGGCGCGGCGGCGGCGGCGCGATGGGAGCGGTTGGCAGCGGTGTTTCGAGGCCAAGCAAACGTCCCTTTTTCGAGGTGCTTCGCGCAGACCCAGACACCCGTGCCGTCCCAAGCGAGAATCTTCACCCGCGAGTGAGCGCGGTTCGTGAAAACAAAAACCGAGTCGCTGCGCGGCTCTACGCCCAGCGACTCCGCCGCCAGTGCCCAGAGTCCGGCAAAGTTTTTGCGCAAATCCACTGGCTCCACCGCCAGCAGAATCTTGGAATGAGAATTGAAAGAAAACATACGCCCGCGATCTTACCAGCAGGCTTCGAGCAAAGTTAGGGGGCACTTTCGGGAACGGTTACTAAAGAAATATCCCCTTGAGTGTGGCGCGGTTTTGGCTGGGGCGCGGGAGTTTCCGCGCTGGGTTTTCTTAAAAACCGCAACTTCTGGTTTAGCCCGAGCGTGGTTGGCGGGTTTACTTGACGAGCCAGTGGACGAGTTTGTAGGCGGTGAAGCCTGCGAAAGCGGTGGCTGGGAGGGTGAGCACCCATGCCCAGACGATGCGTGAGACGATGCCCCATTTGACGGCGTTGCCGCGTTTCATGGAGCCGACGCCCATGATGGATGAGGAAATGACGTGGGTTGTGGAAAGGGGGATTCCGAAGTGGCTGGCGCCTTGAATGACGATGGCGGCACTGGTTTCGGCGGCGAAGCCATGCACGGGTTGCAGGCGCACCATTTTGTGTCCCATCGTGCGGATGATGCGCCAACCTCCGCCGGCTGTGCCTGCTGCCATGGTGAGGGCGCAGGTGATTTGCACCCAACGGGGCACGGAGCCGGATTGCGTTTGCAAGAAGTTGAAGGTGCTTGGCAGGTCGTTGAAGATGCCGGAGGTGGTGCCGGTGACGAGGGCGAGTGTGATGATGCCCATCGTTTTTTGGGCGTCGTTCATTCCGTGGCTTAATCCCATCCAGCCTGCGCTGATGATTTGGAGTTTTCCGAAGATATGTTGGATAATGGCGGGGCGGATTTTGCGTAGGAGAAGTGTTAGTAGGAGCATGACGAGGGCACCGAGTAGGAAACCGGCGAGTGGGGAAAGGATCATGGGTTTGATTAGTTTTGGCCACAAGCCGACGACTTTGCCGTCTATGGTTTCGTTCCAGATCAGGCGTCCCCAGTCGGTGCCTGTTTTTGCGAGTGTGGCGCCGCAGAGGCCACCGATGAGTGCGTGGCTGGAACTGGAGGGGATGCCGCCGAGCCAGGTGATGATGTTCCACACGATGCCGGCGAGAAGGGCGGCGAGCACGGTCTCAATGTTCACGGCGCCGGCGTGGATGAAGCCGCTTTCAATAGTGCGAGCGACTTCGACGCCTAACATGGCACCTGCAAGGTTCATGCCTGCCGCAAGCAAAATGGCTTGCCGTGGGGTGAGCACTTTTGTGGAGACTACCGTGGCAATGGCGTTGGCGGCATCGTGGAAGCCGTTGATGTATTCAAATAGAAGGGCAGCGAGTAGGACGAAAAAAAGTAGGGTCATGAGTGGATGCGAAGGGTCGCGAGGGGGTCAGGCATATTTGAGTGCGACCTGGAAAATCACTTTTCCGGCGTCGCGACACAGGTCAATGGAACGTTCGAGACGTTCGTAAATGTCTGATAACACGAGGACTTCTTTGGCACTGGCGGTGCCGCGGTAGAGGTCGCGCAAGAGGCTTATCATGAGTTTATCGGCTTCGCCTTCGATGATTTGTATGCGTTCGTAGGCTTTTTGAATTTTTTCCACGTCGGAAATTTTGCGTAGCTGGCGCACCATGCCCACGACGATTTCAGAGGCTTGTTCGAGCATTTGCAACTGCCTCGCTACGAGGTCTGTTGTGAATTGTTCGGGCGAAATTGCGATGCGTTCGCCGATTTTTTCCGCCATTTTTGGTATTTTGTAGAGGGCGCTTGCGAGTGCTTCGATGTCTTCGCGTTCCAACGGGGTGACGAAGGTCGCGCACAGCGTTCGCGTGATTTCGTGTCCGATGCGTTTATCGCTGCGGCGCGATTCGGAAAGTTCGTGTAACAAGGAGCCGAATTCGGGTGTTCCGATGGCATTGTGGAGGCGGGGGAGGAGGCGCGCGCTTTCGTGTGCCTGTATCGCTCCGGCTTCGAGAAGCTCGTAGAACTTCTCGTCGCGTCCGAGCAGCTTTTTTAGGAATGAGAACATTGACTTGGTGTGAGCGACAGGGGGCGTCGGCGGTGTGTGAGTGTTGGCGCACCGCGATATGCGACACGCGTTGGGGGTGGCTTTTGGAGGGGTGTCCTTCGGGAGTCAAGCATGACAATACGGGGGATTTGGCGCAAAACTCGCCGTTTGAGAGGAATCGGGTGCTGCGGGAAGTGGTGCCACAAGGAACGAAGTCGCCGTGATTATTGCCACTGTGCGCAATAGCCACGGCGCGCTTTGTATGTTAACAAGCAAGCATTCGCAGGAGAAAACATTTGCGAGACCAGCGTGGCGATGGTGGCGAGTTCCCTTTTCCGCACAGTTTTCATGAGAGTCGCAAAGCCGGATTTTGGTGCCGTTTTATTTTTCCAATAGAATATCTTCGTTTTCGGTGAATTGCTGGGTTTTTGGGGTGCCGCCGTTGATTTTATAGGTTATCCAAAGTTTTTTGACTTGTCCGTTGTGGGGATCGCCGAAGACCGCGTTGTAGCCGTTGATCGGGATCAGGCGGGAGCCGTCGAATGCCTTTTTTAGGTGGGCGGTGACGTCGGTGCCGTTATTTTGGGTGGTGCCGTAGATGCCTTTGAGGACTTCTACTTTGACTTTGCCGCGTTCGGCTTTGAGTTCGCGTTGGATAAGGGTCTGGGGCGGCTGGAATTTGTCTTCGGAATAGCGGAAAGGTTCTTCGCCGGTGAAGGAAAATGATGTTATGGAAGGGCTTACGTAGCTTTCGATATATTTGGCGAGCAATTCTGCGCCGCGGTAATGGTCGGGGACGCCTTTGGCGGTGCTGTTGCAGTTTAGGGTGTGGTCGGTGAGGTCGCGGCAGAGGACGGCGTTGAAGCCGTTCTTTTTGAGTGCCCGCAAGCCGAAGGGGCGTCCGAGCACGCACATGTCGGTGTGGACGCCTGTGAGGACGACGTTTTTGATCCCTTTGGCGCGGAAGTAGCCGAGGATTTCTTTGAAGTCATCGGTGAGCATGTCGTTGTCTTTGATGATGATGAGCGGGGTTTGACGCCAGTCGAGGACTTGGTCGCCGCCTTTGCAGCCGGAGACGGCACCGCCGATATGTGGCCAGCGGGCGCCGACTTCGGTGGGGTTGACTGTGTGGGAATGTTCGCCCGGTCCGTTTGCGTGTTCCCAAAAGTCCCAGTGGCGGCGGTTGCCGAAATCTTCTTTGCGGAAGGCTTCGCCGGTTTTGCGGGCGGGGTGGTCTTTGTAAAATATGCCGATGTCGTGGCTGCTTGGTGCGTGGACGATGAGCACGCCTTTTTCGCGGGCGGCATCGAGGACGGGGTTGAATGCGACGGCGAGTTCGCGGATACGGGCGTTGCCAACGCAGCTGCTTTGGTGCGCCCACATGTCGCAAATGATGATGGCGGTCTGGGCGCCTTCCCATTGTTCGATGCGTTCGACAGCTATCCCTTTGTCGCGCTGTGCTTTGGAACCGTCGCCAGAACGGTCTCGCACCGTGACGGGGAAGGTGGCGGCGTCAGCGCTGCCGGTGCCATTGAGGAAAATACAGGATGCAGCCACGAGTGCGAATCCCGCCTTGAGCGTGTTGTTAAACATACGGGGCGTAGGAAGCACGGACGGGCATTTCGAGCAAGGGCGAAATGGTGGGGCGGCATTGGCGTTTTTTGAAAAATTCAGACGGCTTTGGAAAAATCGAGATGGACAGCCTGTGGTTGGGACGGGATTTCGTCTTTGGCGTTTTGGACGATGAAGTGGAGGCGGTTGAAAAGGTTTGCTTCGCTTGCTCCGCTATCGAGGTCGAGGAAGAGCAGGTTCATTCGGGGGTATAATTCGCGGATGCGTTTTTCTATTCCTTTGGAAATGAGGTGGTTTGCGATACATCCGAACGGTTGGAGGCTGACGGCGTTGTTGACGCCGCTTTCGGCGAAGGAGGCGAGTTCGGCGGGGATGAGCCAGCCTTCGCCGTATTGGGCGGCGAGGTTGACGATGCGTTTGGCGGATTCGGCTTTTTTGAAAACGTTTTCTACGGGGCGGTGGTAACGGAAGTTTTTGGCGATTCGGTCGTAACGTGACTGCCAGTAGCGGATGAGTTGGTAGGCAATCGGGTCAATCAAATCAGACCACGAGCGGCGCGAGAGGGCGGCTTTGCGGTTGTAACTGCGATTCGGAATTTCTTGTAAAAAGAAGTCCGTAAGCGGAGGGACGACTGGTTCGACGCCTTGGCGAATGAGCCATTCGACGATGTTTCGGTTTCCGGTAGAATTGTATTTGACGTAGATTTCGCCGACGACGCCGACGCGGGGGAGGGCGATTTCGCGGGACATGGCGTTAAATTCGGTGACGGCGCGGGCGAGGAGTTCGCGCAAGGAGTCCATGTCTCGGCGCAGGGTGGCGGCGGCACCGGCTGCGACGAAGTCATCGCGTAGGCGGGCGGCGCCGTTGGGGGTTTTTTCGCGGGGGGCGGTGGCGTTATACATCTGCCCGATGTGATCGGCGTAGAGCATGCTTTCGGCGAGCAGGCGGATATTGCCGCGCCATTGCAGGCTGAAGCCTGGTTGTTCGTTGGCGACTGCTCCGGCGACGGTGCCGACGGCGACGACGGGGACGTTGGGGTAACCGGCGGTGATGAGAGCGCGTTTTATCAGGGCGAGATAACTCGTTGCGCGGCACTGGCCTCCGGTCTGGGTGATGCCGAGGGCAATCTCGTCGTGCCGGTAATTTCCGCTTTTGAGGGCGCGGATGAAATCGCCGATGACGAGTGTGGCTGGGTAACAAATTTCGTTGTTGGCGTGTTGGAGTCCGTGGTCAATGGAGGCGTTGTCCGCTGGCGGGAGAACGAGGGCGTTATAGCCCATGAGGCGCATGAGGGAGGGAATGAAAGGCGAATAAATTTCGGAAAAGAAGGGGACGAGAATGAGGCGGTTTCGGTCGGCGCTGGTGAAAGGGGGTGAGTTTTTGCGGGCGCGGGTGATGCCGGAGGCGGAGAGATTGCGTAAATCAAGGCTTTCAAGGAGAGAGCGTGCGCGGAGGCGCATGGAACCCGGGTTGTTAATATCGTCCACTTTTAGGACTGTGTGGCTTTTGCCGGAGTGGCGCAGGATGTCGCCGATTTCATCGAGGATAAAGGCGTCGGGACCGCAGCCGAAAGAGGTGATTTGGACAAAGTGGACGTTGGCGGGAGCAGCGGCGACCCAGGCGGCGGCGGCGATGATGCGGTTCGGATATGCCCAGGGGGAATCGGCGGGGCTGGCGGTTTTGCCCGGCGGGTGAGGGGCGGCGGCGGCGACGTCTTCGGTGAGCACATCCGCGCCGAAAGCGGCGAACATGTCGGCGACTTTGTGCTGGATCAGGGGGTCGGAGTGGTAGGGGCGTCCGGCGAGCACAATGACCGGGTGCCCGGAGGTGGCGTTTTTAGCGAGGATTGTGCGCGTTTTAGCGGCAAGCGTCTCTTCGTATTCGCGACGGGCGGCAAGGGCGTGGTCGAATGCGGCGTCGAAAATGCGGGCAGAGACGCCGAGCATTTCGACGATGTAACGGCGGCAGGCTTTGTTTAATAAGACGGGATCGGCGAAGGTGAGTGTGGGTGAATCAAGCGGGGTGCCGTGGCGACCAGCGGTGTCAATCGCACTGCGGATGACGTCGGAATAGCCGGAGACGATGGGGCAATTGTAGGCGCGGGAAGCACTTTTCGCATCGGTGTTTTGTTCGTTAATGACGAAGGGCATGAAAATGCGGTCCACCTTTTTTTCGAGCAGGTCGAGAATGTGTCCGTGGACGAGTTTTGCGGGGAAACAGATATTGTCCGACATGATGCTGCGCACGCCCGATCCGTAGAGGCCAAATGTGGAGGGGGCGGAGAGGGTGATGTCGAAACCCGCATGGGTGAGGAGGGCGTGCCAGAAGGGGATGTTTTCGTGGAAATTTAACACACGCGGGATGCCGATGCGGGTGCGCGGCTGGGAGGCTTTTTTGTCGCGGGTGCAGCGTGAGAAAAGGAGGCGTTGCTTGAAGGCGTGCAGGTTTTCGCCGTTGTAAGCGGCTTCGCCGCGGTTGGAGAAGATTTTCTCGCATTTGTTTCCGGCGAAGAACGTGTTCCCGTTGGCGAAGGTATGGCGGCGCACGACGCAACGGTTTTCGCAGCCCGGGCAAACGCGGTCGGCTACATCATGCGGACGGGCTTCGGCGAGAGAGGCGAGGGTGCGCCCGTGCCCGTGCGCTGGGGTGGAGGCGTTGGCGGCGCGGTCGAGGGCGTAGAGAGCGGCGCCGTAAGCACCCATTAGTTCGGGAGTTGGGGCGACGGTGATGTCTATGCCGGTCAATAATTCAAAGGCGCGCACGACGGCGTGGTTACGCATTGTCCCGCCTTGGACGACGATGCGACCGCCGAGTTCGGCGGTGTTTTTCAGCTTCAACACTTTGAAGAGGCAATTTTTCGCGACAGAGTAGGCGAGACCGGCGGCGATATCTGAGCGAGTGGCGTTTTCGCGCTGCGCCTGTTTTACCCTGGAATTCATGAAAACGGTGCAACGCGTGCCGAGGTCGCAAGGGTTTTCCGCCGAGCAGGCGAGGGTGGCGAACTCTGCCGCGCTCATGCCGAGCGAGCGGGCGAAGCTGTCAATGAAGGAGCCGCAGCCGGAGGAGCAGGCTTCGTTGATGTCGAGGCGGGCGATGGTGTTGCGTTCGATGAAGACGGCTTTCATGTCTTGTCCGCCGATGTCGAGCAGGAAGGAGACGTCGGGTTCGAGCGAGCGGGCGGCGCGGTAGTGCGCCATTGTTTCGACGAGGCCTGTGTCGAAACCGAAGGCGGCTTTGAGCAGGTCTTCGCCGTAACCGGTGACGGCGGCGTGGTGCACGCGCAGGCCGTCGGCGTAACCCTTGGCGGTGGCTGTTTCGTGAAAACGTTCGAGACCGGTGCGGGCGGCTTCAAGGGGATTGCCATTATTTGGCGCGTAATAGGTGAAGATGACCCCGCCGTCGCGGGCGAGGGCGACAATTTTTGTGGTCGTGGAACCGGAGTCCACGCCGAGCCAGCACCCGTCTTTGGTGGCGTCAGGGGCGGGCACAGGCAACTGGCGTTCCCGAGAACGCGCCCATGTTTCGTGCGCTTCTGGCGAAGTGAAAAGAGGTTGCAACGTGCCCGTTGAGCCATTTTTGGCGGGCACGGCGGCGTCTTGCTCGGCGCAAGTTTTGCAGGGTGATGTTACGCAGGATCGTTTCCCGTGCGCTTCGGGCTGGTTTTTGTCCCATGCTAATAGGGCGTTGATGCTCATTTCGCGCCTTGGGATTCCCGTGGCGACGGCGCAGCCAAGTGCGGGCACGAGCACGGCGTTTTCCGGTATCACGCAGTCCGCGCTGTTGACGCCTAATGCCTGCGAGCACGCTTCGCGCAGTCCGCCGAGGTGTGCCAATGGTCCGCCGCAAAAGAGCACGGGGGGGACGATGTCTCGACCGCGGGCGAGCGTAGATGCTATCTGGCGGGCAACGGCTTGAAACGCCGAGGCGGCGATATCGGCGGGCGAGACGTTGCGACTGAGCAGGTTCTGGATATCCGTTTTTGCGAACACCCCGCAACGCGACGCTACCGGGTGGAGTGCATTTGCGCCTTTTGCCAATGTGTCGAGGGAGGACGCCTCGCAGTTAAGCAAGGTCGCAATTTGGTCAATAAACGCCCCAGTCCCACCCGCGCAGCTACCATTCATTCGGATGTCCGGTGCGTGCCCGCTCTCAAAAAAAATCATCTTCGCGTCTTCGCCCCCGATGTCCACGAGCGTGCGTGTCAACGGGTGGTAACGTCGCGCCATGGCCGCTGCCGCGATGCTTTCTTGCATGAACGGCAACCCGCTGCTTTCCGCCAGTCCGAGACCGGCTGAACCGGTGACAACGATGGACAGCAAACTGTCCCCGCCTAACGCGGCGGCGGCTTTGGCAAGCATGGCACGCAGCGCGGTGGGTATGTCGGCGTGATGCCGTTGGTAATCGGAAAAACATACCCGCCCTTCGTCCTTCTCGGTGACGATGAGCTTTAGGGTCGTAGAACCGGCGTCAATACCGGCATTAAGACAGCGCGTGGCAGACATGGTGTTCTCGTGTTTTTTTGAGTTCGTTCTGATGGTCTTTCTATGGCGGTTGTTTAGTTCTTCGGCGGGACCGGTTTCAACAAAGCGGTAAGCATCGCGAGGATGAGTGCTTTGCGTCCAGAGATGAAGTCGTGGAATGCCACTGGATCGTTCTTAAACGTGACAACATCCAGGAGTGGCTTCGTGATAAACGGGAAAAAAAGGATGCCATAAAGCGTGATGAAAAAATGCGTAAGTGCTTCTTTCGGCGGCAAATCGAATTGTAGCTCCTTGGCGTGCTGCTCCTGCATCAGCGAAAGCAATTCGCCCACCCGCCCGTGTTTCTCCAACAAGGTCAGCAGGGAATTGGGGTCGCGGTGGATTTCCGTAATGAAAAAATGCGGCAACGCCGGATTCTCGAGAAGTATCTGGTGATAAAACTCGATGATCAGCCCCGCCTTTTCCATGAGCGATAAATCACTGGTGATCGTCGTCGTAATTTTGGGAATAATGCGCTCCACAGCCTCAATGAGTATGGAGTGAAACAACGCCCGTTTCGTCCGGTGATAATAGTGCAACACAGGACGGCTGATGCACGCCTGCTTCGCGATGTCGTTCATGCTGGTGCGCTCCAACCCTTTTTTCAGGAAAACGCTCTGCGCAGCTCGTAAAATGGTGGTCTCGGTTTCGCTCATTAAAACAGTGCCGCGAAAAACAGTGCTGTTTGACAAGCATGTCAAACATAGAAAATGCCTGCGCGGATCCGCCCCTCACACACCCGCGCCAACGGCGCATCCTGATGATAGCCCAGGGCGTTGCCCTGGGAAAACATGGTGCCGCCCCTTTGGGGCTTTGGTTTGTGTTGTTGGCGAATCCCCAGGGCGTTGCCCTGGGCTATGTTGGTGCTGCCCCTTTGGGGCGAAGAAATGGGGCGCGCCTACAAAAGTGCAGCGGGGGCAGTTCCGAGGCGGCGGCGCGTAACCGTGACCGTAATGGGGGAGGTTTTTATCGGCAGTATTTTTTAACGAGGCGGGTCAGATGTCATACATCATACCGGCGTTGTAGCGTGGGATGAGGGAGGCGAGGGAGGTTTTTTGGAGGTTTTTTTTGAGTTTGTTGGAGAGGTCGTTCCAGACTTCGGAGACGATGGCGCCGGATTGGCCGTGGAGGCTGACTTTTGAGGAGAGGAGTTCTGGGTCGATTGCGGTTACGACGGCGTGGAGGGAGATGTCGGCGGGGGGTTTTGCGAGTTTGTAACCGCCTTGTTTGCCGCGGCGGCTGAGGAGGAGGCCGCCGGTGCGCAGGTCGTTGAGGATTTGGACGAGGTAGTTTTGGGGAATGGCCTCAATAATGGAGAGTTCTTCGATGTGGGCGAGTTTTCCGCTGCCGTAAGTGCGGCTGATTTGCGCCATTACGCGGCAAGCGTATTCGAGTTTGAGCGAGATTTTCATACGTTTTTTGTGTGCTTGTGTGCGTGGATCACGGGTGTTGGTGTGTGTGATGCGAGTTTGATTGGTGTTTCGTTTTTTTGAGGGATGTTAGGAGTGGATATTGTTGTCGTTGTTGAAGAGGTTGCGGTCGAGGGCGCGGTATTGGATTGCTTCGAGGAGGTGCGCGTCGGCGATATTTTGAGATGCTTCGATATCTGCGATCGTGCGAGAGACTTTCAGGATTCGGTCATAAGCACGGGCGGAAAGTTTGAGGTGTTCCATGGCGCGTTGTAATAGGAGGCCTTGGGAGCGCGTCAACTGGCAATGTTCTCGGATGAGGCGGGGGGTCATGCGGGCGTTGCAGGCGTGGAGGTGTGTGAGGGAGGCGAATCGGGTGCGTTGGCGTTCGCGGGCGGCGACGACGCGGGTGCGTATTTGGGCGGAGGGTTCGCCGAGGTTGGCGGTGCGGAGTTCTTCGATGGAGAGTTCTGGTGCTTCGATGTGGATGTCTATGCGGTCGAGGAGTGGACCGGAGATGCGGGCGCGGTAGCGTTGGATTTGGACGGGGGAGCAGCGGCATTTTTCGCCGGAGTGTCCGCAGGGGGTTGGGTTCATTGCGGCGACGAGCATGAATTGGCTTGGGAGGGTGATTTTTCCTGCGGCGCGGGAGATGGTGACGCAGCCGTTTTCAATGGGTTGGCGGAGGACTTCGAGGGCGGAGCGTTTGAATTCGGGTAGTTCGTCGAGGAAGAGGACGCCGTGGTGGGCGAGGGAAATTTCGCCTGGTCCGGGGACGCTTCCTCCTCCGATGAGGCCGACGTCGCTGATGGTGTGGTGCGGTGAGCGGAAGGGGCGTTGGAAGTAGCGTCCGCTTTGGGAAAGGGTGATGCCGGCGGCGGATTGGATGCCAAGGATTTCGAGAAATTCGTCGAGGGTGGGTTCTGGAAGGATGGAGGGAATGCGGCTGGCAATCATGCTTTTCCCGGAGCCTGGGGGACCTACGATGAGGATGTTGTGTCCGCCTGCGACTGCTACTTCTACGGCGCGGCGGGCGGCGTGTTGCCCTTTGACTTCGGAGAAATCCGGGGTGAATCCGGGTTCCGGGAGGCGGTGGAAGGGGCTTTCGTGCGGGTGAATGGGGGTGATTTCTTTTTCGCCGTTGAGGAAGATGACGGCTTCGTGGAGGGAAGTGACGGGATAGACGGCGACGCCTTCGACGAGGGCGGCTTCTTCGGCAGATTCTGGCGGGAGGAGGATGCCGGGGATATTGCGGCGGCGTGCTTGCATGGCCAGGGCGACTCCGCCGCGCACGGGGCGCGTGCTGCCGCTGAGGCTGAGTTCGCCTGCGATGAGGAAATTGGCGAGGCGTGTCTGGCGGAGGCGTCCGGTGGCGGCGAGCATTCCCAGCGCGATGGGCAAGTCGTAGAGTGGTCCTTCTTTGCGCAAATCTCCCGGGGCGAGGTTGATTGTTGTCTTTGTGCGGGGAGCTGAGAATCCGCTGTTGTGAATGGCGGAGACGACGCGGTCTGTGGATTCTTTTACGGCGGTGTCGGGCAGACCGACGAGGTAGAAACGGCGTTCGCCTTCTTCGGAACCTGTGTTGACTTCAATGGTGACGGGAACGGATTCAACCCCGAGTAGTGCGCCAGAATGAATGATGGAGAGCATGGCGGGTGGCGGTGAAGAGCGGTGCGGTGCTTTGAAGGGGCGGAGGATACGGGAAAATTTCCGGCACGGTGCGCTTCCCGTTTTTTTTAATAGCGGTAGTGGTCTGCCTTGAATGGTCCCTCGACGGGGACTCCGACGTAGTCTGCTTGTGCCGGGGTGAGCGTCGTCAGGTGTGCTCCGATTTTGTCGAGGTGCAGGCGGGCGACTTCTTCGTCGAGGTGTTTTGGGAGGACATAGACGCCTGGGGCGTAGGTCTTGCGATTTTTCCAGAGGTCAATTTGGGCGAGGACTTGGTTGGAGAAACTGTTGGACATCACGAAAGAGGGGTGCCCTGTGGCGCAACCGAGGTTTACGAGACGCCCTTCGGCGAGGACGAAAAGCTGGTTTCCGCCGGGGACGGTGTAGCGGTCAAACTGGGGTTTTATGGTCTCTTTTCGCACGCCGCGGGTGCGTTCGAGCTTTGCGACTTGGATTTCGTTGTCGAAATGACCGATGTTGCAAACGATGGCTTGGTCTTTCAGGTGAAGCAGGTGTTTTGCAGTCAAGACGTCACAATTGCCGGTGCAAGTGACGTAAATGTCTGCGGAGCCGAGAGTTTCTTCAACGGTGACGACGCGGAAGCCTTCCATTGCCGCTTGCAGGGCGCAAATGGGGTCAATTTCGGTTACCCAGACCGTGCAGCCGAGGGAGCGCAGGGATTGGGCGGAGCCTTTGCCGACGTCGCCATAGCCGCACACGACGGCGACTTTGCCCGCTATCATGACGTCGGTGGCGCGTTTAATGCCGTCAACGAGAGATTCTCGGCAGCCGTAGAGGTTGTCGAATTTGGACTTGGTGACGGAGTCATTCACGTTGATGGCAGGCACGAGGAGTTTTCCTTCTTTGTGCATGCGGTAGAGGCGTTTAACGCCGGTGGTCGTCTCTTCGGAGACGCCGTGCCAATCGGAGGTTAAACGTGTCCAGTGGGTTGGGTCTTCGGCATAGATTCTGCGGAGGAGTGCTTTGATGACGTGTTCTTCTTCGGATTCGGATTTGGTGGAGTTGACCCACTTTACGGAGGCGGGGTCGCCGCGTTCGATTTCGTAACCCTTGTGAATGAGGAGAGTTGCATCGCCACCGTCGTCAACGATGAGCTGCGGACCGGAGCCGTCTTGCCACGTGAGTGCGCGGTAGGTGCATTCCCAGTATTCTTCGAGGGTTTCGCCCTTCCAAGCGAAGACCGGGACGGAGGAAGCGGCGATGGCGGCGGCGGCGTGGTCTTGGGTGGAGAAGATATTACAAGATGCCCAGCGCACGTCGGCTCCGAGGGCGGCGAGTGTTTCTATGAGCACCGCCGTTTGGATGGTCATGTGGAGGGAACCACTGATGCGGACGCCTTTTAATGGTTTTTGCTTGGCGTATTTTTTTCGGATAGCGAGCAGCCCCGGCATTTCGTGTTCGGCGATGGAGATTTCCTTGCGACCCCATGAGGCGAGCGAGATATCGGCGACCTTGTATTCTGCGACAGCGATTTTCTTGCTGTTTCGTGAGTTAGGGGCGGTCTTGGCGGCGGCGCGAGGAACGGATTTGGACTTGGCGGTGGTTTTACCCATGAGTGAGAAAAGTTGGGAAAAAAAGAAGGGCTATTTCACAGCCTTTTTTAAGGCGGCGAGGTGGGAGAGCGTTTCCCAAGGCAAGTCCGGTTTTGTAAAGTGCCCGTAGTTGGTGCTTTTGCGATATATTGGTCGGAGTAGGTTGAGTTGTTTGATGATGTCGGCAGGTTTGAACGAGAATACTTTTTTAATGCCTTCGATGATGGCGGCATCGGCTATTGTGCCCGTCCCGAAGGTGTTTACGTGGATGCTTGTGGGGTGCGGGTGCCCGATGGCATAAGCGATTTGTAGTTCGCAACGTTTTGCTATGCCGGCGGCTACGATGTGTTTTGCCACCCAACGCGCCATGTAGGCGGCGGAGCGGTCAACTTTTGACGGGTCTTTTCCTGAAAACGCGCCTCCTCCGTGCCGTCCTGTGCCGCCGTATGTGTCCACGATGATCTTACGACCTGTCACACCGGCGTCGCCGTGTGGACCGCCCGTGATGAATTTGCCCGTTGGGTTGATGAGGAAGTGCGTTCGTTTGGAGAAAAGTTTTGCCGGCAGTGTTTTGCGGATGACCTTTTCGATGCAGAATTTTTCGATGGCGGCGTGCGTTACGTCGGCAGTGTGTTGCGTGGAGAGGACGACGTTTTCAATGTGTGCGGGCACGCCGTTTTTGTAGGCTACGGCGACTTGTGATTTGCAATCGGGGCGCAGCCACGGGACTTCCCCCGAGTGGCGCAATTCGTGTAATTCGTGCAAGATGCGGTGGGCGAACATGATTGGCGCCGGCATCAATTCCGGCGTCTCGTCGGTTGCGTAACCGAACATGATGCCTTGGTCGCCCGCGCCTTGCTCGGAGGTTTTTTTGCCGACGGCTGCGCGTGCGTTCACGCCTTGGGCGATGTCGGGCGATTGTGTGGTGAGCGCGTTTGTGATGAAGACCGTTCTCGCGTTGAACACGTCGTCATCTTTGGGTTCGCGGTAGCCGATGCTGTCGATGGCATTGCGGACAATGGCTTCGATGTTGAGTTTTGCCTTGGTGGAGATTTCGCCCGCGAGCACTACTATATTGCTCTTTACGAGGACCTCGCAGGCGACGCGGCTGAGGCGGTCTTGAGTGAGACTGGCGTCGAGGACGCTATCGGCAATGTAGTCTGCCACCTTGTCCGGGTGACCTTCTCCGACGGATTCTGAAGAAAAAGTGTAGTCGTAAGCCATTATGATTCCAAGCGGTGAGTGAGTCGGCGGAGGCTCGTCACTTTTGTTGTTGCTGCAAGGATTTTTCTCAAAATGCCGAGGTTGATTGATAGGTTTTATGCCGCGTCGGCGACGGGAAGGTTTTTCCCGTGTTGCGATTGAAGGCGGGAGAGGCGGGCGGAAAAATGTGTTGAAGACGGGGCGTGGTAGGGTTCTTCTTTTGGAGTAATGCTCTCTGTGCGCATCATTCCTTGTCTGGATGTCAAAGCTGGTCGTGTCGTAAAAGGCGTCCAGTTTGAGCAGTTGCGCGATGCTGGCGATCCCGTCGAGAGTGCGCGGGCGTATCAGGAGCAGGGCGCGGATGAGTTGGTGTTTTTGGACATTACGGCGTCGAGTGATGGGCGCGGGATTATGCGCGATGTTGTGGAAAGGACGGCAGGAGAGGTTTTTATGCCGTTGACGGTAGGCGGAGGGTTGCGAGGCGTGGAGGATGTGCGGGCGATGTTAAATGCCGGTGCGGACAAGGTCTCGCTCAACACGGCGGCTATAGACGACCCCGATCTTGTGTTGGGTGCTGCGCGCAAGTTTGGGAACCAGTGCATCGTTGTTGCGATTGATGCGCGGCGGGAGGCGTCTGGGGACAGGTGGCAGGTTTATTCGCATGGCGGGCGGGAGCCGACGGGGCTTGATGCGGTGGAATGGGCGCGGCGCGTGGTGTCGCTGGGGGCGGGGGAGATTTTATTAACAAGCATGGATTGTGACGGCACGAAGGAGGGGTATGATATTGAGCTTACGCGACATGTGAGTGAGGCGGTGGGCGTCCCCGTCATCGCTTCGGGCGGCGCGGGGCAACTCGATCATCTCGTAGCCGTGGTGAGCGAAGGCGGGGCGGATGCCGTGTTGGCAGCTTCAATTTTTCATTTTGGAACGTTTACGATACGTGCGGCGAAAGAGCACCTCAGTGCCGCGGGTTTGCCTGTGCGGCGGACTTGGGAGTGAACAGGTTTTGTCTGTTTTGTGTTCCTTATTCCATGGAGAATAACCTGTTTTGAATACCGTGTTATACTGGATTCTCTCCCTTTTAGGGCATTTTTTGGCAGCGGTTCCCGTGTTTGTGCCCGCTATTACCGCCGACGTGGTGGGGTGGTTGATTTTTCATTGTCCGGGGGAGCGTTCACGGGTGTTGCGGTCTAATCTCAGTCACGCATTTCCTGAAAAAAGCCGGCGGTGGCGGAAGCGAATTGGGATAGAATCTTGCCGGCGCACGGTTGAGATGGGGCTGTTCGTGCTGGCTTCGCCTTATATCAGCCTGCGGCGTATCCGGCGCATGTTTAGGGTGGATACCAGCATAGTGGCGGGGGAGACAGACCTGCGTTCCCCGGAAATGGCGGGGGTAGTGTTGTCGCCGCATTTTTGTTTGGTGGAAGCACTTACGTTGATTCGGGCGGTCTGTCCTGACATTGCGGAGGAAATCAAGGCAGGTATTTTTTACCGCCCCTTCAAAAACGCCGGGCTTGAGCGTTGGGTGCGGGAGACACGCGAGCGTTTCGGGATGTGCCTCCTTTCGCGGCGGCGCGGTTACGGGGTTGCGGCGGACATTTTGCGGGCAAACGGGCGCGTGGGCGTGCTCTTCGATCAACACGCGGGGGCACCGGGGACATTGTCCCTTTTCATGGGGAGATTAGCGTCCACCAGCGAGTTGGCGGGTCTGTTGGCGGAGCGGCACAAGACACCGGTCTTTATGTTTTACATGGAGCGGGAAGGATTTTGGCGGGGAAAGATGAAAAGCGAGAGGTTGACACCGGCGGGGGCGAGTGCGGATGAGGTGACGGTCGCTGGTAATATCTGGCTCGAGAACAAGTTACGATCCGACGAAAACTTGTGCGCGGATTGGCTCTGGCTGCATAAACGGTGGAAAATCAACGACAGGGCGAAGGAGCGACTCACGCTTAACGTGCCGCATCGCAGTGTGCTCGCCCGCAATATCGCGGAGTTGGGGTTGAGCGAATGCCCGCGCGAAGAGCGCTTTTGGGTGAGCCTGCCCGCCAACATCAACGGTGCGCTTGCGGCGATTCCCGTTGTGCGTGCGATACATGCGGCACGTCCAGACGCACGGGTGACGTTGCTGGCTGACGGCGCGCTCGCGCCCTTGTTGCGGGCGACGGGGATAGGCGAGCAAGTCATCGCGTTGCCTCGCCGCCGGCGTTTGCCGCGCTTGCGCTTTTTTCTCCGCTTACGCCGCGAACTTCCCGACACGCATATCTTGCTGGGCGAGTCTCTTGCGGACGACATTGAGGCGTGGCTGGCAGGTGCGCCGCAACGCTTTGGCATTCGCCGTGCGGGACTGTTCGGCTCTCTCCCGCTTTTTCTCACCCACAAATGGAAGCCGCCGATGGGCATGGATGCGACACGCCGGCACCAGACACGCCGTTGGGCGGATTGGCTGCGGGAGGCGCACGGATTGGTGGTGCCGCCAGATTTCACGCCGCTGCGTCTCGCCGTTCCGGAGCCGTCTGTCCCCGTGGTTGGGCTGCTTTGCGGGGTGGCGGGCGCGCCGCAGACGCGCTGGCCGGCAGAGCACTGGCGGGACTTAATCCTGCTTTTACTCGAAGCGCACCCCGACGCACGCATCCGTTTGCTCGGTTCAGAACGGCGGGGCGACATTACCCGTGCGCTTGCGCAAGGGCTGGCGTCTGGCGTTGTGCAAGACTGGGTTGGCAAGACGCCGGACACCGCTGCTTTCGTCCGTGCCCTGTCAGAATGCCGTTGCGTGGCAGGCTGTGACAACGGTGCCTTGCATCTGGCGAACATGCTCGGCGTCCCCGTCGTTGGCATTTACGGACCGACGAACCCGGTGCGCAACGGTCCCGTCTTCAAAGCCCCGGCGGTCATCGTCCAACCTGCCGGTTGCCCAAGCACCGGCGGCAGTGCCGTGGCAGACGTGATACCTTCCCAAGTGTTGGACGCCTGTTCGCTGTTTTTCTAAACCTTTACTTTTGTGGTTGGGACGGTGAGGGAGGTGCCGGATGGGTTTTTGCTTTTTCGCCGAGGTGGGTTAGCCATTCCACTTCCGTCCGCAGCGTGTCCGGGTTTTTGCAGACGTGAAACGCCCAGCGGCCCATGCGGCCCCAGTTGTTCACGGCGCTCACCCAACGCTTCGCGGCTTGGTGTTTCGCCGTCTCCTCCTCGCCCTCGTAACCCTTCACCTCCAACAACAGGTTCAAACCGCTTGCCAGCCGCGCCACAAAGTCCGGCAAAAATTTGTGCGACACGTCGAAAAACTCATACGGCACCTCCAGCCCGAGATGGTCGTTGCGCGCGTAAAACAACACCGCGTCGCTCGCCTCCAACTGAAACGCCACCGAGCGCTCCCACGTGTCGGTGTCGAGCACCACGGCGTCGATGTGGCTCTTTTGCGTCGGGTGGCACGGACGTTTCGTCGTGAAACTCACGTCCGCCGTCGTGCCGCTTGGGTGGAAGCGGTTGATGACCGGCAGCAGCGGCGGCTCGCCGCCCGACTCGTCCGGCTCGATGGCGTCCGCCAGCAGGCCCACGAGTTTTTGCGAGTAAATTTCCAGCGCCAGTTCGCGCGGGTCGCAGCCGTTCCAGCGCACGCGTTGCTCCGCATAATTTTCCACAATCGCCAGCACCTGCGGAAACAACTGGTGCCGCGCGTGGTTTTTTGAGTTCCCGTTCGCCTCCGCGCCGCCCTGCGAGTCTGTCAGACGCGAGACAAGCCGCCGCGTGATTTCAAAGAGCACTGTTTGAAAATGGTGCTGCCGGTAAAACTCCTCGCGCGTCTGCCGCACCGTCTCGAACGTGCCGCTCATCAACGCGCCATCCTTGATGCAATGCGCATTTATCCAGACAACCTATCCCAGAATTTCCGGCAATCCACCCATGTATTCGGAAACCTTTGAGATGATTTGTTTCGTGGAGAACTTTGCCGGTTTGCATCGCGCCGCCCAACCGCGTCCGGGATGCAATTCGTCCCACGAAGGGCGCATCCCGTCATAACGCCCCCTTCCCGGATCATGGTTGCCGAAGCCCTCGACAATCTGGTTCCAGAGAGGTTGGAACCGCTGGATGATTAGTGTTTCCCCAAGCGGAATCCAAATGTCATCCACCACGAGGCTGCGGCAGGAAAAATCATCCAGATTGAGCGAGGAAACTGCGGCAATGGATTCCGCATGTTCCGTAAGCCGGCTGAAAAGAGACGCTGATTCTGATGACACATCAAACGAGACGCCTTTCCTTCCTCCCTTGGGAACGGCTTTGCCGACATAGATGGGACAAGCTGCCGTCTTGCGGTTCAATGCCGCGAGCGGGCGGTAGGCGGGAAAATCTCCAGTATAGTAAATCGCATAAACGCCCGCGCCGCGAAACGGCGTGATGTCACGCATCGGCACGGCATCCCGCTCCAACAGCGCGTCCACAACGCTTTTGCCGAGGTTCCGTTTGTCGAGCGGATTGAAAACAGTCTCCCCGCTCATGCCAGTTCCTCCAATTTCCGGTGAATGGAGGAGGCTACTGCGCGGGCAAGTTGCACGGGGACGGCGTTGCCAAGTTGCCTCATGCTTTCCGTCCACGAGCCTGAAAAAACATAGTTGTCTGGAAACGTCTGGATGCGGGCGGACTCCCTGACCGAGAAATAGCGCACGCGGTCGTTTCCGTAATCGAGCATGTTCTCGCCGCCGGGAACACCGTGGGCGCCGGCTTTAAGCGCCTTTGCCGGCTCGTCAAAAGGACTGCCTGTGTGACCAGCGTAAGCCCTGGCTCCCGGTTGGAAAACATGGTTTGCCAAGTTGGAACGGGAACCCGGTTCCGGCAGTTTGCCGATGGCGTCCCGCACGGTTTTCCAACGCCCTTGCGACCGGAAAAGCAAAGGCTCGCGCAAGCTGGCAATCCTCACGCCAGCGGGAGGACTCCTTCTGGCAATGCCGTGCGAGGACCAATACTCGCCCGTGACGTATTTTTCGCGCAGCAATTCGTCGGCGGAACAAAGCGGCGCGGGAAAACTCCACTTGGCATCCAAGTCCGAACGAAACCCGACGAAAAACACGCGGTGTCGGCGCTGGGGCACTCCGTAATCGGCGGCGTCGGCCAGATGCAGACTCACCTGATAGACCAAGCCGTCCACACGCCGCTTTGAGGTGTGATGCCGTTGGAGACGCAACAAGTTGGCCTCCCAACCCAAATCGGAGGAGACGGGGAAGTCCGGGTATGTGAGTTGAAGCCGGATGAATTCGACGTAATTACGAAACGCCTGCCGCATGAGGCCGCGGACATTTTCAAACATGAAGGCCCGCGGCCTGAGTTCCCGCACCGCGCGAACCGCCTGTGGAAACATGTCGCGCAAATCATCGTATCCACGCGCTTTTCCCCCGATGGAAAAAGGCTGGCAGGGCGGACCGCCGGCGACCATTTCCACCGCGCCAAAATCCGCAAAGTTGATTTTGCGGACATCGGTTTCCAGCAGGTTCCATTTGGGGCGGTTTAGGCGCAACGTGGCGCAGGCGTCGCGGTTCCTCTCGACAAGCCCGACGTGGGAAAACCCCGCGCCCTCAAGACCGAGCGCGAGGCCGCCGGCACCGGAAAAGAGTTCGATTGAACGCAAGGGAGGCATGGGAAAAAAGGATTTTGAACAACGCGAGCCTACGCGCAAAGAGAACCGCGCAACAAGTGCAAATCCGATGTTGCCGAGACTGACGCGCGGGAATTTCCGCAGCCGAGGCGCGTCAAGCCGCCGTCGCGCAGCGTCGGGAAAAACTCGTCCGGCATGCCCGCCGCCAGCGGCGGTTTTTTGCCGGCGAGGAGCGCGGCGAAATCCTCCGCCGTGACTTCTGTTTTCCAACGTATTTTTTTTCCCCCCGCTAAAATCTCATTTAAGTAAATCAATGTTTCCACCGCCTCCAACTGACAGAAGAAAAACCGCCGCGCCCCGCGCTCCTTTCGCGCGTCGCCGCGCCAGTGCTCGAACAGCCGCCGCGTTGTTTTCATCGCGTTTTCGTAGCCGCCCTCGCGCCAGCGTTTCACGTCCTTGCGAAGAGCGTTCACGAGCGCGAGTTCCTCGCTGCCGTAGTCGCCGATCTCAATGTCGAGCGCGACCTGATTGCTCATCACCTTTTGCGTCGTCCAAAAATACGAGGCGGGACGTCGCCCGTCTTGTCGGTGCGCCTTCCCGTCCTTTTCATATTTCCAGAACTGCTTCGGCTCCTCGAACGGGCTGTTGATAATCGGTTCCTCCACCGGCGCCTGAATCGGCAACTCGGCTTCTGGAGAAATGGATGTGGTGCGTGCGCGTGCCATGTTAGTTTGCTTTCTCAAAAATTTCGTGGAACGCCTCCGGCGTCAGGATGGGACAGTCCTTGAAACCGGAAATCGCGAGCAGGTCGGCGTCTCCCGTCACCAAATAATCCGCCTTTCCCGCCCGCGCCAGCGCGAGGAACTTCACATCGCCCGCGTCGCGGCATTCGGGCAATTTCGGCATTTTTTCCGGCACGGCGGTCGTTTCGGCATACGGCAAATAAGCGCCGAGAACCGCCTGCCGCTCCCACTCGTCCAGGCCGAACTTCGGATACGCCAGCACGCGCAGCAACTCCGTCACGCTTTCCCGCGACGCCAGCGGCGCGAGCCGCCCGTTTTGCCAGGCGTTCGCCAGCCACGTCATGCGTCCCGATCGAAACAGCAGCGCGGACAGCACGACGTTCGTGTCGAGCACGACGCGCGGCGGCGTTTTTTTCACACCTGTTTTTTTCGCGCCCATGACACGGCCTCCTTCACGTCGTCCTCGGTGATGCCGAGCGCCTCCAGTTTTCCGCGCACCGCGCCGAGCGGCACGGGGTTGAGCGGCTCCAGGATAATCCGCCCGTCCTCCTCCCCGACGTTGAAAAGGCGGACGCCCGCGAAGCGTCCCGCGATGGCCTTGGGAAGCGTGAGTTGGTTTTTGCTGGTGAGTGTTGCGATCATAA
>JAISZI010000080.1 GCA_031269335.1 Puniceicoccales bacterium
GCGCGGGCGCAGGGGCAGGCTCGGCTGGCGGCGTTGGCGCGGCTGGTTCAGCGGGCGCAGGTGCCGGTGCAGGTTCAGCCGGTGGTGGCGCGGCAGGCTCAGCGGCAGGCGGTGCAGCAGGTTCAGCCGGCGCAGGTGCTGGTGCGGCTGGAACTTCCGGGGCAACAGGCACATCCACATCGTTGCGCACAGCATCGCCCTGAGCGGCGGTGCGTCCATCGAGGCTTGGCGTTAGGCGGGTTTCGCCGTTTGGTGCAGCAAGCGGCTCGCCCATTCCGAGCACATTAGGAACCTCACTGAGGAGGTTGGTTGAATTTTTGGCGTTGTCGCGGCCGGCATCATTGTCGTGCGCTGGCACGGCTTGAAACGCGGCGGGGACAACGGCACCCGCTGCTACGAGGAGCGAGGCAATGGTCTTCTTGAAGCGAAGCGATTTGTTCATAGGGGAGTAAGAGTCAAGGGTTGGTGGTGTTGGTTGACGGATTAGCTACTGTTGGTTGGTTTCGCCTCTCGGCATTCGGTGGTTTTTGTTGAAAAATTTCCATCTGGAGTGTCTCCGTTTGTTTTTTTTGGATTTTTCTGGTGTTTGTTTTGTTCGCTTTTTCGTAGGTTTTTTCGACCGTGACGGTTTTGGCGTCAAAATCAAATTCTTTTAAAACGAAGGTGCCGACATTTTCCAACTTGATCTGATCTCCTATCTGTTTCCATATCCATTTTTCTTCTGGGTTGTCGGTGCGGGTAACTTCGATGTTAGTGCGTTCTAAAAACTCATAGGGAACGCCCTCTTTCAAACGAATTTCACGCTTCAGTTTGTTGTCTTGGACGACGAGGGTTTTTTCAACAGCCACACTGCCGTCCTTTTCGTTTTTTTTGCGTGTGCGGATAAAGTCTATAATTTGCAAATCAATGTCGCCACTTTTTAAGGATTTTCCTTTTTGGACACGCCATACTTTTCCTTTTTTTTGCTCGGCTTTGTCATAAAATTCGGAGTCGAGGAGGAATGCGGTTCTGTCGGGACCTTCGCCGCTGAGGGTAAAGCGGTAAACTGGGCGGGACATGGAGGAAAGTTTTATACCGAATGGTGGTTCTGGTTCGTTGGGCAATCCTTTGGGATAATATGTTCTGGAGGCATTGTTCCAATGGATTTGGACGGGAGTAAACAGGTCATACGTCCATAGTGCGTATTCGTCATCATCTTCGTCGGTGCGCACAGGTTCTACCCATGCCTTGGAATCTGCGAGTACAGGAGGCAGGGCAAGCGGTACATAGGGGTTTGGGTTCTCTTGCTTTTTCGCGACCTTTTCGGCGGCGGAGTGGTGTCTTCCCTCCGTGTGGAACCAACCCGTTACACCGAATCCCGCGATGCAGAGGAGGAGTGCGATAAAGAGGAGGAGCTTGTGAGAATGTTTTTCCATGAAAGGGTGTGTCTCCTGTGGTTAGTTGTTTGAGGTTTTTGTGGCAGGGTCCGTTGCAACAGGAATTGGGACAACGTATTCGAATGTGACGGTGAATTCGCTTGGTGTGTCGCGGACTATGGCGTCTTCCTGTGGGACTGTGACGGGCGGAGCAACGGGACTGGTCGGTTCAGGAGCGGTGGTAGGAGCAGCCGCAGGTGCGGCGGCAACGGTGGGACCGGAATCAAAACCCGTTGGCAGAGCCGGAATTACCGGAGTTGCGGCGGGGGTGGAGGCGGTCGCGGTCGGGGGAGGCGTTGTCGCCGGAGCATCGGCAGGAGGAATGGTAACGGCTGGAGTGGCGACTGTTTCTTTTGGTTGCTCCAACACTCCCTTTTTAGCGGGGGCGACAGCGATGCTACGAAGGAAGAGAGGATAGCCCGAATTTTCTACCCTTCGGATAAAGTTGCGGAGGACGTCTGTGCGCGCCGTAAAGACTAATCGGAAGCAGAACGTATCGACTATTCCTTTTTTACGCAATGTTTCGGATGTGTCTATGACGCATTCGTCATCATTGAGTCGTGCGTGAGATGACGCTGCTCGATTAACAACGAGTTCCACAGGCTCACGGGCGACGGTCTGGATAATCAGGGAGTCCTGTTCATTGTTTTTTGCGTCGAGGAGCCGACCTACGAGCCATTCGACGACTTCTTTTTCAAGGGCGAGGTCTTCAAAGCGAGTGCGAGGGACGAGACCGTCATTTCCGGCAAGATAGCGGCGGAATCCAAATCCAAAGGTTTCGGGTTTGTAGATGCGTGCTTTAGTGGCGATGACATCCCTGTTTAGTTTTTCGGAGGATTCGCGGAGTTTGCCGACTAAATCGGCGGCTTCCACCCTCTCGCTTTTGAACTGATAACTCCCCCTTATGACGTTAAATATCTCGGTTTCGCGCTCTTTGATCTGTTTGTAATTTTCCTTCGCACTGACCAAATTTGCCTCTGTGGGTGCGGGTTTCTGCTTGAGGATATTGTCTCTGTTGCGGACTACCTCTTCCAAACTTTTTTCCTTGTCGAAATAGATTTTTGTCTGCCAGCCAGTCAATATCCCGCCCGTCAGAAATACGATACCCAGAAGAACGATTGTGGTTGTAAAAACAGGATGTTTCATGGTCAGAGTAAGAGAGAGGGTTTGATGGTGAGTTCGAAGGTGCGACTCGGTAAGTTCGGGGAGTCGAATGTGGAAAGCGATTCGACTTTTTGAATTGAGGGGAGGCGGGTGAGTGCTTCTCGCACGGATTGGAAACGCGCACTGACGGCGGCGGAGTTGAAGGCGGAGTCCGGAGGGACGGTTTCGAGGAGGGTGCGCACGGTGATGATGACCTTCACGGTGGGTTGGGGCGAAGTTTTTGGCGCAGTGGTGGCGGTCGGCTTTGACCGATCTTGGGGAGTGCCTCTGTTGGTGGCGACGGTGGCGGCGGTAGTGACCGGGGATGGCGCCGCACGGCGCACGGAAAGCGATTCTATCCAGACATTCATCGGGGGACTTCGTCCGGTGGTATCTTCGCCATCGTCTCCTCCGTCGTTTCCTCTGTCTATCAAGGCACTTTGCAATTCGTGGAGGAGGGTATTCCAGCTACCTTTTGCCTCTGCGATTTTTGCCAAATCTACGGTGCGAGCCGCAAGTGCCTTCGTCTTTTCACTAATACCCTTGATGCCCTCCACCGTTTGAGCGGTCGAGTTTCGCCCTGGTTTCTCGCCCACCAGAATTTTGTTATATCCTTGATACTCGTCTGTAACTACTTTGATGTGCTTGGCGATTTCTTCGTTAGCTGTCATGAAGTGCCAGCCTAATGGAAGGGGGGCGAGTGATATCAAGATGGCGGCAAACAGGAAAAAAGGTTTTTTTCGGGAAAACTCCATTTCCTCGGCAATTTGCCCCGGCAAAAGGTTGACGCCTACCGGGTCTGGCAACACGAGGCGTGCTGCTTCGCCTACGACTTCGGACATCTGGAAGCGGCTCACGCTCTCAAGGAGACCGCGTTGCACTTGGGGACCGATTTCCAAAATGGAGGCGGGGTCGAAGAATTCAACGGGGAGTCGCAGTGCTTCGGCGAGGCTTTCAGCCAGACCGGGCAAAAGAGAAGCGCGTCCTGTCAGGAATATCGCGGTGGGGGCGCGTCCCGGGTTCTGGCGTTTGTAATTTACGATGCGCCGCGAGATGTCTTGGGCGAGACGGCGGGCGAAATTGGTTGCCTGCGCGTCAAGGGTGTGCGCGATGGGGTCATTAGAAGGGGTGCTCTTTTGCTCCATGAAGTATTTCAACTTCAACTCTTCTGCTACGCGGAAATCGTCGCCTAATTTGTCGGCGATCATCTGGGTGAGCCAGTTGCCGCCGATGCTGATGTTTTGGATGCCGAAACCGGAATTAGAAACAAAGGTCAGGTTAGTGGAGCGCGCCCCGATGTTCACCAAGAGCACATCGCTGTGGGCGACATCTTCCCGCGATTCTCGGTAAAGGCGGTAAGCTTGGTAGTCCATCAGCGTTGCCGCTTCGACAACGACGGGTTTCACGCCGGTCGAACGAACTGCTTCCGTGAAAAGAACGGCGTCCCCGATACGGTGGGCAAACAACACTACCTCTGCCTCTACGCCGTCTGTGGCGACAAGCTGGCTGTCCCAAACCATGTCGTGGGCGTCAAGGAGGCTGTTTTGCGCTTCATGGACAATTATCTGTCTCTGGCGGTCAGCCTCGACCTGGGCGACGCGGACGTTCTTCGTCAGCAATCTGTATCCGGGAACGATTACCGAGACCGGTCCGCCGAGGTGGGCGTTACGCACGATGCTGTGGAGTGCCCGAGTGAGGGCGAGCAGCCATTCCTCTTCGCTGGAGTAGTTGTAGGAAAGTGCGTGAACAAAGAACTTCTCCAGCCTCAGCCGTGCGCCGTCCGCCGAGAAAACGGAAACCGAAACGTGTGTCGCGCCACAGTTGACAATGATTGGGTTAGCGGAACTCATGCCGGAAAGGTGTGAAAGGGTGGTGAGTGAAAGGTGGTGGAGGAGGAAGAAAGAGTGCGCAGGAAAATTGGTCAGGTAGATTTGTCAAACTTAACGGGTGGAATCTTCGCGAACCAAGGTGGGTGAGAGTAAGTGGCTGGGGTCGCCCGAAACGTGATATTGGGGGAGGAGGACGCCGGCGTTGTCTTGCGCACCGCGATCCGCCATTTCCCTGAAACCTCTCAACGCCTCAGGCGCCTGTATTTTCTGGGAAATAGAATACTTGGCGGGTGGCACAGTCTTGCCGTCCACTTCCAAGTCCACGAGGTATGCGTCGGGGGCGGGCGCGAGACCGTCGCGCTTCACGATTTCACCTGGGAGGTAGAAAAACACCGATCCGGAATCGCCCTGCGGCATGGTGAGGATGGTCGCGGAAGCGCGGTAGAAGGCAAACTTTGCCCCAGGTTCGGCGTTGGCGGCGACGGCAGGCGCCCTTTTCACCGATGCCACTGGGTAAGAGAGCGTCACGGTGACCTTGATCCTGTCCACCCAGGCTCTGTTGGGAACGATTGCCGCCGGGTTCTCTTGCAGCTTGGCGTTGGCAAGGGCACGCACACGAATCTCGACGCGCGTCATTGGGTACTTGCCTAACCGCACTTGCTTGAAAGCCGGTGCGGCGACCAACTCGGCTGGCGCCCTAACCGCAACACCATACGGGGTGCCGGTTGTTCGTGGTGCCGTCCTCGACGTAGTCTGCGCCTCCACTGGAAGTGCCGTTGTGATGCAAAGGCCGCAGAACGCTGCGGTGATGTAAGCGACGGGGGTAGCTTTCATGTCGCATAACCTTGCGCGGGAAAAAGGCACTGGCAAGAGAAAAGTTTCATCTTTTTTACAATCCCCAAATGCAAATTACTCGCGTTTGCGACCCGTTTCCCAAACATCGTTTCCATGCGCATTTCATCAATGATTTTCGGGGCATTTGCCCTATTCCTGACCGCCGTCGCGTCTGCCAGCACTGTGCCGTTACGCGTCGTCGCCAGCTTCACCATCCCAGCCGATTGGGCACGGGAAATTGCGGGTGTTCGTGCCTCCGTGGAGTCTCTCGTTCCGCCGAGCGCCGACCCGCACCTCTACCAGCCGACACTGGCGGATATGCGCAAACTGTATGCTGCTGACGTTATCGTCGCCATCGATCCGACACTGGAAAACTGGTTTGTCCCGCTCGTCGCCGACGCCTCTCTGCGCAAAAAAACCCTCTGGCTCGCGCAAACCAAAGAAACGGCGCACACTGTCGCAAACGCCGCCCAAGACCCCCATCTGTGGATGGACGCCTTGCTCGTGGTGCCGATGTGCAACCGCCTTGCCGAACGCTTTACCCAAGTCGCCCCGGCCGATGCAGGGGGCTTTGCCGCCCGCTCCGCAAAATACGCCGTTTCTTTGCGCGAAATAGATGCGTGGGCACACCGCACTCTCGCCGCTGTGCCGGTATCGCGCCGCATCCTTTTTTCCCACCACGACAACCTCAGTCGCCTCGCCAACCGCTATGGTCTGCGCTACGGCGGTGCTCTCATCGCCAACGTTTCCTCAGAATCCCCCGACCCTTCCGCAAGGGAGCTTGCCGCCTTCATCCGCCGCATTCGCAAAGCCAAAACACCCCTGTTTCACGACAGCGACACCGCACCGACACTCGTCAAAATGGTCACGCGTAACGCTGCCTTGCCGCCGCCCGTGCGCATTTATTCCGACGCATTGCAACCCTCCCCCCACCCCGCATCCACTTACCTCGGCATGTATCGGGAAAACATTCGCATCATTGCCGAAGCGCTTAATGTATCGCCTAATGTGCGCCTGCCCTGAACTTTTCTCGCAAATGAAAACACCGGACGCTCCCGCCATTCCCGTCATTGAAACCGATGCCCTCTTTGCCGCGCCAGCCGACGCGATGCGCCCCGTGCTCAAGGGCGTTTCGCTGCGCATCCCGAACGGTTCCCGCGCCGTGCTCACCGGCGCAAACGGTGCCGGCAAATCCACCCTCCTCAAAACGTTCGCCGGGCTGCTCCAGCCCTTGTCGGGACGTGTCCTCATCAACGGCATTTCCGTTACCCGCCACAACCCCGACGTCGCCTTCCTCGCCCAACGCGCTGCTATCGAATGGCTTTTCCCCGTAACCGTCCGTCAAGTCGTGCTCGCTGGGTGCTTTCCCCGCCTTGGTTGGCTGCGCCGCCTGTCTGCACATGACCGTCAAAGAGCAAGTTATGCCTTGCGTCTTCTCGATCTCGAACCCCTCGCTTCCCGCCCGCTTCACACGCTCTCCGGCGGTCAACGCCAGCGTGTCCTCCTCGCTCGCGCCTTTTGCCAAGAAGCGAAAATCCTTCTGCTTGACGAACCTTTCGCAGGTCTTGACTCCCCTAACCGCGACATCCTTACCGCCTTTCTCACCAACGCTCCCTCCTGCGGTTTCACGATCTTGATGGCATCACACGACCCCGACGGCGAAGCCCGCGACTTCGATATCCTGTTCAAAATCCGCGATGGTCAGCTCGAACCGGCCTCTTTGGCGCACAAGTGACATCGCATTCCGCTCAAATCTGGAAATCCAAAAACGTGTCCCCGTCTCCGTCTGCGCCGCGCCCGCCGGTCTTGCGCTTATCGAGAAAGATGCGGATATCTACCTCCCCGGAATCCAGTAAACGCGACGCCCGAATCAACGCCTTGCGCGTCGAAACGTTCGGGTTGATGGGATCGCCCGCAAACACGTTCTCCTCCCCTATCGTTCGCAGCACGCCGCTGTTTCTTATCACTTGCAACACATCCGGCGTGCATCCGCTGATGAGTAAATGCCGCCCCGCCTTGTCCAAATACTCTCGCAATGCCACCAGTGCCATCACCGTCGAAGCGTCGATGTGCCGTGCGTTCTTTAACCGCAAAATGAAGACGCGGATTTTCGCATCATCCGCCTGCCGCCGCACTTGAGTCAAAAAGGCATCGGCAGCCCCAAAATACAATTCGCCCTCGACATGGATAATCGCGATTTGCGGATTCGCCCGCTGCCGCGTGTCCTGCATCGGCGCCAGCCTGCCGCTATCATCAAAGATATACTCCTCAAGCACGGGCGAACTCGTCTTTTGCAAAAAGAGGGCAAGCGACACACCCACGCCGGCATAAATCGCTATATCAAACCCCAACAACAAAGCCGCCCCGATCGTCACCCCAAAAACCACCGCATCCGAACGTGTCGAACGACACGCCACGCGAATCTGCGAGGGCGAAATCATCCCCAAACCCGCCCGCGCCAGCAACGCCGCCAACGCCGCCAACGGAACATATGCAAACAACGTCCCAGCAAACAATAACACCACCAACGCCATCCCCGATCCAAACATGGACGCAAACTGCGTGCACGCCCCGCTCTGAAACAACACCGCCGATCTCGTGAACGACGATGCCCCAGGTGCCCCACCTATCAACGCACATGCGACATTCCCCACCCCCATTCCCAGCAATTCTTGGTTGGCATCTATCCTCTGCCCGCTTTTTCCCGCAAAAGTCTTCGTGATGGCGGACGACTCCAACATCCCGATTAAAGACACCGCCACCGCACTTCCCAGCAAGGTCGGCAACAACGAAAAACATTCTCCGCCAAACCCCACTCCGGCAAAGGGCGGCAGCCCCTCCGTCCACCCGCCCGCCAAATGCAACGGCGGCGCCCCAGCCAAATCCAACGCCGTGTATCCATACGCTCCCAACCCCGCCACCACCAACGCCACCAGCGCCCCCGGCCAACGAGGCGCCCACCGTTGCATGCCGACCAATATCGCAAACGACACCACCCCCATCACCAAATCCGCCCACGAAACCCCGCCCCCAGTCATCGCTTGCCACGCACCTGTCAACGATGAGAAAAATCCGTCCCCAGCCCGCCCGTGTGAACCCAAAAAATGATGCAACTGCCCAACTACCAATACTAACCCAATTGCCGTCCCATACGCCACAACCACAGAACGTGAAACAAACTTCGTGACTTCCCCAAAACGCAAGATTCCTGCTAAAAACTGGAACAATCCAATAATAAGTGCCATAAACGCAACCAGCTGCCCTGGCGGTATCGCCGTCCCCCCCGCCACTTCTGCGGCAAGCGTAGATGCCACAATCAAACTCACAGAACCGGTCGGTCCAAACGCATGATGCCGCGACGAGAAAAAAAGTGCCCCGATGAAACCGCCCATTATCATCGACGCCAACACCACGACCGGCGGCAGCCCAAGAATAAGCGAAAAACCAACCGCCTGCGGCACAGAAACAAGCGCGAGCGTCGCCCCGGCAAACAAATCGATCTTAAATTTTTTCCGTGAATATGTCGAAACTTCCTTCAAAAATGGAAAACCCACCTTGGGGACGCATCCCCTGACGATTCGTAAAAAACGGGCGGCAAAAGAGTTATCAGATGAATCAGACCCGGCGACCATGAACGTTCCTCCTCTCCTACCTTGCTCCCTTCAAACGGCAAGCCCGAATCCGCCGCAAAACGGAAAAAGACCGGCAGGCACAGCAAACCACCTCCCTTCCGCCCTTTTACCAGCGAGCATCGTTTTTCTCCTTGCACTTCCCAACAGCACTCGCACCGTGCCCCCCCTCCTACAACACCCGTGCACGGCGCGGCTGCGAACAACTCGCAGGACCGCGACACGCCGGAATCAAAATATGAAAGAACAACTCAAACTCGCCGTCAAAAATCGTGATGGCATCGGACGCGGTCCCGCCCGTCGCCTTCGTAAATCAGGGCTTATACCGGGTATCATCTACGGCAAATCCGGCACTAAACCCGTAAGCGTGGACTCCGTCGAACTGCGCACCCTCATGCGCACCAAAGGAAGCGAAACCGCCCTCGTCGGGCTTTCCATGGAGGACGGCTCCACGGTGCTCTCCCTCATCAAAGACTTCCAACGCGACCCCATCTCGCTCGCCATCGTCCACCTCGACTTGCAATCGGTGGACGCCAACAGCGAGATGACCGCCAGCGTGCCCATTCACTTCGTCGGCGACGCCATCGGGGTCAAAATGGAAAACGGAACTCTCGACATCATGCTCCACGAAATCGCCGTGCGCTGCCTCCCAAAAAACCTTCCCGGTTCTATTACGGTGGACGTCTCCGATTTGCACGTAAACCAATCCGTTCACGTGGGTTCGTTACCCAGACCAGAAGGAGTCGTTTATCCGGGCAACCAACTTCGCGCCGTAATCGTCTGCACCGCGCAGGAAGAAGAAAAAACCGAAGAACCTGCGGGAAAGACCGCCGCCGTTAGCACACCCGCCGCCGGAAGTGCACCTGCTGCGCCCGCCGCCAAAAAGTAACTAACCCGCCACTAAACACTTGTTTCAAAAAGGGGAATCTCCCCCACACGTTCTTTGAGTTTTCCACATGGCACCCGCCATCGTCGCAGGATTAGGCAATCCGGGAAAGACCTACGCGGACACCCGCCACAACCTCGGCTTTCGCGTCCTTGATGCGCTCGCCAACCGCAGCGGCACCAGCTTTCGCGCAGATTCCCGTATCAACGGCACCGTCGCCAAAACAACGCTTGCCGGACGGACAACGTGGCTCCTCAAACCGCTGACGTTCATGAACGAAAGCGGTGTCTGCATCGGTGCCCTCGTTGCGTTTTTGAAGCTCCCGGTAGAAAGCCTGCTCGTCGTCCACGACGATATAACGCTTGAAACGGGTGCCGCGAAACTAAGCACGGGCGGCGGCACGGGCGGCCACAACGGCGTCGCCAGCATTTTGCAACACTTGCCGGCAAACTCCTTTGCCCGCCTGCGCATCGGCATCGGCGGCAAACACTGGCCAGAACAGGAACTCACCGACCACGTGCTCGGAAAACTCACCGAAGAAGAACAAACCGTGTTCAGCGGCAGACTTGCAACCTACATCCAAAACATCGAAACTTGGCTCGAACAAGGAACCGCCAAAGCTCAAAACTTCATCAACAAAAAACAAAAACAATGACCGCAATCAACGCAAACATAACCAGTTACCGCGCCACGATCATCCTCGATCTGCGCAATGTCACCGAGTCCGTCGAAGATGTCTTCGCACGCCTCAAAAAAACGCTCGCCACCATCGGCGCCTCCGTAACACACGAAGAATCGCTCGGTCAAAAAAACTTTGTCCGCATCACTGACCGGAAAAACCCTACCGGGGTTTACGTGCAAATCGCTTTCGACGGCCCGCCGGACGCTCCCGCCGCCTTCCGCGAAAAACTCCGCCTTGACCGCACCATCAAGCGCATCCTCATCCAATCAACCTGACACGCGCACCTGCGCACACGACACATGGCATCTTACAACAAAGTCATCTTGGCGGGTAACATCACGAGAGACCCGGAAATGCGCACCTTGCCCACGGGCATGGCGATCACGAAGTTCGGCCTCGCCATCAACCGCGTCTATACCACCAAAGAAGGCGACCGCCGCGAAGAAGTCACCTTCATCGACATAGACAGCTTTGGCAAACAGGCGGAGACCATCGCAAAATACTGCACAAAAGGCTCCGCCCTCCTCGTCGAAGGTCGATTGAGACTCGATCAGTGGGATGACAAAAATACCGGCGAAAAACGTAGCCGCCTCGGCGTCACCCTTGAAGGTTTCTCCTTCCTCAACAGCCGCAGCGGCACCCCTGGCAGCACCGATTCCTCCGGAAGTTCCAACAACTACGAGGACTCCGCGCCTCCCCCGCGCCGCACCACCACGCAGCCAAACCGAAATAGCCCCAACCACACACACAACACCAGCACCGACAATACCGTCAGCGACGAAGACGTCCCTTTCTAAGCGTCCCGCCGCCCAGCAATCACCATAAAACGCGTAACGCATTAACACACAAACAACAACGACAATCATGGCACTCTCAGAAGTCTTGCTCCTCAAACCAGTGGAAAACCTTGGCGCAGAAGGCGACCAAGTGAAAGTCCGCGCAGGCTACGCCCGCAACTTTCTCCTCCCGCAAAAAATCGCGCTCCCAGTGGACCGCATAAACCGCAAACACATCGAATCGCTCCAAAAAGCACGCGCCACACGCGAAGCAAAAGAAATTGCCGCCGCACAAGGTGAGGCTGCCAAACTCGCCGCGGTTGCCCTCGTCTTCGCCGTTAAAACAGGCGAAGGCGGCAAAATGTTCGGTGCCATCACAACCACCGAAATCGCCGCCAGACTCGCTTCCGATGGCATCGATCTCGACCGCAGAAAAATCCATCTCCCACACGGCTCGGTGAAAGGCCTCGGCAAACACGTTGCCCACATCAAACTCCACCACGCCATCACCCACGACCTCGAATTTGAAGTCGTGTCGGAAAATCCCATTGAGGAAAAACCCGAACCCGTTTCCAACGAAGACGACGGCAAAAACATCCACGAAAGAAAGAAACATTTCTCCAAAAAACGCCCCAAAAAAGGAGAATAGTTCCGACCGAATCACCGACAACTCAACAAGATACAAATTCGCTAAAAAGACGCACCGGAATGTCCTCCGGTGCGTTTTTGCCTCAAATAACCCGACAAACTCCACGCTTGCCCCTCAAAAACAATACACCACAAACCAAATTCCATGACGCGCCTTTTTGTTGAGAAAAAAACCGCCTTCCGCGCCGAAGCCGCCTCCATTCTCCAAGATATCAGGGAATCCTTTCCCGTTGCAGAACTCGCCGGTTTGCGTATCCTACAACGCTATGATATTCAATGGGTTGAACAGGATTCTCTCGCTGCCGCAAAGCAAATCGTCTTCTCCGACCCCGCTGTTGACGACGTCTTTGAGGGCACTTTCCCGCTCGCTCCTAACGAAACTTCCTTCGCCGTCGAATTTCTACCGGGGCAGTTTGACCAACGCGCCGATTCCGCTGCCCAGTGCGCCCAAATCCTCTTCCACGGCGAACGCCCCAAGATCGCCACCGCCCGCGTTTACGTCCTCCTCGGCAATATCCCCTGTGATACCCTCGCCAAAATTAAAGCCTACCTCATCAACCCCGTGGACTCCCGCGAAGCCTCCCCGGAAATCCCGCTCTCCCTCACCCCAAACACCCCCACGCCGCAACCCGTCCCCAACCTCGAATCATTCAATACCGCCTCCCCCGCTTCAATCCGCACCCTCCTCTCTCTCGCCATGTCCGAGGCGGACATCCAGTTTTGCCAAAATTACTTCACCAATACCGCCTGCCGCCCGCCAACCCTCACCGAAATCCGCGTCCTTGATACCTACTGGAGCGACCATTGCCGCCACACCACTTTCCGCGCCAAATTAGAAACGGTAACTTTCGACAATCCCCACGAAAATTCCTTTCTCCAAAAAGCGTGGCAACTTTATCTCGATACACGCAAAAAACTCGGACGATTGCACGAAGACGTCTGCCTCATGGACATGGCAACGCTTGCTGCCCGCGCCCTCAAAGCCTCTGGAAAACTCGACGACCTTGAGGAATCCGCCGAAATTAATGCCGCCAGCATCGTCGTTCCCGTCAAAATCAAAACCACCGACGGCACCCGCGACGAAGAATGGGTCGTGATGTTCAAAAATGAAACGCACAACCACCCCACCGAAATTGAGCCTTTCGGCGGTGCCGCCACCTGCCTCGGCGGCGCCATTCGTGATCCGTTGTCCGGGCGTTCGTATGTCTATCAAGCCATGCGGGTTACCGGATCGGGCGACCCGCGCGCTCCCTTCTCCGAAACGCTCCCTGGCAAACTCCCCCAACGCAAAATCACCCGCGCCGCCGCCGCCGGTTATTCCTCTTATGGCAACCAGATCGGTCTCGCAACCGGCCTTGTCGCCGAAATTTACGACACGGCTTTCATCGCTAAACGCATGGAAGTCGGCGCGGTTATCGCCGCCGCTCCACGAAAAAATATCCTCCGCGCCGAACCGGTGCCGGGGGACGTCATTGTCCTCGTCGGTGGGCGCACGGGGCGCGATGGCATCGGCGGCGCCACGGGATCCTCAAAAGAACACACGGAAACAGCACTCCAAAATAGTGCCGAAGTCCAAAAAGGCGACCCAACCGCCGAACGCAAACTCCAACGCCTCTTCCGTGACCCCGCCATCTCGCAAATCATCAAACGCTGCAACGACTTCGGCGCAGGCGGCGTCTCCGTTGCCATCGGCGAACTCGCCCCTTCTCTCGATATAGACCTTGATGCCATCCCCCTCAAATACAACGGCTTAGACGGCACCGAAATCGCCATTTCCGAATCCCAGGAACGCATGGCGGTCGTCCTCGACCCAGCCGACGTCGAAAAATTCTGTGCCGCTGCCGCTGTCGAAAATGTCGAAACCGCCATCGTCGCCCGCGTCACCGACACGGGTTTCCTCCGCATGACTTGGCGTAACCAACGCATCGTCAACCTCCACCGCGATTTTATAGACACGAACGGTGCGCCCCAAACCGCCATCGCCCAAGTTTCTTCTACCCCGACCGATGTAGTTTTTAATTTCGGTAAAAATACTGATCCGTCTCCAAAAACCATTACATCCTTCTACGACCGCTGGCTCCACACCGTTTCACGCCTTAACACCTGCTCCCAACGCGGTCTCGGCGAACGCTTTGACGCCTCCGTCGGTGCCGGCACAGTTTTGCATCCCTTTGGCGGTAAACACCAAATCACCCCCATCGACGCCATGGCCGCCAAGCTCCCTGTCCTCGACGGCGACACCGATACTTGCACCCTCATGGCTTTCGGTTTCAATCCCGAAATCGCCCGCCGTTCTCCCGCTGACGGTGCCCTCACTGCCATTGTCGAGTCCATTGCCCGCATTGTTGCCACCGGCGGCGACCCTTCCAGAATCCGCCTTTCCTTCCAAGAATACTTCCCCAAACTCGGCACCGATCCTGCCCGCTGGGGAATGCCGGTCGCCGCCCTCCTCGCCGCATTCCACGCCCAAATGCAATTCAATATCCCCGCCATCGGTGGCAAAGATAGCATGTCCGGCTCCTTTAAGACCCTCGACGTCCCGCCCACCCTTGTCTCCTTCGCCGTCGCCACTACTGATGCCAATCATGTTATTTCTCCCGAATTCAAAACTCCGGGTTCGAGCGTTTGGTGTTTATGGTCAAAATCAATGCTCTCAAAAATCTCCAATAAACTCGCTCTCCAATTCCCCTCTTTTCCGTCCGAATATAATCCTAAAGACACAATTCCTTTCGACGAATTGCAGGAACTAAAAGCACTTTTTAGCCAATTACACAATTGGATAAAAAAAGGCATTGTTCTTTCCGCCCGCGCCATTCGCCACGGCGGCGTTTGCTCTGCAATAACGGAAATGTGCATGGGCAATTCATTGGGATTCAAAAGCGACCCGGCGAAAATATCGTGGGGGGTTGATGTCGAAACTGCTTATTTCACACCACTTTACGGCGCAATCATCATTGAAGTCGCCGAAGCGTTTGACAATGTTGTTTCGCACGAAGCGACGCTTTCCAACGACGTAAAATACTGGAAAATAGGACACGTCACAAATGAAAAAATAATAGAAATCGATCCGAACGAAATTTATTTTAACGATGCACAACACTGCCGGCTATCGGGAGAATGGCTCGCCGAAAAATATAAAAATCAAAAAATAAAAATCCCTCTTTCTAAACTCAGAACAACGTGGGAAACTCCTCTGGAAAACACTTTTCCGACCAAGGCGCCTGAATCTAAAAACACGCCGCTAAAAGAAGAAAATTTTTCAATAAATAATCCACTCCCGACCCCTCCTGCACGCTCCCGTTTTTCCCAACCAAAACCACGCGTCCTCATCCCCGTCTTCCCGGGCACAAATTGCGAATACGACACCGCCCGTGCGTTCCATCAAGCGGGCGCTGTTCCCCAAATACTCGTCATCCGTAATCAAACATCTTCCGACGTGGATGCCTCCCTGCGCGAACTTGCTTCCGCCCTGCATTCCGCTCAAATCCTCGCCCTCCCTGGCGGATTCAGCGCGGGTGACGAGCCTGACGGCTCAGGCAAATTCATCGCCGCTCTCTTTCGTAACAACATTGTTTGCGACGCCACCCTCGATCTTCTAAAAAATCGCGATGGTCTTATCCTCGGCATTTGCAACGGGTTCCAAGCACTCTTGAAGCTCGGACTTGTTCCCTTCGGAGATATCCGCGACACCGTCCCGGATGCCCCGACTCTCTTCCGAAACTCCATTGGACGCCATATTTCGCGCTACGCCCACACCCGTCTCACCGCGCCCCCAAACCGTTCGCCTTGGCTCTCCCAAATGAACCCCAACGCCATTCACACCCTTCCGCTCTCTCATGGCGAAGGTCGTTTCATCGCCTCTCCAGCCTTGCTTGCGCAGATGGAATCCGCCGGACAAATTGCCTTCCGCTACTGCGACGAAACCGGAACCCCGGCTTCCGCCATTGAACACAATCCCAATGGCTCCTCCCACGCCATCGAAGGTATCATCAGCCCCTGCGGTCGCGTGTTGGGCAAAATGGGACACTCCGAACGTCGGGGCGCCCACGTCGCCAAAAATATCCCCGAACTCTCCCCCAATTGCAAACACCAGCCCCTATTCGAGAGCGGCGTCGCCTACTTTTCCTGACACGGACGCGGGTGGGACCGGCGGCGGCGTTGGCGGCGGCTTAATTTTCTGGGGAGAAAATGCGCAGGACGAGCGGCGGTTCGAGGACGGTGCGCAGTTTGCGGAATTTGCGCAGAGCGCGTTCCATCGCAGCTTCGGTAACGGGGTGCGTGGAGAGGGTGTGCGTGCCTTGGCGGGTGGCGGCGTGCTCGTATTGGATGACGCGGGCGACGGAAATTTTTTCCTCGGCGAGAATGCGATAGACTTCGGCGGAGACGCCGTGTTTGTCGCGGAGCTTGAAGCGCAAGTAGAAAGACGTGTGAATCTCTTCAAGCGTCGCCATGCGGGCGGAGGCGCCCAATGTGGCGTAGGCGGCGAGGTCGGTCTGGGTGAGAAAATGAAAGGCGGAACCTTTGAGGACGCGAATGGCGTCAACGATGTCGCCGATGACGGCACTGGCGGTGGCGTCTTGCCCGGCGCCGCGCCCGACGAGGGTGGTTGTGCCGACGACGTCGCCAGTGAGCGAGATGCCGTTATAGACGCCGTCAACGCGGGCGAGCACCTTGTCAAGGGGGATGAGGGCGGGATAAACGCCGAGTGTCATGAGACCTTTGGCGAAGTTGCGGCGGATGACGGCGAGGTGTTTTATTCTGTAACCGAAGTCGTGGGCACGGCGGATGTCTTCGAGGGTGACGTTGCGGATGCCCTCGACGAGGGTGCTTTTACGCGGAACCCATTTGCCGTGCGCGAGAAAGGCGAGGATGACGGCTTTGTGGTAGGCGTCCACGCCGTCGAGGTCGAGAGATTCGTCGGCTTCGACATAGCCGAGGCGGCGGGCGTCGTGGAGGACGGTCTCATAGGAGAGACCTTCCTTTTCCATGCGGGTAAGGAGATAGTTGCAGGTGCCGTTTATGATGCCGACGATTTCGGAGAAGCGGTTTGCGACGAGACCTTCGCGAAGGGATTTGATAATGGGGATTCCGCCGGCGACGCTCGCCTCAAAGAAGTATTGACCGCCGTGCTTGCTGGCGGCCTCGAATATCTTGGTGCCGTGTTCACAGATAAGTGCTTTGTTGGCAGTGATGACGGCTTTGCCGAGGCGCAGTGCGCGCAGGGTGATGTCGCCGGCGAGGGTGGTGCCGCCCATTAACTCGCAGAGAATGTTCACGCGGGGATCGTCAACGATTTTGTTGGGATCTGTATGGATTTGCGTGCCAGGGATTTGCACCTCGCGCTTTTTGTCGGGGTCGCGGACGCAGACGCCGATTAACTCAATTTTAACACCGAGGCGGACCTCCATTTGCCTTTTATTCGCGGCAAGATGCTTCCAGACACCTTGCCCGACCGTGCCGAACCCGATGATTCCGAGACCGATTTTCAAAGAAGATGCGCTGCTGCTCATTACGTGGTGTCGGCGTGAAGGAAAAAAGAGGTGCGAGACCGTGGTTCGGGCAGTTGGTCAAAAACGCCAGCCGATGGAGAAGTTCAACTGGTGGGCAACGGCGGTGCCGTGATCTTCGCCGGCGAAGCGGATTTTATCGCCGGTGGTGAGGCGGTATTGGAAATCGGCGCGGAGGCGTTGGGTGATGTCCCAAGTTACTCCAGCGGCAAGGCCATAGGTGAAAATGGTCGTGCTTCCGGTGTCGTCGTAAGTACCAACGAGTTGCTCGGGCACGGGACCGACAACTGTTCCGTCGCCAAAATGGAAAGAGTTGGATGCGTTGTATTTCACTTTGGCGCTGATACTTGTGATGCCGAGAGTGGGACCAAGGCGGGCGTGGAAACTGTCTCCGATGTCGAATTCAAAGGCGAAAGTGAAAAGCACGGGCAAGTTTCCTTGCTTGACCTTGCGGCTGAGCGTGGAGTGTATCTCGTAATTATCCCCCGGCGGGAGCCAGCCCGGAGTGTAGTTGCCGACGGGTATATTGTTCGTGTAGTCGCCGTAGTAGTAACCCACGTCGAGAGTGAGGAAGGTGTTGATCGGGGCGAACTTGAGCAAGGGATTCGTTTTGTGAAAATAGAGACCCAGCGCGACGCTGCTGCCGTAGAGCGAATAGTCGCTGGTGAACTCGCCGTCGGGAGAAACAAACTGCATTCCCGGTCCGATGCTCATGAAGTAACGCTTTTTTTCGGGCGCACGCTTGGCGACGACCGGCGCGGCTACCGGCGCAGCAGTGGGCGCGGCGACTGGCTTGGCAGCCGGCACGGCAGCGGGCTTGGCGACTGGTGCGGCAGCGGGCTTGGCGACTGGCTTGGCAGCCGGTGCGGCAGGAACCGCGGGAGGGGTTGCCTGCTGGGCGGAAAGGGTGCTACCAGCGCATATGGCGGCGGCGGCGGAGAGGAAGAACCGAGTGAGTCTAAAGGCATTCATAAACGGACTTGGGAGGAGAAGGTTGGAAGCGTGGAAAGAAGGAAGTGGCGAATTGTTGTGAAAGAAACGGAGGGCGCAACGCAAATTTCCCGATTGCCAAATGGCGCGGCGTCTCGCGCACTATGGCGCAAACAAATATGGCAAAAGCACCGCCACAGCCCAGTTGTTCCTTTTGCGGACGCCCCGGCAATCTTGTCGGACGAATTATTGCGGGACCCAACGGGGCGAACATTTGCAACGAATGTGTCGCCACCTGCAACCACCTCCTCGCCGAAGCAGGCGTGGACGGTGCTCACCCGCCCGCGAAAAATGCACAGGAAGAGAGTGAACCGGCTGCCGCGCCTTCGGGAAAAATGACACTCGTGGCACCTCCCTCAGGGACGCCCGAATTAATCAAGCTCATCCCGCCCTCGGAAATTCATGCCGCCTTGGACGAGTTCGTCATCGGGCAGGAACAAGCCAAGAAGGTGCTATCCGTCGCCGTCTATAACCACTACAAGCGACTCAACGCGAAATTAAGCGGACAGAACGACACCGACGACAAGTTCCCCGATTTGCGCGATATCGAGGTCGAGAAGTCCAACATCCTCCTGCTCGGACCGACCGGCAGCGGTAAAACACTACTCGCCCGCACGCTGGCGCGAATGCTCGATGTGCCCTTTGCTATCGCCGACGCTACGACGGTCACCGAAGCCGGTTATGTGGGCGAAGACGTGGAAAGCATTGTCCAACGCTTACTTGCGGCTGCAGACTTTGATGCACGCCGCGCCGAGACCGGCATCATCTACATTGATGAGATAGACAAGCTCGCCATCAAGGGCGACTCGCCCCATGTCTCGCGCAACCTCGGACAAGGCGTGCAACACGCACTCTTGAAAATCGTCGAGGGCTGCCTGTGCAACGTGCCGCCTCAAGGCGGGCGTAAACATCCCGAACAACGTTATGTGCAAGTGGATACGGCTAATATCCTCTTCATTTGCGGCGGTGCCTTTGTCGGTCTCGACGAAATCGTAGGGCGGCGCGTCGGCAATAAATTCCTCGGCTTCGACGTGAACGCCTCACGACCGGGCGGAAAACCGCTCACCGCCGACGAAATAATGGAGCATTTACAGCCAGAGGATTTGTTCAACTACGGGTTGATCCCGGAGTTTGTCGGACGCCTGCCCGTCGTGTCGGCTCTCAGCGAATTGAGCCAGACCGACCTCGAACGGGTGTTGCTCGAACCAAAAAATTCACTTGTGAAACAATTCCGTAAACTCTTTGCAATGGAAGGAGTTAACCTCGTTTTCACTCCCGAAAGCGTCAGTGCCGTGGCGAACAGGGCACTCTCGTTGAAAACGGGCGCACGCGGCCTGCGCAGCATTATCGAACATCTGATGCTCGATGCCATGTATGAGATGCCCCGCCACAGGAATGCCCGCGAAATGCGCGTTACCGCCGACATGGTGAACGGCAAACAACGCCCAGAATTCTTGATTTCAAAAGCGGAGAAGTCCCTTTCCGAAAAATGACGATTTATCCAGCCATCGATATCCGCGACGGGCGTTGCGTGCGCCTACGCCAAGGGCTTGCCGCCGAATCCACTGCGTATTTCGACGACCCCGCCGATCCCGCCAACGCTTTCGCCGCCGCAGGTGCCGCGTGGGTGCACGTCGTCGATCTCGACGGTGCGTTCGGTGGCAAACCGCGCAATCTCGACGCCCTGCGCCGCATCGCCGCCCTCGTCCACGCCGTCCAATTCGGCGGCGGTCTGCGCACCGCGGCGGACGTCGATTCCGCTCTTGATGCGGGTGCGCACCGCGTCGTCATCGGCACGAAAGCAGCCGCCGACAAAGCGTTTGCCGCAGAAATGCTGCGCCGCTACGGCGAAAAAATCGCCGTCGGCATAGACGCTCGCGATGGCTTCGTCGCCGTGAAAGGCTGGGTGGAGTTGACCGCCCTGCGGGCATGGGATTTTGCAGTGCAGATGGTCGATCTTGGCGCACGCACCCTCATTTACACCGACATCGCCACAGATGGCATGTTGTCCGGACCGAACTTTGATGCGTTGGAGCGCATGCTTGCCGTGCCGGGCGCGAATGTCATCGCATCGGGCGGAGTTTCGCGCCGCGAAGATGTCGTCCGTCTGCGCCAGCTCGCCTGTAAATACACGAACCTTGACGGGGTAATCGTCGGTCGAGCCATTTACGAAAAACGCGTTTCTCTGGCGGATTTAATAGATATCGCCACCGCCCCGCTTCCATTTCGCCCTTGACCGTTTACGCGCCGTCCCTTCTCTGCGCTTCCACTTCTAAAAAACACCACAACAACATCCGTGATTATCACCGAAATCAAAGACATCAACCAGAGCCGCAAGAGCGCGAGTCTGACCATTCCCGCCGAGACTCTCGCCAGTAGCGAAAAAACAATCCTGAAAAAGCTCGTGGGGCAGGTCCGCATCCCCGGTTTTCGCCAAGGCAAAGTTCCACCCGAAGTTTTGCGACGCCAATACTCCGACCTCCTCACCGACGACTTGCGCAAAAAAATCATTAGCGACGCCCTTGACCACATCGGCAACGAAACAAAATTGGAAATTTACGCCCTTATTGACGCCGAAGGATTAGATAAAATTAATCCCGCCGAAGACCTTGCTGTTACTCTCACCGTGGACATCATTCCAGATTTTCAACTCCCAGAATATAAAGGGCTTGATATTCCAGCTGAAACGGCGGTTGTTTCCGAAGAAGAAATTCAAAAAAGAATAGATGAACTCGCCGTCCCGTTTGCTAAATTTAATAAGGTGGAACGCGCTGTCGAAAAAGATGATTTTGTGAAGCTAAGTTATGCGGGAACGATAGACGGAACACCCGTTAAGCAAATTGCTCCCAATGCTTACACCTACGGCGAACGTTCGATCGCATGGGAACAAGGCGGCGATGAAAATTTTGAAATCCCCGCTATCACAAAGGGCATTATCGGCAAAAAAACAGGTGAGACTGCGGAGTTCACCCATGAGTTTCCCGATGATTTTGAACTCGCGGAATTGCGCGGAAAAAAAGCTGTTTACACCGTGAAAATACTTGAAGCCCGCGAGAGAAAACAACCCGCGATGGACGAATCTTTTTTTAAGGAAATCGGCGTCAACAATTTTGAAGACTTGCACGAAAAAACACGCCTCGAACTCCTCGAAGTAAAAAATAATCGCATCCAGAAAGAGCGCCGCGAAAAAGCCATCGCGTTACTTTTGGAGAAAATAGATTTTGTTCCCCCAGAGTCGATTGTGCAACCCATCGAACAAGATGTGTTGGAGAGAATAGCCGACGAGTATTTTAGGGAAAATAGAGGCGCGGAAATAACGGAACCCGTCGTTCTTGAGATGAAAAAAGAAGGCAGAATCAAGGCGGAAAAACACGCAAAAGAACAAGTGCTTTTGAAGAAAATCGCGCAGAAAGAAAACATCAGCGTCACCGAAAGAGAATTAGTAAGTAGTATCGGGCGTTTCGCCGAACGATTGGGGAAAAATCCGATGGAATTTGCCCGGGAAATAGTAAAAGACCGCCGCCGCCTCAACACAGTGTCTGACGGGCTGCTTTGCTTGAAGGTGGCGGACTTTATCTTAGAAAACCTGAAGCAATGAGTGCGCCCGTAACCGTCCGGACGCGTTTCGCGCCAAGCCCAACGGGTTTTTTTCACATCGGCGGCGCCCGAACCGCTCTCTTTAACTGGCTCTATGCGCGCCACACCGGCGGCAACTTTGTCCTGCGCGTCGAAGATACCGATAAAGAACGAAATAATGAGGAGTTTCTACGCGTTATTTATGACAGCCTCCAGTGGCTCGGGTTGGATTGGGACGAAGGTCCCGGCGCAGGCGGAATTGTAGGTCCCTATAAACAAAGCGAACGCGGTGAAGTTTATCGCGAATATCTGAAAAAACTACAAGACACCGGGCGTGTTTATGAAAAAGAAGACGCACTCTGGTTTCGCCTCGAGGGGAAACGAGAAATCATCCGCGAAAAATACAAAGATGGCGACAACATATTAGACCGCGAAGTCGAGCGCGTTAACGCTGCCCCAGTCATTGTCCACGACATTATCCGAGGCGATGTGCGCCGTGCGGAAGACCGCGATTTTGTAATCGTTCGCGCCAATGGAGAACCCGGTTTCCATTTCGTTAACGTCGTGGACGACATTGCGATGAAAATTACCCATGTCATTCGCGGAGAAGACCATTTGTCCAACACTTCCAAACATATTGAACTCTACAACGCCTTCGGCGTCACCCCGCCCATTTTTGCACACATTCCGCTTATTCTAAAAAGCGATGGCAAAGGAAAAATGTCTAAACGCGACCGCGGTTCCCTCGTTGAAGAATACCGCGCACGTCACTTCCTGCCCGAAGCACTGCGCAACTTCCTTTGCCTCCTCGGATGGACACCTAAAAATGGTCAGGAAATTCTCCCGATTTCCGAGATTATTTCACAGTTTGAATTGACGGATGTGCATCAGGCAAACGCTCGTTTCGACGAAAAGAAAATGTGCTTTTTCAATCAACAGTATTTACGCGCCTTGCCCGAAACTGTTTATTATTCCAAAGCAAAAAAAATACTCCGCGAAGCCCGGCTTGTGAACGACGCCGTTTCTCCTGTTTATACGGACGCTGTCCTTGCTCTCGTTCGCGACAAACTTTCCGGTCTGGAAGACATTCCCGCACGGACAGGATGTTTCTTTTCGGAAAATTATCCCTTCGACCCGAAAACACGCGAATCATTGGAAAAAAAAGGAAATCCCGCCGAAAAAATCCGCCGCCTGATTCCCGTATTAGAAGAATTGGATAACCTTGACGACGAGGCTGCGTTTGATTCTGCACTCGCCCGCGTCGCCGCCGAATATGCGGACAAGCCCGGCGAATACTATGCCCCGTTGCGCTTCGCTGTTAGCGGTGTCGGCGGGGGACCGCACCTCCACGCTATGCTACGCCTACTCGGAAAAGAACGTGTCATCGCACGCATGCGCCGCTTCATTCAGGGATAAAAAAGGTTTTTTTTCATCGCGCACAGCTGTTTTTAAGGAACCCGCTTGCACAAAAAATGTTATAGCGTGCGTATGAAAAAAATACTTTGCTCCCTTGCTGTTGCATGCGCCGCTCTGTGCGCGCCTTTTCTTTTCGCACACGGTGAAATTTTTCCCGTGTGGAATGGCACCCCGCCCGGGGAAACTGAACCTCCAAAAAGCGAAAAAATTCGCATCACCAAACAGAAATCCGGAGATGAACGAAGCATCACCAACGTCTGGACACCCACCCTCGAAATTTTTCATGCCCCCGCCCAGAAAAATACCGGTACCGCCGTGCTCATTTGCCCGGGCGGCGGTTACGGCTCGCTTGCATATGACCACGAAGGCGTAGCGGTTGCCCGTTGGTTCAACACAATCGGAGTCACCGGCGTCATTCTAAAATACCGCGTGCCGACCCGCCCTAAAACACAACGCGCCCTCATGCCACTCAAAGATGCCCAGCGTGCTATCAGTCTCATACGGGCTAATGCCAAAGAATGGAAAATAAATCCCGCTCGCATCGGCATCATGGGCTTTTCTGCCGGCGGACACCTCAGTGCCCTCGTTTCCACGACTGCCGAACGCTCCTATAAACCTGCCGATGCTGTTGACGAACTTCCGTTTCGTCCAAACTTCACCATCCTCGTTTACCCCGCCTATATGACCAGTAAAGGCGATACCAGCCTCGCGGCAGAAATAAAAGTCGGCACTGATACGCCGCCAGCCATCTGTGTCCACGCTTCCAACGATCCTTATACAAGCGAGGGCAGCCTCCTCTATTACAAAGCCCTAAAAAAAGCTAAAGTGCCCGCAGAATTACATATCTACGCGACCGGTGGACACGGCTTCGGAATGCGCCCCCGAATCCAACCTTCCAAATCTTGGACCGCCGCCACCGCCGCATGGATCGAATCCCTCAAACTTCCAGACACAGCGAAAAACCGCCGCCCATAACCTGCAAAGCGAACAACGCCGATCGCCGCTAACCTCGGTGCTCCATCCGCCCCTCGCACGAAGCCCCCGTGCCCGGCAAAGCGCAAGAGTGCAAAGAATTTCCCGAAAGTGTGTTTTCATTCTTTTTGTGTTTTCTGCGACCTCTGCGGTTGAAATTTCTCGGTTCGATGGCGTTGGTTTCACGCATTTTCCGAAAAAACATCTTGCGCAGTGGCGGAAAAGCGGTTTTCACGGGCGGGTATGGAAGGTTCTTGTCTCGAGTCGAACAACATGCTGTTGCGGCGCGGAAGTACGCCGAGGTGGTTCTTTTGCGTGTTCCCCGTCGTCGGCGTACTCTCCGTCTTCTGCTTTCACCTACAACCTCCACAACCAAAATAGAATATGTTTCAAGTGAAATCCCTCTTCTCTAATCAACAAAGAAAGTGTGCGAACTCCACCATCGTGCGGTTGGCATCGTTCGTTTCTGGATTTTTCCTGCGGCTCTGCGCCTTGTTTTTGACTGTTGCTTTCTGTTCCTGCCACCAACGTTCGGACTATGAGGGCATTTCTCGTGGGATGGCAAAACAAGAAGTTCAGAGAAAAATAGGAGAACCTGTAGAAAAATTTACTGATGAGATTTTTATACGCCTCAATCAAGGTGAACTGTGGGTATATGGCGAGGAAAGCACCCCAAGCGATATGCGGTGGGGAGGACCTTACAAAGGCGATTTTGTCGTGCGTTTCGATACGACTGGAGTTGTATCCTGGGCAGGGATTTGGAAATGACCCTGAATGAACCCGCATTCCGCTTTTGGCGGAGTTCTTTTTGGAAAAATGTTTTGCATTAGAACTTATCCCTAAAAAGTTCTTGCTTGTATTTCCTTAATTGCGCACTTTACGTCTCTGCCGGAGCAAGCGATTGCGAGGGCGGTTAGTTTCTTGGGAGTGCCGTTTTCGGTTGTCGCTGTTTTGAACTTTTCGGGGTAGCGTTTTTCGGTGATTTGGGCGAAGGCTTCGGCGAGTAGTTTATCGAGGACGGCAGGTTTGGTGGTGGGAATGATGATGTTGGCGTCCGTTTTTTTGGGGCGTCCCCGCCGCTTTATTGGCTGCGGTGGTTTGGCGTATTTAATTTCGGCGACGATGATTTGTTCGGGGAGTTCCCACACGGCGTCTATGCGTCCGAAGTTTGTGGGGTCTTGCGAGCGAATGTTGAAGCCGAGCAAACGTAACCAAAGCAGCATCAGCGAATTGTAATAACGCTCATTCTCAATATAGAGTTCGTAGGGAATCCAAGCGAGGGTGGAACGGAGTGTTTCGTTCAGTGTGGTAACGTCATCGGCGAGAAGTTCCTTTTTCAATGTTATACGCAATGCCGTGACCTCGTCGGTTGTGCACTTTCCGTAAGCGTTAATGAGATGCTCGGTGAATGACTCGCGCACTTCCGCGTTCGGGAAGTCGAGTATATACTTTTCTCTGCGCTCTATTTTTTCAATTCGCTTGATTGTGAGATAACCTGTCTGGAAAAAAAGAATTGTCTCGTTTGTCTCCGAAAGTTTTTCGATGCCTCCTTGCAGAGAAAACGCAACGCTTTCGCCGAGGGGCAGTAGAAGGTCACCTTTCTTTCGTAGAATGTTTATCAAGTAGGATGGCGTTCCGGTGCGGAACCAAAAGTTGTCAAACTTCCCAAAGTTAAACAAGTGCAATGTCGAAAATGGGTTGTAGATTCTTGTTTCGCCATCCCACGAGTAACCATTGTAGAAGTGTTTAATGTCGGTCAAAATTCGTTCCTTCGTGTCGTTTTCTTTTAAGGCGAGATTTTCTATATAATTGTCAAAATTACTCTCCAATTCCGCTTGTGTATAACCGCAAATTGTTGCGTAACGGGCGTCAAGCGAGATGTCGGTGATGTTGTTCAAAGTTGAGAAAACAGACACTCCCGGATAGCGTGCAATGCCGGTCAAAAATAGAAACCGCAGATAGGGGTCGCAGGACTTCAGCGGCTCGTGAAATGTGCGCAGGTATTTACGAATTTCAGCGAATAATTCTTCGTTGTCGTCGCT
>JAISZI010000021.1 GCA_031269335.1 Puniceicoccales bacterium
CCGCCGGCAGCAGAAGCGTGGGGTCGGGCAACTGGACGGCGGCGACGCCAAGTTGTTTTTCGCAAATGGCAACGCCGCTTGTTTCACGGACGGAGATGGCGTCGAATTTTTTCGCGAGAGCGGCGCACTCGCGGAGTGTCTCATCGCCGGGCGTCCAGGTCTCTTTCCCAAACGAGGCGGCGTAGGAGAGTCTTCGCGTTTTCTTATTTGGCGCGTCGTCGAGAAAATCCAGAAACATGGTGCGCAGGCACGATGGTGACGATGTGCTCCAGACTTGGTCGCTGCCGACAATCCACGCGTCGAAGCCCTCCGGTTTCAATTCCGCGATATCCTGTAAAAAGATACGTTTTGAGACGGCGATGTTTTTAAGGATGAAGCGGTCGGTGTGCCGGCGGATGAACGGGGAGCGTCCGGGGCGCCACAATTCGGGCGGCATTCGCAGGGCGTGCCGGAGCCAGAGTTTTTGCAGCCAGCGGAAGTGTTCCCGCGCGCCTGACTTGCGCTCGCCGTCGTGCCAGACCGTTTTCACGTCGTGCCCCATGTCGCGCAGGACGTGTTGCAGGGCAAAGGCCTGCAACAGCCCGCCGTAATTGGTATGCAATGAGTGCGTGAGAATGGCGATGCGGCTCATGGTGTAGTGCGGAGAGACCTATAGACATGTTGCTCCGGATCAACATGTCTATAAGTCTTTCCGGCAGCGGAGGGGATCGTCCTTGACCGCCCCGCCTTCGCAAGCTACGGATCGCGCCAGATTTTATGCCAAAAAACGAGAAGACAAACGCCCGCCATGAGAGCGAGGACGTGATCGCCTCTGTTCCCTGTCGGGAGCAGACCCGTATGCGCGGGGCAGACGCCGTAGTGCGCTGCCTCGAACTTCTTGGTGTGGACACGGTATTTGCTTATCCGGGTGGTGCCTTACTCGAAATCAGCCAAGCACTTACGCGCACGCGTAAAATTCGCGCCGTTTTGCCCCGCCACGAACAAGGCGGCGGCTTCATGGCAAGCGGCTACGCCCGTGCCACTGGCAAACCCGGTGTCTGCCTCGCCACTTCCGGTCCGGGTGCCTCCAATCTCGTCACCCCCATTGCCGATGCCTTCATGGACAGCGTTCCCCTTGTCGCCATCACCGGGCAAGTCTTTCAGCAACTCATTGGTAAAAATGCATTTCAAGAATCAGATTTCTACGGAATCACCCTTCCTATCGTGAAACACAGCTTCCTCGTTCTCAACCCCGAGGAACTGCCCGAAATCATTTTCAAAGCATTCAAAATTGCCACGACTGGGCGCCCCGGTCCTGTCGTCGTCGATATTCCGAAAGACGTCCAGCAAGCCATTTTCACCCCGGTTTTTCCCGAAAACATGGACAGCGTCTCCATCCCGGGTCTCTCCATCCCGCCGCGCACGGATGATGCGACGCTGCACCAAATTCTCGCCGAAATTTCCTCCGCTAAGAAACCCGTTCTCTACCTCGGCGGGGGCGTCATTTCCAGTGGTGCCGTGGACAGCGTGCGCGAGTTTGTCGAGCGCACTGGCATTCCCGTCGCCTCCACCCTCATGGCACTCGGCGTCTTCCCGCCGGACCACCCGCAAAGCCTCTACTGGTTTGGAATGCATGGCACCCTCGCCGGCAACTGGGCGGTTTACCAAAGCGACCTCCTCATCGTCGCCGGCGCACGCTTTGACGACCGCGTCACAGGCGCCGTCGAGAAATTCGCCCCAACCGCCCGCATCATCCACATAGACATAGACCGCTCGGAACATCACAAAAACATCCGCACGCACATTCCCGTTGAAGCCGACGTCAAAGACGTCCTCCAACGCCTCTGCGCGCTTGTGAAGGCGACTCCCTTCAAAAAACCAGACCTCTCCGAATGGTTCAGCACCATCAATGGCTGGAAGAAGCAACACCCGTTCCCCTTCTCCTACAAACGCGATAAATCCCCCCACATCCTGCCGCAACTCGCCATCGAAATGCTCTTCGAGGAAACACGCGGGCGCGCCCTCGTTACCACGGGAGTCGGGCAGCACCAAATGTGGACGCCCCAGTTCTACCATTTCTCCGAACCGCGCACCTTCATTAGCTCGCTCGGCGCGGGAACTATGGGCTTCGGCCTCCCCGCCGCCATCGGCGTCAAGATCGCTTGTCCCGACAAAGACGTCGTAGATATCGACGGCGACGGCTCTTTCCTGATGAACATCCAAGAATTGGCGAGCGCGGCAGTCGAAAAGGTGTCTGTGAAAATTATGATAGTGAACAACCAGCACCTCGGTATGGTAACCCAATGGGAAGACCGTTTTTATGGAAGCGTCCGTGGGCAAACTATCCTCGGCGACCCTACAAACATTGGTAGTCCCGATAACGCAGATGCTCTTTATCCCGATTTCGTGAAAATCGCCGCCGGTTTCGGCATTGCCGGGCGGCGTGTTTTGAAGCGCGAAGAATTGCGCGGCGCCATCCGCGAAATGCTTGCGCACCCGGGACCATACCTCCTCGACGTTGTGGTGCCGCACACCGAACACGTCCTCCCGTTTATCCCGCAGAAAAAATCGGCAATGGACGCCCTTACCGAATAGCATCGCCCGAGAAAAATGCCGCCACGCCGCCACCCGCCAACACCCGCGACACAGGCGGCAGTCCCGCTCATCGCAGTTGAAAACCTGCGCGTAGAGCGCGAGCGCGTCATCCTTGACAACATCAACTGGACAATGAACGCCGGGGAAAACTGGGTCATCCTCGGTGCAAACGGATCGGGCAAGACGTCCTTGCTCGCCGTCTTAACTGGCTATCTCCCAGAAACAAGCGGCTCTGTGCGCATCGCCGGGGCCGTCCGCGGCGAAGACGACTGGCGCGAGCTGCGCAAGCGCGTCGGTCTCGTCTCCACCGTCCTCGCCCGCCAAATCAGCCCAAACGAACCCGCCCTCTGCGTTGTCTTTGGCGGACACGACGCCATGCTCAACTTCGGAATTATCAAAGAGATTCACCGCAAACACGCCGCCCTCACCCAAATGCGGCGCACTGGTTGCGCCCACCTCTGCGCCCAACCTTGGGGCACCCTCTCGCAAGGCGAACGTCAACACGTTCTCATCGCCCGGGCACTCTATTCCGGGTTGTCCGTCCTGATACTCGACGAACCTTGCGCGGGTCTCGATCCCCTTGCACGCGAGCGATTTTTGCAAATGCTCACCCGCCTTTCTACCGGAAAAAACGCCGTCCCGCTCGTGCTCGTCACCCACCACGTCGAAGAAATCATTCCGGCGTTTTCCCATGCGCTTCTCCTGCGAAAAGGGCGCGTCCTCGCCTCCGGAACCGTCCGCGATACTTTGACGGCAAGCAACCTTTCCGCCCTCTTTTCCACCCCCGTTTCCCTGCGCCGCTCTAAATCCCGCTACTTCCTCGACGTAACCCTCTGAAAATTTCTGTAACTTACCCCATATCACAGCTTGCCAAAAACCTGTGGGAAAGCACCGTGGCGCAATGCTGTTTTCTCGTTCTCCATTGAAGCGTTTTACGCAGCCGGTTGCATTGTTCGTGATTCCGGCGCTCTTGATGCTCGTTCCATTGACAGTGCGGGCGCAGTCGTCATTTGACCACGGGCGACCGGGGCAGCTTTCCAAGCAAAAAGCGGCGGATGTCCTCAACGAATTTCGTTCTTTCCGAGTCAGAGACTTTTGCTTTCGCATCACCATCACCCACGTCCCCAAAAAAAACGGCGCAGAGACGGTGCACTACGGCACCATGTGGGGTTCGTGGAATAACAACGGTCCCGTTTTCCGCATAGAACTCACGCCGGCGAAAGCCTCCCCTGCGGCTCCGTTGCGTTTCATTTTGCAAAGCGGTCCCAGACCCGCCCTCTGGATCGCCGGAGAAAACGGCAAACCCGTGCGCACCGTCGCCAACACCAACGAACCGCTCGCACCGGGTCTCATTATATCCGCCCTCGAATTACAGCAGCAATTTACCTATTGGGCAAATGCGCGTTACCTCGAAACACGCCGCTTCCGCGGTCGCCCGACAAATTTTTTTAGAATGACCCCGCCGGCTTCCTTTCGCACCGCGCACCCAAACATCGGTCACGTCACCCTCGGCTTTGACCGCGCTTTCCCCTCGGCTCTCATGCAAGCCGTCGTCCACGACGCCAATGGTCGCGAGCTGCGCAAAGTCGAATTGGAAAGCTTTACCAAAGCGCAAGATAACTACATTCCGGAGGAAATCCGCATGCACGACATGGTGACGCGAGACAAAGACATTTTCCGCATCACCGCCGCCTCGCTTAAACAGCCCAATCCGCCGACAGTCTTCGACCCCGCCACCCTCGGCAGCCCGGCGCCCACGCCACCGGAAAATCTTTTTGAGGTAATTAACTGACTCCTCCCCACTTACGTCCTTCCCCCTCCCTTGACCAAGATGCCCACCGATAACGATTCCGCCGCCGTCCCGCTCGAAACGCTGGTCCAGTTCTGTGACGAGCGCACCCGCCGCCATTCCGTAAAAGATTTCCCCGGCGCCCTGAACGGACTTCAGTTCGGCAAACGCAACCCCGTTCACAAAATCGCCGCCGCCGTGGACTCCGGCCTCGAACCGTTCCGTGAGGCCGCCCGCCGCAACGTGGATTTCCTCATCGTCCACCACGGTCTCTTTTGGAATCCCCAACAACCCGTCACCGGAACCATTTACGAAAAATACCGCGTCCTTCTCGAAAATGATATTGCAGTTTACTCCTGCCACCTGCCTCTCGATGCGCACCCCGAAATCGGAAACAACGCCCGGCTCGCCGCCAAACTCAACCTCCCCATCGAAAACTGGTTTTTAGAATACGAAGGCGTCCCCATCGCAGCATTGTGCGACTCCCACAACATCACGCGCTCCGAGCTGACAGCGCGCCTAAGAATGCTCTTCCCCCGCACTTACACGGGCATCGAGTTCGGCAGCCCCACCCCCCGCCGCGTCGCCATCCTCACTGGCAGCGGACGTTCCGCCCTCAGCGCTTTAGCCGCCGTTGATTGCGACACCCTCGTCACCGGCGAACTCCGCGAAGAACACTTTAACGCCGCCCAAGAAAACCGCTGGAACCTCTACCCCTGTGGCCACTATGCGACAGAGGTCTTCGGCGTAACCGCACTCGCACAAGAAGCCTCCGCCCGCTTCAAAATCCCCTACGAATTTATCGAAATGGGCTGCCCGCTGTAACGCACTGCAACTCATTATCCAACAACAGAAAAATACATTCACACTCCTCCTGCCGCACCATGCATCCCGATAAACTCGTCAGCCGCATCAAAGCCGTCCTCAATGGCGACACCGGACACTTCGAAATACAAAGCCTCGCCCATGAATACACCGCGCTGCTCATGCACATTCGCGACCGAATCGACCAGTGCGCCACCCTCATCCGTGCGGGTAACGACTACACTGCCTTCCAAGTCGCCGAATCCTCCCCGCCCCTCCTCGACACCGCCGCCAAACTCGCCTTCGCCGAATCCAATGAATGGCTCTCGCTCTGCCGCGCCCGCAACCTCCCCTGGCCACCGCCTCTCGACCCGCACGAAACAGACCTCGTGAGCAGCCTCTACGGCCGCCAGATAAGCGAATCCCACCCGCTCTACCGCGACTACCGCCAGGCTATCCGCGAACGCGACGAACTTCGCGCCCTCTCCATCCTCACCTCCATTATCCGCATCAACCCAGATGACCGTAACGCCCGGCAAGAATTTATCCGCCTCGGCGGAAAAATTATGGAGTCCCACCTCCCAAAACTCGAAACGCTCCTCAATGCCAACGAGTTCGACAATGCCTTCTCCCTCGCCGAATCCCTTGAATCCCTCCGCCTGCCCTCCCTCGCCTCTTCCCCAATTCTCGAACGCGCCCGCATCCTGCGCGAACAACGCGACCGCGACAACGCCCTCGAAGAAGCCCGCGAATACCTCCGCCAAATCTCCCTCCTCCGCCAAGCCAACGACTGGCGCACAATTATCCCGCTTCTCGGCCACATCCGCTCCCTCGAATACCACCACAAACTCGAATTCGACGACACCACGCTCGCCGACCTCACCGACCACGAAGAGCACGCCAAACACCACCAAGACGCCCTCGACCGCATCCACCAGCACGAAACCCAGATCCGCCACGTAAACGAAGAACTCCGTGCCGCCGCTGCCCCCACGGGGAATCGCCCGCGCTCAACCACCCTCTTTCACCTCAACCGCGCCATCACCGCCGCCGAAGCCCTCAATACCGTCGCTGCCGCCGCCCCGGAATCTTCCCCCCACAACAACCTCCGCCCAGACCCGGCACTTCTTGAAGCCGCTCTCGCCTACCGCAAAGCCCTCCAAACGCAGGCGCGCCGCCGCAACACCTTCATCGCCGTAACTGCCGCCGCCGTCCTCGCCATCGCCACTGCCACCACCGTCACCCTGCGCCTCAACACCCTTGATGAACAAAAACGTTCCCAAGCCACCGCACGCATGGACGCCGCCCCAGCGCAAAACAAACTCCGCGACGCCGAAGCCCTCCTCGCCAACCTCGATCCGCACTGGGACTCCGATCCAGCCTTTGCTGCCGCAAAAAAGAACCTCTCCCAGTGGGCATCCGCTAAACGGCACGTCTCCTCCGCCCTCCTTTCCGACCTCGATTCCCTTGTCGCCCTCCCGCCAAATACCCCGCCAGACCTTATCCACAAAGCCCTCGGTCGCCTCAATTCTCTCAAAGAATCGCTCACTCCGGATAAATTCCCACTCGACATCCTCGCCCTCGCCACCCCCAAACTCACCACCGCCACCACACGCATCTCCTCCCAACGCGAAAAACTCGCCACTGACGTCCTCCCCGTCCTCACCCGCGAAATCGCCGACCTCGAAAACAACTTTACCGTCGCCCGCACCCTTCCCACTGCCAGCCAACGTCTTAACGCCCTCGCTTCCACCAGCGCACTCGCCCAAAAACTCGCCCAAACCCATTTCCCGCACCGTTTCCTCCTCTCCCCCGAAGACCAACGCCACTGGCAGGAACTCTCCGCCTCCATCGCCTCCGTCCTCGCCCAATGCCAATTCGAGGTCAATACCGACAACGCCCTCGCCCGCACCGCCACCCTCAACGAGTATTTTAACACCCTAAAAACACTCGCCGCTTCAATCGAAACACCCCCGCCCTCCTTCGCCCCCATCCTCGCCAACGAAACTGCCCTGCGCAACCCCGCCGCACACGTCCTCCACCCAAGTATCTACCGCCTATGGCATTATGCCGCTTCCGCCCCGACCGACACCCAACCCTTCCTCCCTGGCACAACACTTCCGGGTGAAGCCGCCGAAGCCGGACAACTCGTCAAAAATAAAGACCTCGAAAATATCTACATCAGCACCCTCACCACCTACCCCACCCAGAGAAATCTCCCGAAACCGTCGCCCATTTACACGCTTGGTCCGCCCCACTTTGAACGCCGCCCCATGGGCAACGGCCACGAAATTATCAACACCGCAACTATTTACCGAGAAGACGGCACCACCGAAAAACGCACCTATTCCCTGCGCCAATACAGCACATTCCACGCCTCCGGCAAATCCCTCTCCCCGCCCGCCATCACCCCGGAAAGCTCCTTCCTCCTCCAATTTTCCCGCTTCTACGACCCCTCTTTCGCCCGCATCTCCGAACCCCTCCTCGCCACCATTGACCGCGTCCGCGCCGCCAACCGCATTTCCCCGCTTCTCAAGGTCGCCCTCCACATGCGCCTCCATAAAATCGCTGTCACTACCCGCCCGGAAGAATGGGGCGTCGCCTTCTCCCCGTCCGCCCTCCGCGCCGCCCAAACCCTCCCCAAACTCGTCCCAGGCTCCCTCACCCTCACCGATTGGCTAAACCCGCCGTCGCGCTGGAACGACAATCTCCCCCACCTCTTCCGCTTCTACGAATCCCCCCACCCCTCCTATCTCGCCGAAGCCACCGCTTGGCTACGCGTCTTCCAACGCCTTACAAACCCAGGCTTTACCTACGCAGGATACATCACCTCCGAAAAAAAACTCCACCCCGCCCCACGCCAAAAAATCACCGGCTACCTCGTGGGCATCTCCCCCAACGGCTCCATCGTCCGCATCCCAGCCACCGATCTCCTCCCCGCCGACGCAACCGCTGCTCCCGCCGCTTCCCCCACCGCTAACGCCTCCGCCGCTCCCACTCCCATCCCCCTGCGCGAACCTGTCCCTTTTGCACCGCACTCCCCCCTCCTCATGCTCGCCCTCCAACCCTCCGAAGCCGCCAACGGCGTCCCCTTCCCCCCCGCCTCAATAATCCCCGCCGGCGGCTGGAACAAATGGTTTTTCCAACTCCCACCACCACCTCCGCCTCCGCCGCCACCTCCGTCTCCGCCGACTTCCCCTTCCTCGCCGCCCCCGCCGACTTCTTCTATCGATAATTAAAAAAAACACGCCCATGCCCACCTCCTCTGCCATCCCTCCCCCCGTCAACATCCCTCCCCCGGACGCCCACCACCTCCTCTGGAAGGGAAAACGCACCGGTCCGCACACCCGCGCCGAACTCGAAACAAAACTCGCCAACGGCGAAATCAGCCTCATCC
>JAISZI010000028.1 GCA_031269335.1 Puniceicoccales bacterium
CACGGGAGCGGAATTTACCATTAAAAATGAGAAATTTACCGTCCCAGGCGTTTTGTCTGGTTCGGGTAAATTGGTTAAGGACGGCGCTGGCACGCTCGCGCTCGGCGGCACGAACAACGGTTTCACGGGCAATTTGGAGATCAAGGAAGGCGCGCTGGAAATTACTACGGTGGCGAACACCGGCGTCGGCGGCAGCATCACGCTCGGCTCTGGCGTTGGCGACGATGCTCGCTCGGCGACGTTCCGTGCTGCCGGTGCATCTGCTGCGATCGTCGTGTTTGCGGAAACGCGCAGCTTCGTGCTTGCCGGAAGCGGGGCGACCTTCGATGTGCCCGATTCCGCCTCGCGCGTCACCATCGAGGGCGCGCTCACCGGCGGCGACACGCAGACCTTGACGAAGACGGGCGCGGGCAGGCTCATTTTGGGCGGGCCCGCCGCAAAAGGTTACACTGGCGACACGCTGGTCAACGCCGGTAGTCTTTATCTCACCGTGGCGGATGCTATTGCTAACAGCAAAAACATCACCGTCGGTGTTTCCGAAGGCGAAGTTGAAGCCGAACTTGGCGCGAGCAAGAGCCAGACTTTCAGCAACATTACGATTCATAACGACGCCCGCCTCAACATGAACGGTGCTACCGGAGAAAGAAATGTTACTATCGCAGATTATGGTCAGGTTGTTTTTAATGGAAGTATAAGCGGCATCCATAACTTGACCATTGGTGCCGATGCGAGCCTCACCATTGACACCACGTCCGTGGTTGCCAACGGCGATGTCGTGTTCGGAACCAGGAGCGTTTTCAATGTGGGCACGGAGAACGCGCTCGATGTCAAGGGCGGGCTTACTTTCACGAATCTTACCACTATCAACCTCACTAAATACGTGGAGGGAGAATACGTCGTCGTAAAAGCAGCCGAAATACACCGCGGCACTGATTCCAGTCCCGACTTCATCCTCAAGGCGGCGAACGGTGAGCAGATACCTTCCGACCTCGATGTTGATAAATTTATTGATGCCACCGTTTCTTTCGTTACGGAAAATGTAAGTGAGTTTGCGACAATAGACAAGATGGTAATAAGAAGCACTCTTGTCTGGAATAATTTAGGCGATGGCAACCAACACGGCCATTTCCTAATTGAAACTGGCGAGTTGTTCACGATTGGGGCGGCGGGTTCGTCGGGAGACGCTATTCTTGCGGATAGAAACTTAAGTGTTCCGGGTTTTGACAACTGGGACGGTAAGACATTGACGAAGCGTGGAGCGGGCACGCTCGCGCTCAATTCAAAAAATACTTACTCCGGCGGAACGAAAGTTGAAGCGGGCACGATTTCTCTCGGCAACGCCGAGGGCGCGGGGACGGGGACAATCACCCTTGGTTTCAACGTTGCCGATCCGGCGTCACTGGCAACGAAGCTCGAGATCAACATCGCCGAAGCGGTTGAGTTTGCGAATGAAGTCACCGGGTGTGGCGAGTTGATAAAGAAAAACATCGGCAGGATATCGCTCACCGCCGAGCACACTTACACCGGCGCGACGAGAATTGAGAGCGGCATTCTCGCCATTGAAGGTAGCGGTTCCATCAAAGAATCTTCCGGCTTAATTATCGAATCATCAGGAATTTTCGACATTGGCGGCGCCGACGGCACGGTGGTCTTGAAGACGCTCGAAGGCGTCGGCGGAGTGACCCTTGGCGGCAAGACGCTGCAAGTTGGGAATGCCTACACTCCCCTTGGCGCAAAAGAATTTGCCGGGCAATTCAGCGGGAGTGGAATCGTTGACGTCGCCGCCGACTACGGCACGTTCACGCTCTCCGGCGCAAGCAGCCACAGCGGCGGAACGGAGTTCAGCGGGTTGGGCGGCGACCTTGTTTTGAAAAACAACAAAGCGGTGGGCAACGGCGTGTTCACCCACGAAGCGGCGGGCGTGCTAACACTTGCCAACGGCCTCACCCTTTCAAACAACATCGTGATAAAGGGAGAAGACGATGGCGATACGCGCAAATTCCGCGTTGAGGCGAGTGAGACCGCCACCCTCACCGGCACGCTGACAAACGACGGAGACGGCAGCGTGTTCAGCAAGCAGGGCGACGGAAAACTGACGCTCAACAATGCGGCGGCGTTGACGAATTTCTCAGGAGTCGTGGAAATCGACGAGGGAACGCTCGAAGTCAAAACCGGTGTCATTAAGAATACCCTCTACGGCGACGGCGACTTGCTCGTGACGTTCACCAACGACAACACCGTCCTGTCCTTTGGCGCGGGCGTCAACGACGAGGGTCGTTTTACCGGTACTTTCGAGCTGCCTCGCGGGAAAGTTTCGCTCGCCAGCGAGAACAACCGCAGGGCGCTTTCGCCTGCTTCGCTCAGACTCGGCAAGAACACGATAACCGAAGCAGGCTCGGTCCTCGACATCACCCACTCTGCCTCTTTGGCGGGCACTCTTGATGTCAACGGCGGCGTCCTCGTCTTTTCCGCCGATCCGATTTCGCCTGCGACTGTGCTCTCGGTTGCGAAATTGGACGTCAGCGGAGGCGGAACGATAAGGATAACGGGATTGGACACTTACATTGACACGAGTGCGGTGGACATCAGCCAGAACATCTACGATTACTGGACGGATTCGGATCAGACGCTGCACTTGCAGCGCATCGTTGCCGCGGGAGTTGTCGTTGGAAGCGCGACCATTTTGCAATGGGAACCCAGTGCGACGGGCGGGAATTCTCGCCAGACGCGCGACATTGACAACGGGAACGGCGTGGCGACTTTTGATTATCTCGGCTATGTGGACGACACGACGCCGGAAGGGCAGGGCATCTGGCTCGGATACGGTCTCGCCGAGATAGAAACAGCCAAGTCGGCTGTCACGAGCCTCGACGCGACGACGGCGGGCACGCCGAAACTCATAGCGAAACTCACCGGTCAGGGCGGGTTCCGGTTTTCCGGTGCAAGCGGGCGGGAGGTCGAAATCGGCAATGCCGCCAGCGATTATCTGGAAGGAACGACCGTCTCTGGGATAACGGCGAAGTTGTTGAGTGCGAAAGCCTTCGGTGAGACTGCGTCGCTCTCCTTGGAGAATGGCGCGAAAGTGCTGACGAACGGCCACGCGCTCAGCCTCACGAGCCTGAGCACCGAGAGCGGCACGGAAATAGTCGTCGATGTCTCCCTGACGGCGCAGTCGGGCAACGTCAAGGGCACGCTTTCCGGTGCGGGTTCGTTTGCCAAAACGGGAACGAATCCCATCGCCTTTGAAAGCGTAAACACTTATACGGGAACAACAACCGTTTCCGGCGGCAAACTCGTCTTGAACAAGACGGGGAGCATCGCCGACTCCGCCGGTCTCACGCTCGAAGCAGGCACGAGGTTTGAGATCAACGCGTTGACGACCGGCGGAGCCACGGTCAAGACACTCGACGGCGCGGTGGACACCTATGTCTATCTTGCCTCCAAGACTTTACAAATCGGCACGGACGCCGCGAGCGCGGACGGTTCGGGGACCTTTGCGGGCAGAATCACCGGCGGCGACACTGGCGCCTTGGTTAAAACGGGCAGCGGAACCCTTGTTTTGTCCGGCAACAACTCCTACGCCGGCGGCACGCGTTTCGACGCCGGTTCCATCACCGTCCGGGACAACGCCGCTCTCGGCACGGGCGCCCTCGTTCACGCGAGCGACGACGCCGTCGGCCTCACGCTGGCGGACGGGATAGTCTTGCCGAACGACGTTGAAATTTCCCTCGGTTCGGCGGCGCGCGCAATCACGGTTGGCGCGGGCGAAACCGCCACGATGGCGGGGCGGTTTACGGCGACGGGCGCGTTGCCGGCGGACAGCATTGCGAAAAGAGGCGCGGGCACCCTGGTCTTCCAGCGAGCCGACGCGCTCGCGGGCACGGGCGTCCTCGCGATTGACATTGAACAGGGCGCGCTCGCCGTGTCGGTCGCCGACTTTAAGAACGAACTTCGCGGCACGGGGACGCTGCGCGTGACGGTCGCCTCGACGCAGGCAAACCCGTCCGGCAGCTTCAATTTCAGCGCGAGCACGGGCAGCGCGTTCACGGGGACATTCGACCTCGCGAGCGGCTCCTTCGTCCTCGAAGACGCCAATGCCGCCGCGGTCGCCAACGCGACGTTGAGGCTCACGGGAAGCGGCGTCGCCCGCGTCACGGAAGCCGGTGCGGCGGTCAGCGCGCTGGAATTTAACGGCGGCTCGCTGGCGTTTGACACGGAAGTCTTCACGGCGGAAGGCGTGCTGCGCACGGTCGGTCTCGACGCGGTGAACGGCGGTTCGCTGCAAATAGCTTTTAACAAAGCAGTTAACGTGCCGCAGGCGAACGCGCAATCCGCGACGAACGCCTCGCTCTTCGACTTCTACCAAGACGGAACGCGTGCGACGAGCCAGCTTGTCGCCGCCACCGGAACGATTGCGCAGGGGACTGCGTTGACCCTGCGCGATTCGACCGGCGCGGTTGTTGGCAACTCGTTGCTTGCACGGGAATTGCAAGACGCCAACGGCGTGCGCATCGGCGAAGCGCGATTCAACCACACGGTTTTCATTCAAGACACCGGCGACGCCTCCGACAGCGGCATTTATGTGACGAGTCTCCTCAGGCAAATCAACGTGGACGCCGGGCGCACTTTGGCGCTCGACGCGACCGGGGTCTTGCTGCCGCGCCTCAACGCCCGCATCAGCGGGACCGGCGCGATCGCGTTGACGGGCGTGTCCTCGCAGGAAATTTTCATTGGCAATGCCGACAGCGATTACACCGGCGCGACAAACCTCTCCTCGGCGCGCTTTATCTTCTCCACCAACAACGCCTTCGGCAAAACGTCCGCCCTGACGCTCGCGTCCGGCGCACGGGTGAGCATGGACGGGCACACGCAGTCTGTCGGCGCGTTGAACGCGACGGACAGCGCGGTGCGCATATCGCTGGGTTCGGCGAGCACGACAGGCGTGCTTGTGGCGAGCAGCGGGGATTACGCCGGCGTCATCACGGGATTGGGCGCGATTGAGAAGACCGGCAGCGGAGTCTTAACGCTTTCCGGCGAAAACGATTACACCGGCGGCACCCTTGTTTCCGGCGGGCGTTTGCGCGTCACGGGCACGCTTGGCGCGGGACCGGGAGACGGCGATTACGCCGGCACGATCACGCTTTCGGGCGGCAGTATCGAGATGGCGCAGGAGCACCCGCAGGTATTGAGCGGCTTGATCAGCGGCACGGGCACGCTCATCAAGACGGGCGCGGGCACGCTCACCGTCGTTCACACGAATTTCCACGGCGGAACGACCGTTTTGGGCGGCACGCTCGCCATTGCTTCCGACACGGCGCTGGGCACGGGCGCAAACACAATTTCCGGCGCAACGCTGGAATTGACAGGCATTTCCGGAACGACGTTTGCGAAGGCGTGGACGCTCGGACCCGACGGCGCGACGCTGCGCAACGACGCTGCGGCGATATTTTCGGGAACGCTATCGGGGACGGGTCATTTTGAGAAGAGAGGCACCGGCATTTTGTATTTCACCGGCGCAAATTCGCACACGGGCGGGACCACTTTCTCCTCCGGCACGGTCGCCATCACTTCCGACGCGCCCTTGGGCGCGGGGACGAACACGCTCAATGGCGCAAGTCTCGAATTAATAGGAGCTTCCTACAACGCATCGTGGCAAATCGCCGACAGCGGCGGCTCGATCGTGAACGAGGCTTACGTCGTCTTTAACGGCGACATCACCGGCGCGGGCGCGCTCTACAAACGCGGCGGCGGCTTGCTCGAAATCAACGGCGTCATCGCCGCGCCAATCATTGTGCGCGACGGTTCCATCGGCGGCACCGGCCTGCTCAACATGCCCGTGTTTGCCGCCGGATCGTCACTTTCGCCCGGAACCGCCGGCACCATCGGCGTCTTGAAACTGGGCGCGGCGGGGACGACGCTCGCGCTCGACGGGGTCACGCTGCGCATCGACCTTGAGGGGGACCACGATTCCGACCGAGTCGAAGTCCTTGGCAGTGTGAGCTTTGGCACACAAGTCCAAAACACGCTCGACCTCTCCATCGCCGGCAGCGACGCGCTTTGGTGGAACGATGGGCGCTACACGCTCCTGACCGCCGCCGAGTCGCTCACCACGGGCAATCTCAATGAGACGATTTTCAAATACAAAGGGGTGCTCGTCGATTCCAAGAACAGCCGTGTCCGCGCTGTTTTGTCCCTCGGCGAAGACCGGCTTTCGCTCGTGCTGCACTCTTATTCCGAGTCGAGCGCGGAACTTTACTGGGACGGCGGCAGGGAAAACACGCGTTGGGGTTCCTCGGACACGTCCTCGACGAATTGGAAAGAAAACTCCGGCTCCGGCCGCCGCTTCGTCAACGGCGACATTGTCCGCTTCGCGTCAACCGGCGGGGAATCTTTGACCGTGACCGTCGAAAACTTCGGCGAAGGCGTAATCGTCGGCGGCATGACGATTGACGCCAACGGCTCTTACGTCTTCGGCGGCGGCAAGATAGCGGGCGTGGCGACGGCGACCTCCGGCTACGACTTCACCCCCGACGGCAAACTGAATGTTGAAGAAGGGGCTAACGTCCGCTTTAACAACGAGATAGACTTCATCGGCATAAACGTTTCCGGGACGGCGGTTTTCGCGAAAGACGTGAGTTCGGAAAACGCGCTCGTCGTCACGGAAAGCGGCACGGCGAGCTTCTCCGGCACGAGTTACATCGGCGCAGCGCGCATCGAAAATGAGGGCAAAGTCATCCTTGACCGGAGCGCCGACACGAGCGCGGGTTCTTATTTGGGCACGATTTCCGGCACGGGCGACGTTGAGAAAACGGGCACGGGCGTCTTCGCGCTCTCTGGCGTAAATGATTACACGGGAACGACAACCGTCAGCGAAGGCACGCTTGCCATTGCGTCCGATGCGGCGACGGGCACGGGCGAAGGCATTCTCAACGGCGGCGCGCTCCGCCTCGATGGCGCTTCTTACGAAAAATCGTGGACGCTCGGCAGCGCGGGCGGAACGCTCAGCACGGAGCAGGAGACGGTGCTCTTCACGGGCACGCTTTCCGGCGAAGGCGGTTTGGCGAAAACGGGCGCGGGCAAAATCGTTCTTTCCGCAGATAACAATTACACCGGCGCGACCAACGTCGGAGTCGGCGTGCTCGAAATCACCGGCACGCTCGGTGTTCAAACTGCGGACGGCACAACGACTTACGCTGGGAATGTCGCCGTTGAAGGCGGGGCTGCCCTCGTTCTTAACCAGAGCGCCTCCCAGGAATTTTCCGGCACGCTTTCCGGCGCGGGTCAGGTTGCAAAAACGGGCGCGGGCACTTTTGCGCTCACCGACGCGTCGGTCTCGCACACGATCGGCGCCCTTTACGCCGGAGCGGGCGTGACCGGGGTTGCGGGCAGTTTGACGGCGGCCTTGATCGAAGTTGAGACGGGGGCGACCTTCGACGCTGCGCACGTAAACGTCTCCGGCACAGGCATTACCAATCGCGGGACTTTCAACACGGACATTCTTTCCGCCTCGGGCTACGTCGAAAATACGGGCACCTTGACGGTCTCCGAAAACGTCTCGCTCGCCTCCGGCACGATTCTTGAAAACAAGGACAACGCGACGCTCCAAGTCGCGGGGACGCTGGACGGCGGCGAAGTCGTCAACGACGGGACGCTGCGGGCGAGGAGTATTTCACTCACGGAAGGGAGCATTTCCAACACTGGAAGTATCGTTGGCACAACGATTTCCGCCGCCTACGGCATCACGAATGACGGCGGCGCAATCCAAGCCGCGGACGGCTCCGTCACCACAGCGGGCACCTTGGAAAACAACAATGGCGCGACGCTCGCGACGACCGCGCTTTCCGCCACCGGGGGCATTTTTAACGAAGGCAGCACGATCACGACGACGACTGCAACTGCCGCAGGGTCAGGGATTTCCAACGACGCCGGCGAGTTCGTTGCGACCGGCGCGGTGACCGGCGATGTCGGCAACACGAACGGGGGCTTGTTCAGGGCGGGCAACCTCGTCGGCTCCCTCTACAACGCGCAAACTTCCACCGCCATTGTGGGCGAGGTCAGAGGCAACGTCGAAAACTCCGGGCGCATGGCTGCCGCCGGAAACATCAACGGGGAAGTCGTCAACAACAACGGCGCCGTCCTCGACTTCGGCGGCACGGTTATTCCGGAAGCCCACCAGGCGTTCGCCGCCACGCCGCAGCGCATCGAGCTTGCGGGCAAATTGCTCAACGACGGCGTCGTCAACCTTTCCGGCACGGGCACGCGCATTGTCGCGGCGGCTTCGCTCGATAACTTAACCCCCGCAACCGTCGGGAATTACGTTGTTGACCTCGACTTTGCCAACCCCGGGGCGAGCGACCACTTTGAGCTTCCCGAAAACGCCCTTGTTTCCGGCCGCCACCTTTTCACGGTCGCCTCAATCGCCAACGGCAGCGCCGCCCGCGGCAACTCCCGCGTCGCCCTCATTGACGGGGGAAGATTCGACACGGATACGCGAGTGGCGTTGAGCGCGCCGGTCAACGCCGGGGCATACCTCTTCGACATCATTGACCAGAACGCCGCCATTCTCGGACCGGTCGGCTACAGCGCGACCGCCCAGACCGCCGTGAACACCCACGGATTGCTCTCGACCGGCTGGATTGCCCAAATCGAAAACATCGGCAAACGCTTCGAGGAGTTCCGCGTCGGCAGCGCGACCCCGACCAACAACGCGCCGGCGCCGGAAACAAACGCGTTTTGGACGCGAGCCTACGGGTCGCAACTCGACGCCTCGCTCGACTTGACCGGCATCGGCGACGCCCGTTTGCGCATTTACGGCGGCGATGTCGGCTACGACAAAGCGTTTACGCTCGCCGACAGCGAGACCCTCGTGTTGGGCGCCTTCGTCGGCTACCAGACACTTCGCCTCAACCAAACGAGCGGTTTTGGAGGCAAAAGCGACGGCGAATCCGCCGGAGCGGGCGCCTACGCGGCTTGGGAAAAACACGGTTGGTTTGCGACGAGCATTTTCAAAGCTGCTTATTCCACAACGGAATACAACACCACCGCCGGCGGGGGCGAATTTAACCACTACACGCTCGGCTTCACCCTCGAACTCGGCAAACGCTTCGACCTGGGCGCGGCGTGGTTCGTCGAATCCGCCGCCCAGTTCGACTACGCGCATATTTTCTCCGAGACTTACGCGACCGCCGACGGCCTGCGCATCCAGTCCAGCGACAGCGACATTCTTCGTTTTTCCGAAAACATCCGCCTTGGCAAAACCTTCGACACCAAGCGCGGCAAAGTCCAACCCTCGGTCAACCTCGGCGTAGAATACCAAGACACCCTCGGTGGCGCCCTGCGCCTTTCGGACGCCCGCTTCACCCCGACCGCCGACGGCCTCCGCGCCATCGTCGGCACCGGAGTTTCATGGCAATTTACCGCCTCCCAACAAATCCAACTAAACTACGAAGCCTCCTTCGGCGAGAAGTACAACCGCCCCTACTCCATAAACGCCAGCTACCACGTGCGCTTCTGATGAGGAGGGGGCGCGGGTGGTGGGGAAGCGGATTTGTAAAAACAGGGGACGATTGGGTATGCTACCACGTGCGTTTTCGGGGAGGCAGGTGGTGGAGAGGTGGTGGAGAAAGCCCCAAAGGGGCGGCACCAAGTCAGCCCAGACATGGGAGCGCAGGCGTCCCGCCTGCACGACTGCCCGCAGCCCCAACGGGGCGGCACCACGTTAGCCCAGGGCAACGCCCTGGGCTGCCCCATCAGAATGCGCCGTTGGCGCGGGTAAATTGGGGTACGCACGCCATCGCCTTCGCCCCACCCTTCCCCCAGGGCGTTGCCCTGGGAAATGCTTGGGACCGCCCATTTGGGGCTTTTATTGGTGCCGCCCCTTTGGATGCTCTATGGTTGGGCGGGGGAGGGGAGGATTTCGTTGGCAGTTATTTCGTTGGTTTGGGCGGGTTTAGGGGCGCGTGAGAGGGCTGCGAACCAGAGATAGACGACTGGTGTGGTGAAGAGGGTGAGGAGCTGGCTTAGTGCGAGGCCGCCTACGATGGCGTAGCCGAGGGGTTGGCGGAGTTCGCTGCCGTCGCCATGACCGAGGGCGAGGGGAATGCCGCCGAGCATGGCGGCGATGGTGGTCATTAGAATGGGGCGGAAGCGTTTACGGCTTGCTTCGTAGATGGCTTCTTCGGGGTCAAGTTTGCGGTGACGTTGGGCGTCGATGGCGAAGTCTATCATCATGATCGCGTTTTTCTTTACGATGCCGATGAGGAGCAGGATGCCGATTATGGCGATGACGCTGATGTCCTGCCCTACGAACCAAAGTGTGAGGAGGGCGCCCAGCCCTGCGGAGGGGAGGGTGGAGAGGATGGTAAGCGGGTGAATGAAGCTTTCGTAGAGCATGCCGAGGATGATGTAGATGGTGACGATGGCGGCGAGTATCAGGAGGGGTTGACTGGAAAGGGATGCTTGGAAGGCTTGGGCGGTGCCTTGAAATTCGGTGAGGATGCTGCCGGGCAGGGTCATTTCTTCTTTGGCAGCTTCAATGGCGCTCACGGCATCGCCGAGCGCGGCTCCGGGGGCGAGGTTGAAGGAAATGGTCACGGAGGGAAATAGTTTCAGATGGTTCACAGTCAAGGGGTTAGTCGCATTTGTAGTGAAGGAAACCAGGGCGGAAAGCGGGACTTGTCCGCCTGTGATGGGCGAGCGCAGGAAAAGTTGGTCAAAGGCGGCGGTAGAACTTTGCAAATGCGGGGGGACTTCGAGAATGATTTGATACTGACTGACTTGGGTAAAGAATTGGGCGACCTGCCGTTGTCCGAAAGCGTTGTAAAGGGCGGCGTCTATGTCTTGGGTGGAAATGCCGAAACGTGAAGCGGCTTGGCGGTTTATTTCCACGCTTACCGATGGCGCGGAAGATTCTTGGTCGGAGGTGACGTCGCGGATTTGGGGCAAGGTGCGCAATTTATCAAGGAGGCGTGGCGCCCAGGCGTTTAATTCGTCGAGATCGGCATCGCGCAAGGTATATTGAAATTGGGTTTTGGACATGAAGCCGCCGACGTTAACATCTTGTTGCGCGCTTACATAGATCGTTATCCCTGGAATGTGCGACGTGTTGCTGCGTATGCGGTCCATGACCGCCCAGACGCTGTCACGTTCGCGCCGATCTTTGCTGCTGATGAAGAAGCGGGCGTTGTTTTTGACTGCGTTGAGGCCTCCGCCGATGCGGACTTGAAAGGCTTGGACTCCCGGGTCGTTTTTAATGACCGTGCCCACTTCGGAGACAATTTTGCTCATGGCGTCGAAAGATATGTCGGGCGAGGCGTCCACGGTGACGTTGAAGAAACCGACATCTTGTTGGGGGAAAAAGCCTTTTGGCATTTTAATGAAGGTGAAGCCCGTGAGGGCAATCGTGAGGAAAAGGGAGAAGAGGGTGAGGCGGCGAAAACGTAACACGAAGCGCAGTGCAACGGCATACATTGATTCGAGACCGGCGAAAAATCGTTCGAGTATATTATCGAACCAGCGAAGAAATTTGCCAGACGGGGCAATGGCATGTTTTCTCAGGAAACGCGAACACATCATCGGAACGAAAGTAAGTGAGACGAAACCGGAAACAAGAACGGTAACAGTTATGGTGACGGCAAATTCACGGAAAAGACGTCCGACGATGCCGCCCATGAGGAGCACGGGAATGAATACGGCGACGAGCGAGATACTAATAGAAAGGATGGTGAACCCAATTTCGCCCGCTCCTTTCAGGGCAGCGTCGAAGGGTTTCATGCCCCCTTCAATGTGTCTGTAAATGTTTTCGAGCATTACAATTGCGTCATCGATAACGAATCCGACTGAGATCGTGAGTGCCATGAGGGAAATGTTGTTCAGGCTGAATCCGAGCAGGTGCATCGCGGCGAAGGTGGCTACAATTGAAATGGGAACGACCGCGCTGGAAATGAATGTGGCGCGGACATTGCGCAAAAAGAGAAAGACGACGAGCGTGACGAGAAACATGGTGAGCACGAGGTGGGTCTCGACTTCTTCGACCGAGGAACGGATTGTCCGGGCGCGGTCCATGACGTCCATTTCAATGGCGGCGGGGATGTTATTTTTGAGGGCTGGGAGCATCGCATTGATCCGTTTTATATTTTCGATCACGTTGGAGCCGACTTGTTTGCGAATGGAGAGGCAGACGCCGCTGCGGTTATTAACAAGGGCTGCCGTGTACATGTCTTCCGGACCCGCAACGGCGCGACCGACGTCGCGCACGCGGATGGGGGAGCCGTTGCGGTAGGCGAGAATGAGGTCGTTGTAGGGGTCGGCGTCGAGGATTTGGTCGTTGGTATAAATAGAGAAGCTCTGCCGTTCTCCTTCGATATTACCTTTCGGAGCATTGACGGTTGCGGAAGCAATCACGTTGCGGACGTCGTCGAGGCCGAGGCCGAGCGCGGCGAGTTTACCCGGATCAACTTGGATTCGGATGGCTGGTTTGCGTTCGCCCATGATGTCAACTTGGGCAATGCCAGGGAGTTGGGAAATTTGCTGGGCGACAATGTTGGAGGCGTTGTCGCTTACTGTGGTGAGCGGGAGGACGTCTGACCACATGAGAATGAACATGAACGGCGAGTCCGCAGGGTTCACTTTGCGGTAGGTCGGCGGCGAAGGCAGGTCGCGGGGGAGCCGGCGGGTGGCAGATGAGATGGCAGTCTGCACCTCCAGTGCGGCGGAATCTATGGGGATATCGAGGTCGAATTGGACGGTGATATTCGTTCGCCCGACGCTACTTGCGGAAGTCATCTGCGTGACGCCCGGAATGAGGGCGAGGCGATTTTCGAGTGGCGTGGCCACCGAAGACGCCATCGTCTCGGGACTTCCGCCCGGAAGACTGGCAGAAATTTGTATCGTGGGAAACTCAACTTGCGGCAGAGGAGCAATTTGCAGGAAGGGGAATGAGACGAGGCCGACGAGGAAAATACCGGCGGTTAGCAACGTGGTGGCGACAGGGCGTTTGATAAACGGCGTAGAAATGCTGACAAGTGAGGCGGGCGACATGGCGGTGTATGTGTGTGAACGTGTGGCGGATGATGCTGTTGTTGATACGGTTAAATGGATTTTTTCGCGGGCGCGGGCGCGGGTGACGGAGCCGGTTTGGGCGACGGCGCGGGCGATGGAGCCGGTGCCGGTTTAGGTGCCAGCGCGGGCGACGGTTTTTCTGGAGCCGTTTCCTGCACGGGGGCGATGCGGATGCCGGGCTTGAGTTTGTTTTGTCCTTCGCGGACGACTCGTTCTCCGGGCTTAAGCCCTTTTACAACAACGACTAATCCTTCTTCATCGAGCGTTATCCCCGTCGTCACCGGGCGGGCTTCGACGGTGTTGTCCGCCTTGGCGACGTAGGCTAAATGACCTTGCAGACCCGGCACCACGGCGGCGGCGGGGATGAGCACGGCGTTTTTGATGGTATCCACGTGGACGCGGGTGCTGACGTATTGGCCGGGCCAAAGGGTGCCGTCGTCATTAGAAAAAGTGGCTTTGATGCGGATATTATCGGTGCTGATGTCAACTTGGTTATCGAGCAGGCTGACGACGCCGTTGCCGAGCACTTCTTTCGTTTCGTAGGCGAGGGCTTGAGCGGACAGGGGGAGCTTGCCCGAGGGCGATCCCGGTCGCAGGAGAGGGAGGTATTTTTGGGCGAGTGCAAAAACGACGGAAATTGGTTGCATCTGGGTAACTACGACGATGCCCGTGTTTTGGTTGGCGGTGACGATGTTACCCGCGTCGAGGAGGCGGGCGCCCGTGCGTCCGTCAATGGGAGAACGCAGGGTGGTGAAATCGAGATCGAGCTGGGCGGCGTCCACTGCTGCTTGTCCCGCTTTGAGAAGAGCTTCCAACTGGGCGACGCGCGTTTTTTGTTCGTCGAGAGCGCGCTGGCTTTCGGCATCGCCTTCGACAAGTGCCCGGATTCGCTCCAAGTCTATGCGGGCATTTTTGAGCTGTGCCTCGTCCTGCTCTTTGCGTGCTGTTGCCTGATCGAGGACGGCCTTGTAGGGGCGCGGGTCTATTTGGGCAAGTATCTCGCCTCTGGCGACTGTCTGCCCTTCGGTGAAATTCACCGAGTCGAGCATGCCGCTCACGCGTGGGCGCACCGTCACGCTGTTGTAGGCTTGGACGGTGCCCGGGCTGTCGAGCCACACGGGCACATCTCGCGAGACGGCGCTGGCGAGCAGAACCGGAATCGGGCGGCGGGCGCGCGCAGCCAATTCGTTCTTGGCAGCCCTTGCCTCCGCATTCTTTGCCGTCTTGTAATAATAAGCGGCGAAGCCTAATCCGCCAAAAAAGATGGCGGCGACAATTAGCGTAGTTCGTGGTTTCATGATAAAAAGTTGCGAGGCGGATGTGCTGTGTTTCTAACGTGTTGTGGTTTCTACGGGGGCGTCCCACCCGCCGCCAATGGCGCGAATGAGGTGGACACTGGCGGTGAGGCGTTGCCCGCTGACGCGCACCGTCAGGCGTTCATTGTTAATGGCGAGTCGTTCGGCTTCGGTTACGTCCATGTAGGAGACGGAGCCTTGGCGGTAGCGGATATTGACGAGGCGTGCGGCGTAATTGCTTGCTGCCACGGCGCGATTGAGGGCGGAGACGCGGGCGGCGAGTCGGCTTAAATCGCCGAGACACGATTCCACTTCGCGGAATGCGTCGAGCACGCGTTGGCGATAAATGGCGAGTGCCTCGTCGCGTAACGCCTGTGCACGGCGGAAGTTAGCGATATTGCGCCCGCCGTCAAAAATGGGGACCGTGAGGGCGGGACCCAATGACCATTTGCGCATGCCCCAGTCCATCACTTGCTTTATGTCAACGGACTCGAAACCGGCGGAACCGAAAATCACGATTGACGGGAAAAAGGCAGCTTCGGCGGCGCCGATGCTGGCTGTGGACGCGGCGAGGGTGCGCTCGGCAGAGGCAATATCGAGGCGACGTTCGAGGAGATCGGAGTGGATGCCGACCGGAATAGCCGGCGGCACGCGACGAACGACGGAGGCATCTTCGTTAATGGAGAAAGTCGAAGGATTGCGCCCGCACAACACAGCGAGTTCATAGCGGAGGCGGGCGCGAAGGCGGTCAATTTCGATCAAATCGCTTTCGGCGGTCGCCAATTCGGCTTCGGCGAGGGAGAGGTCAAGTTTGTCGTTGGCACCCAGTTCTTGGCGGCGTTTTACGATAGCGAGCGATTTGCGGCGGCTCTCGATATTGCGCACGACAAGGGCGCGTTCGGCGTCGTGGGTGCGCACTTCAAAATAGACGCGGGCTGTCTCTGCCTGCACGAACAAGAGGGCATTGTGAAAATCGGCTTCGCTGGCGGCGACCCGCGCGGCGGCAGCTTCATTCAAGCGGCGCACCCGCCCCCAGAAATCGACTTCGTAGCGCAGACTGCCGCCGAAGGAAAAAGTATTCTCCGTGCGCGCCGTCCCATTTGACACCGTCCTATCACGGGACGCGCCCGCCGCGCCGTCGAGATTGGGATAAATTGCGGATTTTTCGGCGCCGGCGATAGCGCGGGCTTGTTCTACACGGGCGAGGGCGGCGAGGAGAGAAGGGTTTCCCTTGCCGTCGCGAAAGTCAGACGCTTGGGCGATAAGCCCGTCGAGCACCGGATCGCGGTAGATGCTCCACCATTTACCCTTCGGCAAATGATCGCGGGGAGCGGGAACTTTCCAGCACCCTTTTTCCGAAAATGCCGTCGGCAGCGGTTCGTCCGGCACGGGTCTTTCGTAATCGGGACCCACAGTGCAAGCTGAAGGAAAAACGATAGCTATGGTTAAAAATGCAAAAACGGTGTGCTGGGAACGGAAAAACATAAAATACGCCGAAGGGACGCCCACCAAGACACGGCGGCAGGGGAATTTGTTGCCTGCTCCAAACATTTTTCCTCCCGTTCTGAAAAAAAACAGGAAGCGACGCCCGCCGACACCGCGAATATAACGGCTCGCCGTAGCGTCGTTCCTTTTCCGAATAAGTGAAATTCTCGGATTAAATTGTATAATCTACGGTGGACGGCGACGGGGGACGGCGGAGGCGCAGGAGAACGTCGTCACCTTCGCGGAGGCGCAGGAGGGCGAGGTTTGCGCGTGAGATTTCTATGTCAATGATGCCCAGACCATCGAGACGTCGGGCGGCGATCTTGGCAACCGGACCGGCAGCGTGAATGTCGGTGACGCAGGCGGGATCGCCGTCGAGGTCGGAATTGAGGTGGACGAGTTCGATGTCGTGCGGGCGAACGAAGACGTAGCCATCTTCGACCGGCAGGGGTGCGCCGGCGAAAAGACCGCGCCAGGGGAGCGCGATGCGGTTCACGTTACCCAGAAATTTGTGGACAAAGAGAGTCGTCGGGCGGTCATAGACCTCTTGCGGCGTGCCAACTTGTTCGACGTGGGCGTTGTTCATGACAACGACCTCATCGGCGATTTCGAGTGCTTCGTCTTGGTCGTGCGTAACGAAGAGCGTCGTTATCTGCGTTTCGTCGTGGAAGTTACGCAACCAGCGGCGGAGGTCGCGACGCACTTTGGCATCAAGAGCACCGAAGGGTTCGTCGAGGAGGAGGACCTTGGGCTGGACAGCGAGAGCACGGGCGAGGGCGACACGTTGGCGTTGCCCACCAGAGAGTTGCGAAGGGTAACGGGAGGCGTGGTCTTCGAGTTGGATGAGTTTAAGAAGTTCGCAGACGCGGGCTTTGATGGCGGCACGCGGGGGGCGAGCGGAACGTCGACGAACATTGAGGCCGAAGGCGATGTTTTCGGCGACGGTCATGTGGCGGAAAAGGGCGTAGTGCTGGAAAACGAAGCCAACGCCGCGCCTGCCCGGGGAAACGTCGGTAACATCTTCTTCATCAAAGTAGATACGCCCGTTGCCAGCGTCGGCAAATTCGAGACCCGCGATGATGCGCAGAAGCGTGGTTTTGCCAGAGCCGGAAGGACCGAGAAGTGCGACGAGTTTGCCGTCGGGGACACTCAGGCTCACAGCGTCAAGGGCGGTGTAATCGCCAAAAGTTTTGGTAATGTTATCAGCGCGGATGGACATAAGTGCAGTCAATCTGTTTGGCGGAACTTCCATTCCGCAAAGGATTTAAGGACGAGTGTAATAATGGCGAGAAAAGCGAGAAGAGAGGCGACGGCGAAGGCGCCGGAAAATTTATATTCATTGTAGAGAATTTCGACATGCAGAGGAATGGTGTTGGTTTCCCCTCGGATATGCCCGGAGACGACGGAGACGGCTCCGAACTCGCCCATGGCTCGGGCATTGCAAAGAATAACGCCGTAAAAAAGCCCCCAGCGGATATTCGGGAGGGTGACACGCCAGAAAGTCTGCCAGCCACTCGCCCCTAACGTGATGGCGGCGTATTCGCTATCGCGCCCTTGCGCCTGCATGAGGGGAATGAGTTCGCGGGCAACAAACGGGAATGTGACAAAAATGGTGGCTATTATGATGCCGGGTGTGGCAAAAATAATGCGCGGGTCGCTGAGCCAGTCGGCAACAGCGGTGAAAAAGGCAAAGTCAGTGGCGTCGGCAATGTCCCGAACAACACCCGCGAGCGGGGCAAGAAGTTCCGCTTGCGTATCGGGCGGAAACCAGCCGTGGAGACCAAAAACGAGGACAAAGATGAGACCGGCGATAATGGGCGAAACCGCGAATGGAAGGTCTATTATTGTGAGCAACAAGCTCTTACCCTTAAAATCAAACTTTGTGACCGCCCAAGCTGCGGCAACGCCAAAAACGACATTTGCGGGCACAGCCACGGCAGCCGTGAGCAGGGAAAGACGAATGGCGGCAAGGGCGTCCGGATCGGTAAAGGCGGCAAAGTAGGCGTCGATTCCTTTGCGAAATGCCTCGGCAAACACGGCAGCAAGTGGCACGAAAAGGAAACCGAGAAGAAAAATAAGCGCGGTGCCGATAAGCAGATAACGCAGCCACGCCGGGTCATGGATGTGGTTGCGCGGACGTTTAGTGGAAGCGGCAGATGTCTCGGTAAGCGTTGAAAAAGCATTCATGGCGGTATCTTATTGATAGATTGACAGTTGCTAATTTCATTGTTGATGGCGACGGCTCCATTTTTGGAGAAGATTTATTAAGAGCAAAAGCAGAAATGAGGCGACAAGAAGCACCGTGGCAACGGCGGTGGCACCCGGGTAATTTTTCTGCTCCAATTGTTGGTAAATAATCAGGGGGGCAATCTGCGATTTTTTTGGGGTGTTGCTGGAAATAAACACCACGGAACCGTATTCGCCAAGGGCGCGGGCGAACGCCAAGGCAAAACCTGTCAACAATGCGGGAATGAGCTGCGGGATAATAACTTTGAACAAAGTTTGCAGTCGCGATGCGCCGAGCGTGGCGGCGACCTCCTCAATTTCTGGCTCCAAATCCTCCATGACCGGCTGCAGCGTGCGCACGACAAACGGCAACCCAATGAAGGTGAGTGCCACAAAAATCCCCAGCGTGGAATACGCGACTTGGATGCCCAAATAGCCTTCAATCCACGAGCCTATCCACCCGTTTTTTGAATATACCATGGAAAGAGAAATGCCAGTCACCGCCGTCGGTAACGCAAATGGCAAATCCACCAATGCGTCCACAATTCGCCGCCCAGGAAAGGAATAACGCGTAAGCACCCACGCAAGAATAAGCCCAAAAAAGGCATCAACAAGCGCCGCCGCAAATGAGCACAAAAAAGTAACACGATAGGCAGGCAGGGCAAATTCCGAAAATGCCGCATCGCAAAATTCGCCCCAACTCAACGACGTCGTTCGTATAAATACCGCAGAAAGAGGAATTAACACAATTAAACTCGCGTAAAATATTGTGAACCCTAATGAAATTCCAAAGCCAGGGAGGACAGAACGTCTCCTGAATGAAAATGTTGTAAATTTCGTAGTCGTGGTCGTGTTCATCCGTCTTTCACCTATTGTCGTGGAAACGCGTAGCGAAAAAGAAGGCGGTTTTTTGTAAAGGAAAAAATAATGTTTTTATCAACTAAACATTATACAATTACCCAACCAGCGTCGGCGAGAGCGCGGAACCGGCGGATATGCCGCCACCCCCTCCCGCGCCCCAAGTGAAAAGGGGCGCAACCCATTGCGAGGAAGATGCGCAGGAGCACACCATCATCTATTTCAAAACCGCGCATATTCAAATTTCGGAAATCACATTCTATAAACCGAACTGGCGTGAAAGGTTTTCGCCAGAAGCCAAATAATGCCTTTTTATTTAACACCATTGCCCGTTTGTCCCCTAAAATCTTATTTTATCATTTTATCCTTGTTTAACAATGATAGTAACTGCTGTATATCGTCTATCGGAAATGGTTTTATATTTAAACAGTGTTTTTCCTGCTTACAATCTGTTATAACCAAAGAAAGAACGGGAATACCCCGCCGAGAATGCTCTTTGTTAACGAATTCTAACTCTGCTTTCTCTATATCCGTTAATTTAAGTCTGTATGTCTTGGAAAATCCGGTTCGATAATATAAGTCGTTTTGGCGAATCTCAATTTTGAATCCGGATAACCATACTGAAATGAATACGATGCTGGCTATACAAAGGAGCGGAACCACGAGAATATCTCCTGTTTGTTGATTTCCAGAATATATCGCTCTCCCGATAAGAAAAACGTATAGCGGGATAGGCAGAGCAGGAGCGGCATTCAACACGAAATAAGAGATTCGTTGTGAACGCGCAGTAAAACTCCTATTTTCGGTTAAATGTCGGCTCATAAATTTCCGCCGCACTCAAAAATCGCGGCGGTGCGAATCAAACACGAGTGTGACTGGACCATCGTTGAGCAGGGAAACTTCCATCATTGCGCCAAAAACGCCGGTGGGGACGGGCTTTCCCAGTGCTGTGGAAAATGTGGCGTTAAACTCCCCGTAAAGTCGCTCCGCTTCCGACGGCGGTGCGGCGCGGTGAAAAGACGGGCGTGTGCCTTTGCGTAGCGTGCCAAACAACGTAAACTGGCTCACGACCAAGCCCTCGCCGCCGGCGTCGCACACGGAACGGTTCATTTTGCCTTCGGCGTCATCAAAAATGCGTGCCTTCGTAATTTTTTCCACGAGCCATATGATATCTTCGGCGGAATCGCCGGTTTCCACGCCGAGCAAGACTAAAAGCCCGCGTCCAATCGCGCCGGAGACAACGCCTTTGATCGAAACCGAGGCAGAGGCGACTCGTTGGACAACGGCTCTCATTTGTCGCCGCCTTCCTTTTTACAATGCTCTGACGTTTCCTCACTTTTTGAGACGCGCCCCGGTTTTGCACGCCAGCGGCGATACCGCAAACACGCCCAGAGTGTGAGCATTGCAGAGAACTCTACGAGCCAGTTGCCGTAGCGCACGTAAAAGCTCGGTTTGCGTAATGCTGCCGGAAGCACCTTCACGTCGAACCGTCCGGCACCGCGAAAATAGATGCTTCCGGCGGTGTCCGCCAAAGCTGTTGCCTGACCGATTGGGTTAATGACGCCGCTCCAGCCATTATTACCGCAGCGCAGAACGGGCATGCGCAGTCCCGCAGCCATCACTATCGAATGTGCGGCGTGCTGGTGCGCACCTGCTTCGCGCCCGTACCATGCATCATTTGTCACCACCACGAGGAAATCCGCGCCGCGTCGTGCCAAATCAAGACCCATGTCAGGAAAAACGTCTTCATAGCAAACAAGTGCACCGGCGTTGAAACGAGTAGTGCGCCCGCCGTGCGTAACGGGCACCGGCAACGGGACATCGCGCAAGCCGACAAGGCTGTCGTGCGCGATGGGCACGATTTTTCGCAAGGGCAAGATGTCCGCAAACGGCACGTATTCGCCAAAGGGAACGAGGTGGCGCTTTGCGTAATAGTCTTTGCCGACGCCTGTGGGCGTCACCGTAAAAACGCCATTGTAGTAACCAGTGCCCTCGTGGCACACCCCGCCGATGAGCAGTGTCGCCTCTGTCTCGGCAGAAAGTTCGGCAAGGAAACGTTTATAGCCATCATTGTCCGTGGAGTAGGGCAACGCTGCCTCCGGCCAAAGAATGAGCGTAGGCGCATCGGTGCGGGGCACTCCGCTCGGCGGCGCGGGGGGCAAAGTGCCTGTCCGGGCATCAAACACGGGGGTTTTTCGGGAAAGGCGCGACGCCGCCAGAGTGAGGTCACGGACGATGCCACGGTGCTCGCGCAGGCGGGATTCGTCCCATTTAGCGTTCGGGTCAAAGTCCGTCTGGACGACGCCCAGCGTGAACAAATTTTCCGCCTGTGAATGGAAGTTGCGCACGTCGCGGAGGAAAAAAAACAACGCCGCGAAAAGAGGCAGGAAGCCGATGTAAAATTCGGGGCAAATTTTACGAAGAAAGCCAGTCGGGCTGGGGAACAATGCCGGTGCCAGTTCTGCCCCTGCCCCGCTGTGTCTCGCCTTAAGCAGCTCGGATTGTGCGCGTTCGCGATCCTCAAAAAAACGCAAGATGTAGCGCGCCAGGCCGATGTTAAAAAGGATGACGGCGAAACTAATTGCCCACGGTCCGCCCCACGAACAAAGCATGAGCATTGAGGGGCGTTGCCATTGCGTCTCCGCGAGCAGACCCCACGGGAAACCGGTCAAAATCCAACTCCGCACCCATTCGAGCGTTACCCATGCGCCCGCAAGCCCGAGTTGCGCAATCATGCGTCCCATGAGCGATGCGCGGACAGTTCTTGGGAAAATCCACCGCAGCAAAGCCAGCCACGCCACCGGAAACGCTGCCACGGCGGCAGTGAGAAAGACGAGGCCCAGCCACCCTAACGGCGGATACACGTGGCGCAGCCAGATAAGCGTCACTATCTGCGCCCCCCACATTGCGCCGACGGACGCGATTAGCCATGTCTTCCACCGCGGAGTCGAAGCTGCCCACAAGATAAACGGAATCGCCCACACCCACACCGCCTCGGCGAGGTCGAAACCCGGCATCGCCACAGCGTAAAGCACCCCGGCTCCTGCGCCGACAACCCACGGCAGCAAACGTAACGCACGGTAAGTATTTCCAAAAAAAGACATCGCTCGGTGGATAGCACAAAAACCCTTCTGTGAAACACTAACCCGCAAATCGCATCAGAAAAATTCAGCCGAAAACGCAGATCACCATTGTTCGCCGAGGAGGATAATTTCGGGTTCGAGGGAAATTCCCGTCTTGGAAAAAACGGTGGAGCGGACATGGCGAACGAGAGTGGCAATGTCGGTGGCGGTTGCTGAACCGGCATTGACAACGAAGTTGGCGTGGACGGGCGAGACAATCGCGCCACCGACGGCAACTCCTTTCAACCCAAGGGAATCTATAATGCGACCGGCACTGCCATCGGGCGGATTTTTGAAGGCGCAGCCCGCACTGCGTCCCGCCGGTTGGGAAGCGCGGCGGCGGTCGGCGAAGGCACGCATTTGGGTGCGCAAGTCATCGGGGTCTCCGCAGCCGGAGGCGATCAGCGAAACTTCGAGCACGACGGAATCGTGCAGCTCTGGGCAATCGCGTTTGCCAAAAGAAAAAAAAGCGCGCGGGCTTTCGTGGAAGACGCCGGAGGCATCGAGCCATTTCACGGATTCGACGCGGTCGAAGATGCACGCGCCCCTGGCGCCGGCGTTCATGCGCAGGGCACCGCCGAGAGTGCCCGGAATGCCTTCCAGAAACGCAAAGCCTTCGAGACCGGCACCCGCAGCGTTGACGGCGATTTGGCGCAAAGACGCGCCACCGGCGCAGATGAGGCGCGGCGGCTCAAGCCTGATGCTGCTCCAATCCGGCAAGCGCGGAGAAATGACGATGCCGTTGAAATCGGAGTCGGACACCAACAGGTTGGAGCCTTTGCCGAGAAGGCAGTGCGGAAGGGCGCGTTCTGAGGCTTCGCGCAGCAAGGCGCGGAGTTCGTCGAGCGTATCCGGTTCGGCGTAAAAAGCGCAGCGTCCACCGCAGCCGAATGTCGTTCGTGAGCCGACGGGAAAGTCGTGCGCCAAGGCGCTCCACCGGATTTGCGCAGCGAAAGCAGAAGCGCGTTCCCCAATGTCGCCAGCACCGATGAAAACGAGCGTGTCGCGGGCGTGGGACGCGGTTTGGCGTGATTTGGCGGCAGCGAGGGCGGTGTCGGCGAGGGCATCCCAGCCGCATTTGTCGTGGAGCAAGGCGAAGCGCGGGTCGTTGTTTGCAGCCGAAAAGACACTGGCGGTAGAACCGCCTTCGACAGGTGTTTCGCCGGCAGAATAAACGGGGAGCAACAACACCTTATCCGCCGCGACAAGGGCGGTGGCGAACTCGCGTGCGTATTGGCGCGTGCGCGTGTGGCGGTGCGGTTGAAAGACGGCGGTGAGGCTCGCCGTGGCTGCCATATTGCCGCGCAGGTGGCGCAAAAGCGCGGTGATCTCGGTGGGATGGTGGGCATAGTCCGCCATGATTCGCAGGGTGCCTCCTTCAAATAACACATCTTGGCGGCGGCGAATACCGTTGAACCTGCCAAGGGGAGGCGTGCCCGTTTGCCCCGCGATATAACGGGTGACGGCGAGGGCAATGTGCTCGTTGATAACATTAAAACTGGCGGCGGCGTCCACGGGAACAACGACGACGCGGGCGGACGCACCAGCGGCGAGACGTCGAAGGCGCTCACTGCAATCGGGGACGAAAATGGCGCGGCGCGTGCGTCGAAAAAGGGCGCTGAACACGGCTTCGAGGTCGTCAATGGAACGGTAATAATCGGGGTGATCCCAGTCGAGATTCACGGCGACGGTTATTTCAGGGGAAAAGCGCCCAATGGTGCCATCGCTTTCGTCAATCTCGGCGACGACCCACGGGGTAGAGCCGACATGGGCGGGAGGCACGGTTTCATCGCGATAGAGACCACCGAGGATGTAACCAGCGTCAACTCCGGCGGCGAGAAGTGCCTGGGCAAGCATTCCGCAAGTGGTGGTTTTGCCGTGGCTGCCGCAGACGGCGATGAGGTGTTTGTCGCAGACACGTTTTGCAAGCAGTTCTCCACGGCGCAAAAACGGGATGCCGAGGGCGGTCGCAATTTTGCGTTGGGGATGGTCGGAGTTGACCGCGCTGGAAAAACCCACGAGAGCCGGAAGCGGCGCAGTCGAGGCAGAAAAAGGAACAAGAGAGACACCGGCGGAGTGCAACAGGGTGCTCATCGGCGGTTTAACGGCATCGTCCCAACCGGAGACCTCCCAGCCTTCGCGCCGCAGGTAAATGGCAAGCGGTCCGACACCCATGCCGCAAACACCGATCAGGTGCACGTGCGGCACCGCCAGAGCGGAAGCGGCGGGTTGGTTGGCGGATGGCGGTGGTGGTGGCGGTGTCATTTACGCATGAGTTGCTCGATGTCGGCGACGATGTGTTGCCATGCGAACTCACCGCGGGCGGCGCGCAAGTTCTCGCGAAAGACGGCGAGAGCGGCGGCGTCTTGCAGGAGGCGAAGGACTTCTGCGGTCAAGTGCTCCGTTGACGCCGTTGACGCGGCGGGATCGGCGGTGGTGGCGATTTGATTTTGGGGCAGGACACGGCACCCACCGAGTTTTTCGAGGTGGCAGGCATTGGCGTCCTGGTGCTTGTCCGCCGCCTGCGGGTAAGGGACGAGGATGGACGGAAGGGCGCAGACGACAAACTCCGCGACAGTGCCCGCTCCAGCGCGTGAAACAGCGAGATCGGCTGCCGAAAGAACATCTGCCATGCGATCACAAAAAGGGATGCATCGGAAAACTATACCTCCGCCGACGGCATCGTTTGCGGCAGGTGCCGCCGATGATGCGCTCTGACCGGTGACACAAAGGACGTGGACGCCCGCAGCAAAGAATTTTTCGCGGTTGCGCAGCGCCCACTCATTAAGCGGAGCGGCGCCTTGGCTCCCGCCAATGACGAGCAAGAGGCAACCTTCTTGCGGAAAACCAAGCGATCGGCGGGCGGCGGCGGCGGGCAACGGCACTATTTCTTCGCGCACGGGGAACCCCGCAGAGCGCAGGGCGCGTGCGGCGATTCGCGGCACTGCCACACCCGCAGGCACCCAGACTCGCGCAGCAAACCTCGACAACGCCCGCACCGCCTTTCCCGCAACGCGGTTTGCTTCGTGCAATGCCACAGGCGTTCCCATGAGGCGGGCGGCGAGAGTCGGTCCTATCGAAAGAAAACCGCCAAACGCCACGAGCACAGCGGGGCGGCGGGCACGCACAAGCCGCAGCGAAAACAGCAGCGAACGGGCAGTTTCTATCGCGAAATGCAACACGCCGCCCGCGGTAATCTTCAAACCGGTGCCTGGGGCACGCAAAAATTGCAACTTGGGGTATTTTTCGAGCAAACGGGCGTCCACGCCCTTTTCGCTGACAAGGAGCAGGCACTCATGCCCCCGTGCACCCAATGCCTCGGCGAGGGCTATGCCCGGTGAGAGATGCCCGCCCGTTCCACCGCAAACGATGAGGACAACACTCATGGCGCGTCTTTTCCTTCCTCTCGCTCAATATCGTTCCCCCATTCGACACTGGCGTATCCGCTGTCCGTTTTTCGCGGACGCGCCCAGTGGCGCATGCAATTCAAGATTACGCCGACGAAGATGGACATGGTGACGATATTTGAGCCGCCGTAACTGATGAAGGGAAGCGAGATGCCCTTGGTCGGCAGCAGACCGGTAACGACGCCCATGTTAATAACTGCTTGAAGCACAATAAAAAGCATCGCCCCAAAACAAAGATGAATATGGTAAAGATCGTCGGCTCGAAGCAGATTCAACAAGACGACAAAGAAAAAGGAAAAGAACAGAAGCACAACGCCGAGGGTGGCGTAAAAACCGCACTCTTCGCCGATGGCAGCGAAGATGAAATCGGTCTGCGCCTCCGGCGTAAAATAGCGTTGCTGGACGCCGTTGCCCAAACCCTTGCCCGTCATGCCGCCCTCGGCGAACGCCTGCTTCCCTTGCAAGAGCTGGAAGCCCTCGTTCGTGCTCATTGCCACGGGATCGAGGAAGGACGCCACACGGTTCATGCGCGCCGGCCAGTGGTAAATGACAGCCGCGAACACCAGTGCTCCCGCCAGCACCGTCGGCAACAGATAACGCAGGCGCGCACCGCCGAGAAACAACATCGCCGCGCCCGTCATGCCGCAAAGAGCCATTGTTCCCAAATCCGGCGCAAGACCAATGAGAATGCACGGAATCCCGATGATGACGGAGGGGAGGACGAAGCCGAAAGTGAATTTCCCCAATCCGGAGGTCGGATTAAGACTTAACCACGAAAAAGTTTTCCCGCCACGGGAACGGAGGCGGAATTTGCGCGGGGCGTGCAAGGCGCGCACCGTCGGACCGACGGACAGACATTGCGCGAGCAGGAAGAGAAGGGAGACTTTCGCAAGTTCGGACACCTGAAGTTTGAACACGCCCAAATCTATCCAGCGCGCGGAACCCTTCGTTTCTACGCCCTTGATTAACAACCAAATGAGACCAAGCGAAGTCAGGATGTAAAACGGCAGGGCAAGGAAACGTATTTTCTCGAAGTTCACCAAATAGGCGACGAAGCCACAGGCGACGGCGGCACCGAGCCATCTGAGCTGGATGATAAACTCGCCGCGCAGACCATACGTGTCCGAAGTCATTTTCCCAGCACTGGATAAGACTACCAGCCCGATCGCCGCCAAAATTGCCACAAAAACGACTATCAGACCGGCGGACACTTTGAACGGGTTCCCATTGCCCGTTTGACCCGAGGAAACGCCCCTCTCGCCTACGGCGTGCGTCTCGGATTGGTCGTCATCTGCCATAACGGGCGGGGGTCGTTGAACCGGTGTTCACAAAGAAAAGCGGTCTGGCACACCGCAAGCATGCCAGACCAGATTACAGAAAAAGAGAGATGCGCCCAATCAGAGCGCGCTTCCCGGAACGGGGACGGCTTCGGCGGGCGGCGGCGGCTCCGGCGTGGCAATCACGGAAGTCGGCGTCGTCTCGACGGGAGCCGGCGGGGGAAGAAGCAGCGCGTCAGTGGAGACGGGCGATGCAGGTTCGAGCGGAGGAGGAGGGACGGTGCCGGAATTCGCGGCGGGCGCCGTAGATTCGGGAATGCGCAAGGTCTTGCCTTCGCGGACCGAATGATTCGTCAACCCGTTAAGTGCCATGATTTTGGTAACGGTCGTTTTGTAGCGCAGGGCGAGATGGGAAAGCGTTTCGCCACGGGCGAGGGTATGGGTGCGGAAACCGTCTTGGACAGGCGCGACTGGGGTAGTGTTGGGAGTGCCAGTGGAATTTTTGGGCGGAATTATCAGCTTCTGTTTGGGGCGGATTTTGTCGCCAGTCAAATTGTTCGCCCTGCGCAACGCGGCGAGGGAAACACCGTGGCGGCGGGCAATCGCACCGAGCGTATCGCCGCTTTTCACGATATACTCGCTGCCACCAACGACGGGCGGCGGCGGCGGTGGCGGCGGCGGCGGGGAAACGTGCGCGGGCGGCGGGCTGTCACCGACGGGCGGCGGCGGCGGGACCGGCGTCTCGACGGGCACGGTGCTCTCACCGCCATTGAGAACGGGCGACACCCTGGCTTCGGCGGGCGTGCTCGCAGGAGAGGTGCGGGCAACAGGTCTGCCGGAATAGACAGCGGTGTTATCAGCGTATTTGTCCTCGTAGCCAGATTCAGTGTGGCAACCGCCCGCGGAGACAAGGAGCGCGACGGGGATGACGTGCACTAGCACGACAGCAGAAATGGTGAAGGTGGATTTCATTGGCGTTTCTCGTGGAAAGTAACTGGAAAGAAGAAAGTGTGCGAAGGGGGTAACTTCTGGGGGACAAAGAGGAGCAATTCAATTTCATTTTGACGCCGAAGCTCTGTTTTTTAACGCAAACACGGTTTGTTCAAAAAGTTGTCCGCGCTCAGAATAGCTCTTGAACATGTCAAAACTGGCGAACCCCGGGCTGAATAAAACCGTGTCTCCCGCTTGTGCCACCCGCGCCACGGCAAACACAGCGGCAGGGAGCGTGTCGAACACGCGGCACGCTATTCCCTTTTCTTGCAATAGCTTGTGAAGAGCCGGTGCCGTCTCGCCGATGAGCCACGCCGTCGTGACGAACCGGGCGAGTTCCGAGGCAAAAGCCGTCAAATCGCCACCTTTTGAACGTCCGCCGCCAATCCAGTGAATAGGACCGGCAAATATCTTCATCGCCGCCAGAGCAGCATGAAAATTTGTCCCCTTGGAATCGTTCCAGTAAGCGACGCCGTTAATTTCAGCCACGCAAGCGAGGCGGTGGCGCGCAGGCACGAACATGCGGGCGGCGTCTTGAAGGACGCGTTCGGAGAGACCCGCCTCGATCCAGTAACGGCGGGCAATGGCGTAGTTTTCACGTTGGGGAAAAATAGAGAACACCCCCTCGCTCGGCGCGACTGCTTCTGCTTCTGCGTGCGTCACCACACCGGTCGTCTCCGGCAAGGTAATGCCAAAACGCCGAGCGTGCGCCTCGACGGATTCCCCAACAAAAAGCCGCCCCGCCCCAAGCCGCCCGACGAGCTTGTGCTTTGCCCGAAAATACGTCTCCAAATCGCGATGCCGGTCAAGGTGGTCCTCAGCAAAATTCGTCCACAACAACACCGATGGCGTAAAATGCAGGATGCTCTCCGCCTGAAACGAGCTTACTTCGCACACGGGAAAGGGAACGCGATTGCCGCCCAACTCGAAAACCCGCGAAAGCGGATAACCGACATTGCCCGCTGCAACCGCCTCGCGCCCAGCGCGCTTGTGCGCGAACACGAGGAACTCCGTAAGCGTCGTCTTGCCGTTCGTCCCCGTCACCGACACCAGCGCGTCGCGCCAGAACAACGAAGCAAAATCCAGTTCGCCAAGGCACAACACCCCAGCCCGCCGCGCCGTCAACAACCACGGATGCCCCTGCACAAAACCGGGGCTATAGACCACAAGGTCGTGTTGCGCCGCCTCCGCTTCGCCAAATACCTCCGTGGCATCTTTCGCCCCAATGCGTTCATCGTAAAACGCCACCCGCACCCCCCATTTCGCCAATAACTGCGCCGCAGCCATCCCGCTCGCCCCCGTCCCGAAGACGGCGACAGGGCGGGCAAGCCGATTGGCGATGACAGAAGGGGGAAAATCCATGTGCACCCGGAGAAACTCGTTAATGGTTAACGAAACGCAATTACTTACTTGCAAACAACGCCGTGCGCCCCACTCGCGTTCAACGCAACTTCAACGTCGCCAGCCCGACAATGCCGCACAAAAGCGCAAGCATCCAGAACCGCACCACGATCTTCGAGTTCGCCCACCCTTCCTTTTGAAAATGGTGGTGAATCGGCGTCATCTTAAATATCCGCCGCCCCTCGCCCCTGCGCTTCGTGTGCTTGTAATAGACACGCTGGATAATAACCGACATCGCCTCCACCACAAATACCCCACCGACAATGACTAACAAGAACGGGTGATTCGTGACAAACGCCACCGCCCCGATCAGCCCCCCGAGACCCAACGCACCCAAATCGCCCATGTAAACCTGCGCCGGCTCGGCATTATACCAAAGAAAAACCATCGCCCCGCCAATCACCGCCCCTAACAACACCGCCAACTCCCCGGCACCATTCACGTGGCTGATGTTCAAGTAATTCGAAAACACCGCGTGCCCGGATAAATACGCCACCAACCCAAAAGTCAGCATCGAGGCGATCACACACCCGATAGCAAGACCGTCCAGCCCGTCCGTAAAATTCACCGCATTGCTCGCGCCAGTCGTCACCACGCAAAAAAACACCACTGCCACCGCCGCACCAAGCCACAACGGCAAAGCATCCGCCGACAACGCCGCCACTTTGAGAAACGGCACCCAAATTTCGATCGTCGCCGCCTGCGCCCCCGGAGTCGCCAAGAGCAACACCACCGCCGGCAACGCCGCCGCCACTAACCCAGCCATTTTCGCCCACTCCGAAAGCCCAGCACTGTCGTTTTTGCGAATTTTCAGGTAATCATCGACAAACCCAACCGCACTCATGCCCAAGTAAACGATGATCACGGCGGCAACCTGCACGTTGAAACGCACCCAGAGAAACACCGCAAACATCGCAGGCAACAGCACGAGAAACCCGCCCATCGTCGGCACTTGCACGCCCTTTTTCACAATATCCTCCCCCATAAGCGCCGCCTCCCGTTCGGGCTGACGGAGATTGTCCAACTTTCGCAACAACCACGGTGCAACAAGGAAACCGCCCACAAGTGCCGTCGTCCCGGCCATCATGGCACGGAAAGTCTGGTATTCAAACAGCCGGAACGGTCCCCAAAACGTTTCAAGGTCTTTCAAAAAATAGAGCATCGAAGAAAAAAGGGTGCGACCCTGCCCTCCCCTCGCCCCCCGCGCAATACTCAAAAAAAATCGCTTGCCCTCGCCTTAACTACCGGTTCCCCTCCTCGCCCTTACAAACATGAAAAAGCTCATCCTTTTCTGCCTCCTCCTCGGCTCCCTGTCCGCCAACCTGACCGGGCGTTCCGATAACACAGTCCGCCTCGTTCTGATGCCCGACACGCAAACTTACGCACGTGCTTTCCCCCACGTCTTCTATTCACAAACAGAGTGGATTAGTAAAAACGCTGACAACATTGATTTCGTCCTCCACCAAGGAGACATCACAGACGGCAACTCCTCAAAAGAATGGAAAGTCGCCCGCAAAGCAATGTCCCAGCTCGACGAGAAAATACCCTATTCCATCGTCCTCGGAAACCACGATAAATCTCCTGACTTTAACAAGTTTTTCCCTTACAAAAAATACAGCAAAAAACCCGGCTTTGGCGGTGCTTTTGAAGAAGGTAAAATGGATAATATCTGGCAAACTTTCAACGCCGGTGGACACAAATGGCTGGTTTTTTCACTCGAATTTCTTCCCCAAAGCAAAGTGCTGAAATGGGCGAACGAAGTCGCAAAACAACACCCGAATCACAAAATAATCGTCAACACACACGCCTATATGTTCAGCGACAACACCCGCCTGAAGACAGGTCACCCGGGAATCCCGAAAAACTTGGAAAAACAAACGGGAGACAAAGCACGAAACAACGGTGAAATGATGTGGAAAAAATTCGTCAGCCTCCACCAAGATATGATGTTCGTTTTTTCAGGACATATCATCTATAATGGTGGAGCAGGCCGTCTAACCAGTCGCGGAATACATGGAAATGAAGTTTATCAAATGCTCGCTAATTATCAAAGCGGAACAAAAGGAAGCAAGCCGGACGACGGATGGCTGCGCATTATTGATATCGATTTCACCAAAAAAGAAATTGATGTAAAAACTTACTCCCCGCGATTGGATAAATACAGAACCGAAAAGACCCAGCAGTTCAAATTGAAAATAAATAACACAGAGAAAAAAACGGAAGCAACCAGTGGCGCGGTTTCATAGGTTAATAGGTGATCCGCGCCCGCCGCAATTATACGGTTTAACGAGTTTTTCATAGTGGTCACCCTGAAGAAGTTTTCAAAAAAATGGCTTCTTCAGACCACATTGAATTTTATATTCCGAAGGATAACGACGACAACACAACACCGGCAAATCGGCGCGGGCATCTACCGTTATTGTGGCTGCTCACACCGATTGCGGCAGTTGACACAATTTGTTTCTATTTCGACCTGCACGCACCGTGGATCGGGGCGGTGTTGATGCTCCTCGGTGGCGGCAGTGCGGCAGTGTTGTCGTTCACACGCCCGGAGTGGAAGCGGCTTTGGGCGGTCTCGTATCTATTCGGCGCGGCAGGAGTCGGGCTGCTAATTTTCGCAGCACAAGTGAAACCTCTCGTGAATTGGGAGGGGCTTCCACCGCGCGAAGCCTCGCTAAGTTTGAGGTGGAAACAAGTCTTTACACCAAAGGAAAACAACAAAACAATAAGCGGCGTCGCACGTGTCATTAAAGCACCGGCACTCCTGCCCGAACTCGTAGGATGCGACATCTATTGTCAATTGCGCAAACCGCTGCCAGAAATACTATTGGAGCGTAATACGGTATTCACCGCGACGGGAGTGCTCGACACGGTGCGGCGAGAATTGGCGCGACCGTGGCGCCCTGCCGCAGGCAAGTCGGCGGTTTCAGCGGAAGAAATAAAACAGGACGCTGCTTCGCGGGAAAATTTTTTGCGTTATTTGGAGGGACGCCGTGTGAAAATGGTGTTAACACGCGCAGAATTGGCGCAAGTGGAAGCGGAGCCGTCGATGTTTTTTCTTTGGTGTGCGCGCAAGCGGGATGCGTTGGAAAGCGTTTTACGAAATGGAATGGAAGAGAGACCGGAATCGGCGGATTTACACGCCGCTATTTTACTGCGTAAAACGGCGGGTATTTCGCGGGAAATGCGAAATGATTTTGTGCGCACAGGAACGATGCATTTATTTTCTGTGAGCGGGTTGCACGTGAGCATTATTGCGGCGATGTTGTTCTACATTGGACGACTCTTGCGTGTTCCCGACGCCCCGTGGAGAATCTGGGTCATTGTCGTAATGTTTATTTTTGTGATGATAACCGGCGGATCGGCGGCGGCATTGCGGGCATGGTTAATGGCAGGCTGTATTTTAGCCGCCGGACTTGTGAGCCGCCAGTGCGGTCCGGGGGCAGGATGGGTGCTCGCCGCTACGGCGGTTTTATTTTGGGAACCGGAATTGTGGCTCGATGTTGGATTTCAGCTTTCTTATATGGTCGTAGGAGCACTCATTTTTTACGGCATCCCGCTGGGCAGATACTTAAACGAAAAATGGAGTCCGTGGGATGATCTTACTCAGGACATGCGAAGGGGATGGCGACGGATTGTATTTCGCGCAAAAGATTGGCTGACGGGAAGTTTCGGCATCGGTGTTGCTGCGTCGCTGGCGGGCGCACCCTTGGTAGTGTCAAATTTCGGAGTGTTTTCGGCGGGGTCGTTGTTAGCAAATCTTGTCGTTGTGCCACTGTGTTTTCCGGTAATGTGGTTGGGGTTTACAAGCATCATCCTTGGCGTGCTGGGGCTTGGTTCACTTGCCCTGCCGTTTAACTGGCTTGCGAGTTGGAATTTATGGTTCCTTGGCGCGGTCGTTCGGAGTTTCTCGCGCATTCCCGGGATGGCGTTGTCGATAGAATACCGCGCCCCGTGGATCGGCGGGGTGACGACTTTGCTCATGCTGACTTTATTTTTAGTACTTCCTTTTGGAGACAAACGCCGCAGAAAATCTTGGTTTTTCCTCCTCCCGCCGGCTCTGCTTTTCCTCTCCTTCATCCTCGGCACAAAATTGACATGAATCGCCTGTGGAAGTTTGGGGCTGCGACGTGCTTGTCCGGCGCGCTGAATTTTGTTTCGCAAACGGACTGGATAATCGGCGACACTACCAGCAACAACACAACATTTTCTGGCACCGCTACTGTAACGGCAACGGCAAAAGCAGTCTATATCGGCAAAAGCGAAGGCGCGAGCGGCAACACGACGAAACGACGAAGGAAAGAGGAAAGAGGGAGGAGAGGAAAGCCCCGCGCCAACAGCGCATCCTGACGGTAGCCCAGGGCAACGCCCTGGGATGGAATGGGGCCGCCCCGTTGGGGCTATGGTTTGTGGGGTTGGCGAATACCCAGGGCGTTGCCCTGGGCTATGTTAGGGCCGCCCCGTTGGGGCTTTCCACTCCTCCACTCTTTCCTCCCTCTTTCCCAGGGCGCTGCCCTGGGCTACATTAGAGCCGCCCCTTTGGGGCTGGATGCCACCACCCTCGCCGTGAACGCTGGACTACAGCACCCCTACCTTTTGTGTTTTTGTGCCTTCTGTGGTTCCTCCTCTAAAAGTGAATATCGCTCAAGAAATAGCCCCCGCCGTGAGCGGCTCGCACAGCACTTGCGCCGACATAGGTTCTCGCCGTAAACGGCGGAAGGCTCTCCATCTCCTCTTTCCCCCTCCCCTCTTTTCTCTTTCCTCTCCCCTCTTTCCTCTTTCCTCTCCCCTCTTTCCTCTCCTTATCTGCCCGCAAGCCACATCATGCTGCTGCAGCCAGGCGACGTTTTCGGCGGCGGCCGATTAGCGCGAACGCCGCTATAAATACGCCGGAAAAGAGGCCGTAGGTGGCGGGTTCGGGGATGCCGGTGTAGCTGGTTTGTTCGAGCATGAGATTGCCTCCCACCGTGAAAAACAAACTGAAGCGGCTGTTCATTATCTCCAACTCATTTTGATTGAAAATTAGCAGGGCGAGTGCTTCGCCTTTCTCGCGGTCGGTGCTTCCTATCATGGCGTTTATATTCATTCCTATCGTGTCCAATCCCGACATGAGCGTAAAGAAGTCATATGTCCCGCTTTGCGAGGGTTGCGGGATGTAGCCAAAGGCGTCTGCTCGCAGCGTTTTTCCGCCAGAGAG